>JAYWAM010000309.1:0-3593 GCA_043782425.1 Betaproteobacteria bacterium
TTCCTTTAAACTGACCTATGAATCGACCGGTAAAAAATTGCCGGTTCCGTGGGTCGCCTGCGGAAAATGCCACCAAGCTTTCCCGTCATGGGAAGATGCTTCGCTACCGCCTGCGCACTATATGCAATACAATTGACCTTGAACAGTACGCACAAACAGTGCCCATAGTTCCCTATTTGATACTGTTGGAGATATAAAAATGCGCAAACAACGGCACACGGCCTATACCAATTGCCCGGTTGAAGCGACCCTGGATATCATTGGTGGGAAATGGAAATCCATTATCCTGTTTCGTGTGCTCGAAGAAACACGGCGTTTCAATGAGCTGCGCCGCCTCATTCCCGCACTAACCCAGCGTATGCTGACCAACCAATTGCGTGAACTGGAACACGACGGTTTGATTGTGCGAAAAGTTTATGCACAGGTTCCTCCGAAAGTGGAGTATTCGATTAGCGCATTTGGTAAAACGCTAGAGCCGGTGTTGTTAGCTTTGAAGCTATGGGCCGAGAAGAATATGCTGCCGCGCATGGCGGCGAGTGACTTGGCTAAGTTGGAGGAGAATGCCGCGCCTACGCGACCCAAAACGACTGTCCCTGTCAAGGGAACAAAACAAAAATCTATACCACACAAACAGCTATGACCCCTACTATCCGCCCCGCCCGCAGCGAAGACATTCGCGCCATCGCTGCCATCTATGGCGCCAGCGTGTTAAGCAGTGCTGCTTCGTACGAATACGATCCGCCGAGCGAAGCGCAGATGGCGCAACGCTGGGCTGAGGTGCTGGCCCAGGGCTTTCCGTATGTTATAGCGGAGCTTGACGGCAAGGTGGTCGGCTTTGCCTATGCAAGCGCCTATCGCACGCGCATCGGCTATCGCTACACGGTGGAAAATTCTGTCTATGTCGATGTGCGCCATCAGGGTCAAGGCGTTGGCAAGCAATTGATGGCCGTGGTGATTGCGGCGTGCGAGAAGCTAGGCATGCGCCAGATGGTCGCCGTGATCGGCGACCGCGCCAATGTCGCTTCGATCAAGCTGCACGAAAGCTGCGGATTCAAGCTCATCGGAATTTTTCCGTCCCTCGGCTTCAAGTTCGGTCGCTGGGTAGATAGCGTGCAAATGCAGCTCACCTTGGGCGCTGGCGATAACAGCCTTCCTGAATAGCAGTAGAAACCGGCGCCCCATTCTATGAGACACTGCCGCCATGCAGGAAATCAACGCCAGCGCCGCGCTTGCGCTACAGCTCATCACCTCGTTTGACACCAATTTGCTTGCCATAGGCGCACTGTCGCTGCGCGTCAGCGGCGGCGCAGTGCTTGCAGCGGCTTTGTTTGCGCTGCCACTGGGCGCGTGGATCGCGCTGGTGCGTTTTCCGGGAAGGCAGGTATGCATCGCGGTGCTCAACGGCATGATGGGCTTGCCGCCGGTAGTGATCGGGCTGCTCATCTATTTGCTGTTATCGCGCGCTGGGCCGCTTGGCAGTTTCGGCATTCTATTCACACCGCCAGCCATGATGCTGGCGCAGGCGCTGCTGATTTTTCCCATCATCGCCGCGCTGGCGCGCCAGGTGATAGAGGATGCGTGGGAGGAATATCGCGAGCAGCTTTTGTCGCTAAACGCCACGCGCTGGCAGTGCGTGAAAGCGCTGCTGTGGGATATGCGCTACTCGCTTTTTACCGCCGTGTTGGCAGGTTTCGGACGCGCCATTGCCGAAGTGGGCGCGGTGATGATAGTGGGCGGCAATATCGACGGCGTGACACGCGTCATGACCACCGCCATCGCGCTGGAAACCAGCAAGGGTGATTTACCGCTGGCCCTCGCCCTGGGCATGGTGCTGATCGCGCTGGTGGTGCTGGTCAATGCGGCGGCGCAGGGGATCAAGATTGTGGCGGCTAGGCGTTATGGCTGATTCCATCCTGCCGCTCGAAGTTAATGCGTTGGCATTTCGCATCGGCGCTGTCGATGCGCTCAAGGATACGAGTTTTAGCATTTCCGCCGGGACGCGCAATGTGGTGCTGGGATCGAATGGCGCAGGCAAAAGCGTGTTACTGCGCCTGTTGCACGGGCTGCTTGCGCCGAGCGCAGGAAGCGTGCGCTGGGCAATGCCTCTTGCTGTAGCGAAGCGCCGCCAGGCGATGGTATTCCAGCGTCCCGTGATGCTGCGCCGCACGGCGCTCGATAACGTATGTTTTGCACTGCATGTGGCAGGCTTCGATGGCAAGGCGCAAATTTTGGCGCGTGAGGCGCTGGCGCGCGTTGGGCTGGCGCAGGTTGCCGATCGCCCGGCGCGCGTGCTCTCGGTGGGCGAGCAGCAGCGCCTCGCACTGGCGCGCGCCTGGGCGCTCAACCCCGAAGTGCTGTTTCTCGACGAACCCACTGCAAGCCTCGACCCCGCCGCCACGCGCGCCATTGAGGAAAGCATTTTGGCGATGCACAGCGCGGGTACAACCATTGTCATGACCACGCACGATCTGGGTCAGGCAAAACGCGTTGCCGATCAGGTGTTGTTTTTACATCGCGGCCGCTTGCTGGAAAAAACCCCGGCTACGGAATTCTTCAAGCAGCCGCGCTCGAACGAAGCGGCGGCGTTCATAAAAGGAGAGTTGTTATGGTAACTGTTACCCGCAGACAGATCGCCACATGCGCGCTAACCGCGCTGGCGATGGCATTTTCGATGTTTGCTTATTCACAGGAAAAATTCATCGTACTGGCATCAACTACTTCGACGGAAGATTCCGGCCTGTTCAAGCACATCCTGCCGCTATTCAAGGCCAGCAGCGGCATCGATGTGCACGTGGTGGCGCAAGGCACCGGCCAGGCGCTGATGACGGCCAGAAACGGCGACGCCGATGTGGTGTTGGTGCATGACCGCTCAGCAGAGCTCAAATTTGTTGACGAGGGCTTCGGTGTGGAGCGGCGTGAGGTGATGTATAACGATTTCATTATCGTTGGTCCGAAGAGCGATCCAGCCAGGATCAGCGGCGGCAAGGATGTGATCGCCGCGTTAAAAAAAATCGCTGCGCGTCAAGCGCCCTTCGCTTCGCGTGGCGATAAAAGCGGCACGCACGCGGCCGAGTTGCGCTATTGGAAACAGGCGAACATCGATCCGCAAAGCGGCAAAGGGGCGTGGTATCGCGAGACCGGTTCGGGCATGGGGCCTACGCTTAACATCGCCTCGGCGATGAATGCTTATGCGTTTGTTGATCGTGGCACCTGGCTGGCATTTAAGAACCGTGGCGATCTGATAATTTGTGTCGAAGGGGACAGCAAGCTATTTAATCAGTACGGCGTGATGCTGGTCAATCCAGCGAAGTATGCCCACGTCAAAAAAGAGTTGGGCATGCAATTCGTAACATGGATCACTTCAAAAGAAGGACAGGCGGCCATCGCAAATTACCGCATCAATGGCGAGCAGTTATTCTTTGCCAATTACGGTGCGCCGCGTTAAGCAGTTGTGCGGGGCGGAAGGTATGTTGGGTTACGCGATAAAGCCGCTAACCCAACGAGTAAGGTTAGATTGTGATCGCGAAGCGAGCCACAATCTGAACCGTTTGTTGGACAAGCCCGGTTGAGCTGCGAAGAATTGATTTGCTATG
>JAYWAM010000310.1:0-9488 GCA_043782425.1 Betaproteobacteria bacterium
CGAACAACTTGCGCACATGGTCGGTTACTGTGTGGTTGCTGACCTGCTGGTGTTGTGCGATTTTTTGGTAGGAGTATCCGGCGCAGAGAAGTGCGCATACTTGCACTTGTTTGGGCGACAAGGCCAGCTTTTTGGAAAGGCGCATCGCCTTGAGGGCCAGGGGTTCCTGATACTGGATGGTGACGCCTATCTCTCCGGTATCGGGCCCGTTGATGGCATCGAGCCAATGGGCGCGGAAGATGAATCCGCCCCAGGGATTCTGGTGCTGCCACACGGGCGGTGCGTGCACGGTCGAGCTGCGGTAAATCGCCTTTAGCCGGTCGACCACAAACCCCAATTCCGGCGGAATCGCTAACCCTGCGCCCTTGGCCGAGTCGGAAGTAATTTGCGGGTTGTTGCACAAAAACAGCAGGTGACGGGCGCGCTGCGAGACAAGCTGCACGCGCTTTTCCCGATCAAGAATGATCAGCCCGCTTTCCGGATGCTCGACGAGCTGATGCTGCACAGGAGTGGCGTTATGCAGCCCGTGCGCCACAAAGGGTGCAAGACGATCCAGCAGGGTTTTATCCTGTTCTTGAAACTCAGCATCTCTGATGCCACGGCCCAGAGCCAGCAGCCCGAGCGCTTGGCCATTTTCGCGTATAGGGACGGCGATCAAGTGATGAAAACCGGCAGGTCGGCTCAATTCGTTGTAAATCGTGGAACGATAATAATTTTCGTAAGCGACATCGCGCATGTCGTATGCGCCCTTTCGCCGTGCGAGCATTTCGGAGGTGCCAGGGAACGCCTCGCATTCGCGCTTGTTTAAAAATTCGTTGAGGTAAAGCGGCAGCAATTCCGGTGGCCTTTCACTACACGTGTTGACCACACGAAGGTTTTCATCGACCCAGTGAAACATGTTGTTGCTCGAGGGAATGCAGGCGTGCAGCTCGCCCAATAGCGCGGGTATGAAGACTTGCCCCGTCAAACCCAGGCAACAAATTTGTTCGATGCGTGCAACCGAAGCGGTATTCATGTGGCGCCTTCCTGTGGAGCGCTGGGTTTGCTGGATAACTTTGCGCTTACGCAGCGCTTCGCCAGCGCCGTCAAGTCCTTGAGACAACAGAGCAGCATAGGCTGCCTCCAGTGGGCGGGTTTCAACACGCATTGCCATTTAGGGAATTTACAGAAAGGATGTTGTATTAACATTGATTCCTCAGCCAGACAAATTCTCCAAGCTATTATGCGCGCATTTTCCGCTGATAGTTATGCTGTGTTTGCATAACCTCTGCTTGGATTTTGCCGGTGTTTACGTCATTTTTTTGTACAAAAAAATCTACCTTTCTGCAAGTGGCGAAAAAATAATGCGGAGGGTTTCTGGTTGACAGCGCTTGGCGAAAGATCTCTGTAATGTGCTTTAAAAGCAGCGGCTTATAGAGAAAAGTATCGCTACACAGAAATACGCAATAACGCACGCGCTCGCCCACGCCCACAATGAAAAAAAAGCGCAACCGGAGCTGCGCTGCACGTTATTTTTCAATGTTTATCTATTACCCTACTTATGCAATTTTGAGCATAACCTTGGTTATGGCGATGATTTTTTTGCGCAGAGGCGGGCTTGCCCGCGATGAATTGGCGTTGATTTTCGCGGGCAAGCCCGCTCCTACAAAAATATCGCTTCTATCGCAACTGGAAATTGAACCCTGATCCTGCTCAGAATTTCAGAACACGCAGACCAAGGTGCAACTCAAAGGGAACATAGTCACGGTTAAAACAGGGGCACAAGCTCACTATTTTTCGGCGGCAGCAAGCAAAGTCTCACAGTAGCATTGTAATTGTGGCTGACTGGCTGGCGCTTCCTCCGCACCAGTGCAGGTAATCGTGTAAGTACTCGTGGCAACGGGGCTTAAGGTGACTGCATTTGCCGTGCTGCGCGTTCCACTCCATGCGCCGCTGGCAACGCAACTGCGGGCGTTGGTGGAAATCCAATTGAAAGTGGTGGAGGCGCCTAGTGTGACTGAAGTCGGAAAGCAGTGAGGCTAACGCCAGGGACGGCGCCTGCGCCAGAGCTTAATTTGTAGAAGAAGACATTTTTTGTGGATTCATTTACTACAGCAAATGCATTCTTTGAGGGAATGTAGAGAAAGCGGCCAAAAGTGAACCAGGAAAATCAAAATTGGGCTACGCCGCCTCGGAGCGCGAAGCGCGCTTGCGCTCGTGTTCAAGCAGGAAACGCTTGCGAATACGGATGCATTTGGGCGTGATTTCCACCAACTCGTCGTCTTCAATGAATTCTATGGCTGATTCGAGTGTCACCTGGATCGGCGGGGTGAGCGCGACCGCCTCGTCCGTTCCGGAGGAGCGCACGTTGGTCAACTGCTTGCCTTTGATGGGATTGACCACCAGATCATTGTCGCGGCTGTGAACACCGATCACCATGCCCTCGTAGAGCCGTTCGCCGGGACTGACGAACATACGCCCGCGATCCTGCAATTTCCACAGCGCATAGGCAACGGCATCGCCTTTTTCTGCGGAGATCAGCACACCATTACGGCGCGAGGGAATGTCGCCTTTGGTTGGAGCGTATTCATCAAACACATGACTTTTTAGCCCGGTACCGCGCGTCAGGTTCATAAACTCGGTCTGGAAACCGATCAAGCCCCTGGCGGGAATGCGGTAATCAAGCCGCACCCGTCCACGGCCATCGGGCACCATATCGACCATGTCGCCGCGACGCTGGCCCAGCGCTTCCATCACCGGACCCTGGTGCGTGGCTTCCACGTCAACTGTCAGCATTTCATAGGGTTCGCATTTTTCGCCGTTGATTACCTTGGTCACCACACGCGGCTTGCCGACAGCGAGCTCAAAGCCCTCGCGCCGCATGTTTTCCAAAAGGATAGTCAAATGAAGTTCGCCGCGCCCGGACACCATGAAAACGTCGGTATCGCCGGTTTCTTCAACACGCAAGGCGACGTTCACCAGCAATTCCTTATCGAGACGCTCGCGCAACTGGCGGCTGGTGACGAACTTGCCTTCCTGTCCCGCCAGAGGCGAAGAATTGACCTGAAAATTCATCGTCAACGTCGGCTCATCCACACCCAGCAACGGCAACGCTTCGGGTTTATCGAGGTCCGCAATGGTGCAACCGATCGATAGATCATCAACGCCAGTGATAAGAACGATTTCACCAGCCTCGGCCAGATCCATCGGAATTTTTTCCAATCCCTGAAAGCTCTGCACCTGGTTGACACGAACTTTCTTGGACGTCGTTCCATTCATCAGCAGCACATCTTGCGCCGGCTTGATTTTGCCGCGCCGTATGCGCCCAATGCCGATGCGGCCGACATAGCTCGAATAATCCAGCGCGGAAATTTGCAATTGCAGCGATTCATCCGGGTTGCCCTGCGGTAGCGGCACATACTTGAGAATCGTATCGAACAGCGGACGCATGTCGCTGGAAGGCTGACTCAGATCGAGCGTCGCCCAGCCATTAAGCGCCGAAGCATAGACAATCGGAAAATCCAACTGCTCTTCCGTGGCGCCGAGCTTGTCCATCAACTCAAAAGTGTGATTGGTCACCCAGTCAGGGCGCGCACCCTCGCGGTCAATCTTGTTTATCACCACGATAGGCTTTAACCCCAGCGCCAGGGCTTTTTTGGTGACGAAGCGCGTTTGCGGCATAGGGCCTTCTACGGCATCGACCAACAGCAGCACGCCGTCAACCATGGACAGCACACGCTCAACTTCGCCGCCAAAATCTGCGTGGCCGGGGGTATCAACGATATTGATATGTACACCGTGGTAATCAACTGCAGTGTTCTTGGCTAAAATGGTGATGCCGCGCTCGCGCTCGATATCGTTCGAGTCCATCACCCGTTCGGCGATATGCTGGTGCGATGCAAAAGACCCTGCCTGGTGCAGGAGCTTATCGACCAGAGTGGTCTTGCCGTGGTCAACGTGGGCAATGATTGCGATATTGCGAAGCGGGCGCGCCATGAGAAAGCCTTAATAAGTGAAAGTTAAGTCGTGAGACAACCCGCAAGTTTAACACGGCGGCGTCACTAACTCACTTTTTTTCTTGCTTTTTCCAAGAGTTACTGTATAGTTGCGCCTCTTGCTGTTTCACAGCAGGAACGATTTGGGGCAAACCCTGGATCGCCGTGTCGTTCCCTGACCTCCTCGGTTTTCCTGTTCGGAAATTCGGCAGCTTAGTTAGCAAATAAGCGGTTAGCGACGATAATTTTTGCGCCGCTGTATTTGCTGATTCTGCCCTCTTCTTTTTTGAAGTCTGGCATGTAGCGTGTGCTCGCTTGAACTTTGAAAGAAGAAAATGACTTTTTCCGAACTAAAACTCGCAGCCCCCATCCTTAAATCTCTCGAACTGAGCGGCTATACCGTACCCACTCCTATTCAGGCTGAAGCTATTCCAGTCGTTCTTGCGGGAGACGATCTCATCGCTTCGGCACAGACTGGAACGGGCAAAACCGCAGCCTTCATGTTGCCTGCCATGCAACGCCTGCTCAGCGCCTCGACCAAGCCGGGACGTGGCGCACGTATTCTGGTGCTGACACCCACGCGCGAACTCGCGCAGCAAGTTAACGAAGCTGCACGCAAATACGGACAGGGCATGCGCGTCAAGACCGTGAGCATTCTGGGCGGCATGCCTTATCCGCTACAGAACCGCATGCTTTCCGCGCCGTTTGATATTCTTGTCGCCACGCCGGGACGCCTGATTGACCATCTACAGCGCGGACGCATTGATTTCAGCCGTCTGGAAATGCTGGTGCTCGACGAAGCCGACCGCATGCTCGATATGGGTTTCATCGACGATGTGGAAAAAATTGTCGCCGCCACTCCCGCGTCACGTCAGACAGTGCTGTTCTCCGCAACCATGGAAGGCGCCATCGCCAAGCTGGCGCAGCGCATACTCAAGAACCCCAAGCGTATCGCCATGAGCGCGCAAAGCGCGCGTCACGAGAACATCGAACAGCGCCTGCACTATGTTGATGACCTGCATCACAAAAACCGCGTGCTGCGCCATGTGCTCAACGATGCCGCCATCAAGCAGGCTATCGTTTTCACCGCCACCAAGCGCGATGCCGATTCCCTGGCCGATGCGCTGCATTCGGAAGGACATTCCGTCGCCGCCCTGCACGGCGACATGAACCAGGGTGCGCGTAATCGCACGCTGCAAAGCCTGCGCCGCGGTCAACTGCGCGTTCTCGTCGCTACCGACGTTGCGGCGCGCGGCATCGACGTTCTGGGTATCAGCCATGTGGTCAATTATGACCTGCCTAAAGTTGCCGAAGACTATGTGCACCGCATTGGCCGTACTGGGCGCGCCGGTGCGAACGGCACAGCGCTGACCCTGGTTTCGAGCCGCGATGCGCTGTTGCTGAAACGCATTGAACGCTTTACCGGAAACCAGATCACTGCCCATACCATTGCCGGCCTGGAGCCGAGGTTCAAGCCATCGAGCTTCAAACCCGGCGCAGATAAAAAGCGCCCGCCGAGCCGCTTCAGCAAGGGCAGGCCTCAAGGCAACGGCTGGAAGCCGACTTACACTAAAGCCGCTTGATCAACAAATCTCTTGCACTGAAGGTTGATGTCGATACGCTGCGCGGCACGCGCGAGGGTGTGCCGCGACTGCTTGATCTATTCAAGAAGCATCAATGCGACGCGACATTCCTCTTCAGCCTCGGCCCGGATCATACTGGCCGCGCTATTAAACGCGTTTTTAGGCCGGGATTTTTAAGCAAGGTTTCGCGCACTTCCGTGCTATCCCACTATGGGCTACCCACGCTGTTATACGGCACCTTGCTGCCTGGCCCCGACATCGGCCAACGCTGCGTTGATGTTTTGCGCCGCGTAAGAGATGAGGGCTTTGAAGTAGGTATTCATGCTTGGGACCACGTCAAATGGCAGGACGGCGTGCAGGGCGCGGATGCAGCCTGGGTGCAGCGTGAAATGCAGGCGGCGTGTAACCGGTTTGCTGACATTTTCAAGGAAGCGCCGCGCACCCATGGCGCCGCGGGCTGGCAAATGAACCTGCATGCGTTGCGCCAGACGCAACGTCTGGGGTTCGACTATTGCTCCGACGGTCGCGGTACGCATCCCTTCATACCGTTGATGCATGGCGAAATCATTGACTGCCCGCAACTTCCGACTACCCTGCCCACACTGGACGAACTCATCGGGCGCGACGGCTGTAAGCAGAGCAACGTCCACGAGCGCGTGCTGCAACTTACGCAGCAAGGCGCGCCGCACGGCCATGTCTTTACACTACACGCCGAACTTGAAGGCATGCGGCTTGCGTCAGTTATGGAAAAACTCATCGGCGGCTGGAAAGAGCAAGGCTACCAACTCGTCTCTACGCAGCATTTATTTGCAACGCTTGAGCGTGCTGCGTTGTCATACCACGAAGTCATTCAGGGTACGGTTGCCGGTCGTAGTGGTAAGCTCATGCTTCAAGGCCCTGAGTTTCTTTCCGAAGTTGCCGACAGCATGTGAATTTACCTCGTGCCCGTTTTTCATTACTTGCCAGGCGTGAAAATTTTCGTCACTATTGCCGCTCTCTCCCGTTACCTGATGTTCAATTTACCGTGCTGAGTTCATGACTGCCAAAAAGAAGACTGCCGCTCGACCCGTTTCACGTAATTCAAACAATATCAAGCTTTTTGTCCTGGATACCAACGTGCTGATGCACGATCCAACCAGTTTGTTCCGCTTTGAAGAGCATGATCTCTATCTACCGATGATCACGCTTGAGGAACTGGACGATCATAAAAAAGGCATGACAGAAGTCGCGCGCAATGCGCGCCAGGCCAGCCGTTTCCTGGATGAAATCGTCAGTTATAAAGAGGGCCAAATCGAGGATGGCATCCCGCTCTCGAACTTCGGCACCAAAAATGCCAGCGGTCGCCTGTTCCTCCAGACACGGCCTATCAATCGCGACATTCCACATTCTCTGGCCAGCGCCAAGGCCGACAATCAAATCCTCGCCGTGGCGCTGGATTTGCAACATGAGCATCCCAAGCGCCAAGTCGTGCTGGTGTCCAAAGACATCAACATGCGCATCAAGGCGCGCGCCATCGGTGTGCCCGCCGAGGACTATTTCAACGACAAAGTCCTTGAAGATACCGATCTTCTTTACACCGGCATGCGCGAGTTGCCGGGAGATTTCTGGGACAAGCACGGCAAGGAAATAGAATCCTGGCAGGAACATGGGCGCACGCTGTATCGCATCAAGGGGCCGCTGTGCGCCGACTTTTTGTTGAACGAATACGTGTACCAGGAACCCGGCAAGGAAAACGAAAAAGCCTTCTATGCCGTTGTTGTAGAGCAGACCGCCAAGACCGCCGTGCTCAAGACGCTCAAGGACTACACCCACCAGAAGAACAATGTGTGGGGCATCGTAGCGCGCAACCGCGAGCAAAACTTCGCACTTAATGCTCTGATGGATCCCGACCTGGACTTTATCACGCTGCTCGGCCAGGCCGGTACCGGCAAGACGCTGCTGACGCTTGCGGCGGCGCTGATGCAAACGCTGGAACACAAGACCTATTCTGAAATCATCATCACGCGCGTCACCGTGCCGGTGGGAGAAGACATCGGCTTCCTACCGGGAACGGAAGAGGAAAAGATGAACCCCTGGATGGGGGCGCTTGAGGATAACCTCGACGTGCTCAACAGCAGCGACGATGAAGCCGGTGACTGGGGCCGTGCCGCGACGCGCGATCTGATACGCTCGCGCATCAAGGTGAAATCGCTCAACTTCATGCGCGGCAGAACATTTCTGAACAAGTTCCTCATCATTGACGAAGCGCAGAACCTCACACCCAAGCAGATGAAAACCCTCATCACCCGCGCAGGGCCGGGAACCAAAGTTGTCTGCTTGGGCAACATTTCACAGATAGATACGCCCTACCTCACCGAAGGCAGCTCAGGCCTGACCTATGTGGTAGACCGCTTCAAAGGCTGGAAGCACAGCGGTCATGTAACGCTGCAACGTGGAGAACGCTCGCGCTTGGCGGATCACGCTGCCGAAGTTTTGTAAACATGAAGCGCGGCTTCTACACCATCATGGCCGCGCAGTTTTTCAGCTCGCTGGCCGACAACGCCTTGCTGATTGCGTCCATTGCGCTGCTCATGGAGCTCAACGGGCCTGCTTGGATGACGCCGCTGCTCAAGTTTTTCTTTACTGTTTCGTATGTCGTTCTTGCGCCGTTCGTGGGGCCATTTGCTGATGCCTGGCCCAAGGGCAAGGTGATGTTCGTCACCAATGCCATAAAAGTCGTCGGCTGCCTTGTCATGCTGTTCTACGAAATCATCGGCAGCGTCGGCGTTGCCCCTTATCTGGTGGTGCTCTTCGCCTATGGCATTGTAGGCTTGGGCGCCGCAGCCTATTCACCCGCCAAATACGGCATCCTGACAGAATTGCTGCCGCCGGAAAAACTGGTCGCGGCCAACGGCTGGATTGAAGGACTGACGGTAGGCTCTATCATTTGTGGCACGGTACTGGGCGGCATCTTGATCAAGCCAGCCATTTCATCACGATTGCTAGCTTTCGATTTACCCTTTGTCACTACCAGTATCGACACACCGGCCGAAGCGGCGATTGGGGTGACTGTTTTTTTCTACCTCGTTGCCGCAGCTTTTAACCTGTACATTCCTGATACGGGTGCGCGCTACAAAAAACAGCAAACCCGCCCGGCCACGCTGGTGTCGGACTTTGTACACTGCTTCACGGTACTTTGGCGCGACAAACTGGGGCAGATCACGCTGGCCGTCACAACACTATTTTGGGGCGCTGGAGCGACACTACAGTTCATTGTTTTAAGATGGGCAGATGACCACCTGCACCTGCCGCTAGACAAGGCCGCCGTGCTGCAAGGCGTTTTTGCTCTTGGAGTCGCGCTAGGCGCCATTATCGCGGGAAAAATGATTCCCCTAAGCCGTTCCTTCAGCGTGCTTCCCGCAGGAATATTAATGGGCGCGGTGGTGATGAGCATGACCCTGGTCAGTTCCATGCCGGTTGTCTATGCATTAATGATATCGATAGGCGTCATGGCGGGGTTTTTCGTTGTGCCGATGAACGCCTTGCTACAGCATCGTGGACATGTGCTGCTTTCTGCGGGACATTCAATTGCCGTACAAAATTTTAACGAAAACCTTTGCATACTCGTCATGCTGGCGTTCTACGCAATGCTGCTCAGCATGGGAACAGACATCAGCACCATCATCATTCTATTCGGTCAGTTTGTCATGATGGCGATGCTCCTGGTGAGCTACCGCCTGCATTTCAGCCGACAAAAAGAAGACATTGAAAGCCATATCGGCGAGGCGAAACATCACTGACGCCGGAACATTTTGTTCAAAATCGCGCTATAAAACGTAAATGAATTTGCTTGTCCGTAGATACTCTGTTCGTTTGCAAGCTTTTTTTCTGCGATTTTTGCGCTTTCCTGCTCATGCTGGAATAGCGTAAAAGCGGGTGTTATCAAAGGGCT
>JAYWAM010000311.1:0-9432 GCA_043782425.1 Betaproteobacteria bacterium
GAGGAAAACCTCAAGGCGGCGCTGGCCAGCATAGACAAAAAAAAGCGCCTGGCGGAGCAGATGCAGCAATGGGTCGATGAGCTCAAGCAGGGTGTGCTGCCCGAGGCCTTCGCCTCCCAGGTGTACACGCTGCTGTTCAAGCCGGACCGTAATACCCTTGAGGTCAAGGCGCTTGAACAGGCGTGCGCTATCACCCAGCTTACGCCCGCCAGACTGTTTGCCCAATGCGGCGCCTTGAAGTCGCACCATGACTTTCATGTAGAGCGTTTTTTGGCCGAGTATTTTCCGGCGGGGCGCGACGCACTGGTCAAACGTGCGGGCGTCCTGGAGTTGCGCGCCGATTCCGCGCTGCCACTGGCGGATGTCGAGGCCTTCAGCATTGACGATGCGGGGACTACCGAAATCGACGATGCTTTTTCCTTGGTCAAACACGACAACGGCGACTATCGCATCGGTGTGCATATCGCCGCGCCCGCGCTCGCCTTTGGCCGCGACAGCCCGCTCGAAGCGCAGGGCGCAGAACGCCTTTCGACGGTGTATTTCCCTGGCGACAAAATCACCATGTTGCCTGCGCAGGCGATTGAGCACTGTACGCTGGCCGCAGGGCGCGAGTGTGCGGTGGTGTCTATGTATCTGGATGTATCGGGCAGCGATTTTTCGGTGCGCAATACGCATTCGGTCATAGAGCGCATACGCATCGCCGCCAATTTGAGAATCGCCGCGCTGGAGCAGCGCTTCAACGCCGAAGCGCTGGCGCAAGGCCGCATCGAAGGCGAGTTCGGCGACGCGCTGTTGACGTTGTGGCGTTTTGCCACGCAGCTCAAAGCGCTGCGCGGAGAAAAGGCCGACGACCAAGGGGAGCGGGTCGATTACGACTTCGCCCTTGACGGCGAACGCGTCGCCATCGTGGCGCGCAAACGCGGTAGCCCCATCGACCTGGTGGTATCCGAGCTGATGATTTTTGTGAACACCGCGTGGGGCAAGCTGCTGGCCGATAACGGTGTCGCGGCCATTTATCGCACCCAGGCCAACTTCAAGACGCGCATGGGTCTGGAAGCCGCTCCGCACGAAGGCCTGGGCGTGGCGCAATACGCCTGGACAAGCTCGCCGTTACGGCGCTATGTTGACCACGTCAATCAACGCCAATTGCTGGCGTTGTTGCAACGCGAGCCGCCGCCTTTTGCCAGGCGCTCGCCAGAGCTGATAGAGATCGCGCGTCGCTTTGAAAACACTTACGATGCCTACAATGAATTTCAGCGCGGCATGGAGCGCTACTGGGTGCTGCGCTATTTTGAGCAGGAAGGCATGACGCGTTTTGCGGCGAGCGTGATACGCGAAGATCTGGTGCGCGCTGCGAATCTACCATTCGTTATCAGGGTTGCGGGGATGCCCGCACAATCCTCCGGAACAAAAGTGTGGATTGGCGTTTCCGACATAGATTACTGGGCGCCCGGCGCAACTTATCGTTTTATCGAAACGGTTTCCGATGACAATGTGAGCCAATCCCCCTAAAATCCCTTCATGCTGCTTGCCATGCGCTTTTCTAATTTACTTTGCCGATGCTGAAACAACGCGGTCAGGACATTTCAGCCGCAATCGACGCTCGCCTGGGTGCGCTCGCCGCTGTGGCGCCGCCGCCGCTCTCCTTGAAAATCGAGTCGGCGTTGGCGATTTCAGTGCCGATGCAAACTTCGTTCATCGTGTCGCTGACGCTGCACGCATTGCTGGTCATCGGCGTCGGTTTCACCATCGGTGATCGTCTCAGCCTCTCCGCCCCGCATAACGTACTCGATGTGGTGCTGGTCAACAGCAAAAGCGACACGCGCCCGCAGCAAGCCGATGCGCTGGCCCAGGCCAACCTCGACGGCGGCGGCAATACCGACGAAAAGCGCCGCGCCAAGACGCCGCTGCCGAACCTGGAGCAACGCGCCGCAGTCCAGGAGGCGGCGCAGTCTGAGGAGCGCGTCAAACAAATGGAACAGGAATTGCGCCAACTCATGACCCAGGTCAGGGCGCAGGCAAAAGTCGCTCAAGGCGAAATCAAAACGCAGCAAAGCGGAGCGCCCGACCCTTCGCTCAGCGTCGATTTGATGGAGAAGAGTGTCGCTATTGCGCGACTCGAAGCGCAAATAGCGCGCGAATACGATGCCTATCAGCAACGCCCCAAACGCAAGTTTCTCGGCGCGCGCGTTGCCGAATCGCGCTTTGCCCTGTACGTCGATAACTGGCGGCTCAAGGTGGAGCGTGTCGGCAATCTGAATTACCCCGCTGAGGCAAAGGCGCGAAAAATCTACGGGTCGCTACAGCTCACAGTCGCCATCAAAGCCAATGGCGAGGTTGAAGACGTTCAGGTCAGCCGCTCATCGGGCCGCAAGATTCTCGACAAGGCGGCAATTCGCATTGTGCGCTTGGCCGCACCGTTTGATGTTTTCCCCGACAACATCAAACGCGACACCGATATTATTCACATCACACGCACCTGGACCTTCACCAAGGAAGACCTGCTTACGGCAGAGGAATAGAATGTGATCGTGGCCATTTTTACGGCGCACGTTTTGCATATTTACTCACCATATTTCGCTGCGACTTTTTGAGTCCTACACGTCCGCAGAGGAAAAATTTGTGCAGCCGCACGGAGAACGGTAAAATGGCGCTGGTTTGTAATGCAAACAGTCAACCTAACCAATCATTTTTTAATCGCCATGCCCGGCATGGCAGACCCCTTTTTTTCCAGAACCTTGACCTTTATCTGCGAACACAACGATAAAGGCGCCATCGGCGTGGTGGTCAACAAGCCCATCGAGCTAACTCTGGGTAATCTTTTTGAGCAGGTGGAAATCCCCCTTGACGACGCGGTGCTGTCGTCGCAATCGGTGTTTTTTGGCGGGCCGGTGCAAATTGATCGCGGCTTCGTGCTGCACCAGCCGCTGGGCGCCTGGCAATCCACCTTGAAAATCGACGGCGACATCGGCTTCACCACCTCGCGCGACATCCTCCAGGCCATGGCGCGTGGTGAAGGGCCGGGGCGGCAGATGGTGACGCTGGGTTACGCCGGCTGGTCGGCGGGGCAGATCGAAGATGAAATCAAGCGCAACGGCTGGCTCACCGTTGCCGCCGATCCCGATGTGATTTTCGCCATGCCGCCCGAAGCCCGTCTGACATCGGCCATGGGCATGCTGGGGCTGAATTTCGCCAACTTTTCCGATGAGGCGGGGCACGCGTGACGCGCGCTGCGCCACATGCGGCTTACGACTCGGGGACGGTGCTGGGTTTTGACTTCGGCGAAAAACGCATCGGCGTGGCCACCGGCGAACTTTCCATCGGCGTAGCCCACCCGCTAACACTCATCGACGCCGCAACCAACGAGCAACGTTTTGCGCGCATCGAGGCGCTCATCGGTGAGTGGCAGCCGGTGCTGTTCGTTGTCGGGCTGCCGCTGAGCATGGATGACACGCCGCACGAATTAACGCGCCTGGCGAAAAAATTTGCGCAGCGCCTTGAAGGCCGCTACGCCAAGCCGGTGGCGCTGGTCGATGAACGCCTGAGTTCCAATGAAGCCGAAGCGCGGTTACGCGAGGCGGGGGTGACGGGCCGTAAGCAGAAGCCGCATCTCGATGCCGTTGCCGCACAAAGCATTTTGCAATCCTACTTTGATGAAGCACGCCGCCATGTCAACGCTGCCTGAAGTCAACACCCTGCTTACGCAGCTCGCAACACAAATCGGCCCTCTCGATAGCCGCAGCGCGCTGGTCGGAATCCACACCGGCGGTGTATGGGTGGCGGAGCGCCTGCAAGCCTTGCTGAAACCCAAAGAAGCCCTGGGCACGCTGGCCGTCACGCTGCACCGCGACGACTACGGGCGTATCGGCCTGCATCCACAGGCCAAGACTACACGCATCCCGTTTGAGGTGAACGGTAAAAACATCCTACTCATCGATGACGTGATCCATACCGGGCGCACCATACGCGCCGCGCTCAACGAGCTGTTCGATTTCGGCCGCCCCGCGAGCGTCAAGCTGGTGTGCCTCGCCGACCGCGACGGGCGCGAACTTCCCATCACGCCTGATTATGTCGGCGTGGTTGTCAGCGTCAAAAAATCGCAAGAGCTGGTGTTGATGAAAGATGGCGACGCACTCAGATTACAGATACACGAACTGTCGACATGACACACAACCCGCAACTCGATGCCAGCGGCAACCTCAAGCACCTTCTCAGCACCGAAGGTCTGCCGAAGCGCATTATCGAGCAGATACTCGAAAGCGCCGATCAGTTTGTCAGCGTGGGCGACCGCGAAGTAAAGAAGGTACCGATTCTGCGCGGCAAGTCGATCTTCAACTTGTTTTTTGAAAACTCGACGCGCACGCGCACCACTTTCGAGATCGCCGCCAAGCGGTTATCGGCCGACGTCATCAACCTCAATATCGGCGCATCGAGCACCAGCAAGGGCGAATCGCTGCTCGACACCATAGACAATCTGGCGGCGATGGATGCCGACATGTTCGTCGTGCGCCACAGTCAGTCGGGCGCCGCGCACCTGGTCGCGCAGCACGTCAGGCCCGGCGTCAGTGTCATCAACGCTGGCGATGGCCGTCACGCCCATCCGACCCAGGGTTTGCTCGACGCTTACACCATACGTCACTACAAAAAGGATTTCACGCGCCTTACGGTGGCCATTGTCGGCGATGTGCTGCATTCGCGCGTGGCACGCTCGACCATTCATGCGCTCACCACGCTAGGCGTTCCTGAAGTGCGCGTTATCGGCCCCAAGACCTTGCTTCCCGCCGCCGTGGAAAAGTTTGGTGTGCAAGTGTTCCACGACATGCAGCGCGGCCTTGAAGGCGTCGATGTGGTGGTGATGCTGCGCTTGCAGAACGAACGCATGATAGGCGCGCTGTTGCCCAGCGCGCAGGAGTTTTTCAAGTCCTACGGCCTGACGGCAGAGAAGCTGGCGCGCGCCAAATCCGACGCCATCGTGATGCATCCGGGGCCGATGAATCGCGGCGTGGAAATCGATTCGCCGGTGGCCGATGGCAGGCAGAGTGTCATCCTGCCGCAGGTGACATTCGGTATCGCGGTGCGCATGGCGGTGATGAGCATGCTGGCGGGTTCGGCTTGATGGAAAACGTCTTGAAAATTGAAATCAGAAACGGTCGGGTTATCGATCCCGCCCACAACGTTGACGCGCAACAATCGCTCTACATTGCCGACGGCAAAGTGGCGGCGCTGGGCAAGGCCCCCGCAGGCTTCAAGCCCGACAAAGTGATAGACGCTGCGGGCAAAATCGTCTGCCCCGGCTTGGTGGATTTGTGCGCGCGGCTGCGCGAGCCGGGCTTTGAGTACCGCGCCACGCTCGAATCTGAAATGCTCGCCGCCGTTGCGGGCGGCGTCACCAGCCTGGTATGCCCGCCCGATACCGATCCCGTGCTCGACGAACCGGGTCTGGTGGAAATGCTCAAGCGCCGCGCCGATAGCCTCAAGCAGGCGCGCGTTTATCCTCTTGGTGCGTTGACCGCGGGCCTGCACGGCAAGCAGCTTGCGGAAATGGTCGAGCTGAGCGAGGCAGGTTGTGTCGGATTTTTTCAAGCCGATCATCCCCTCACCGACACCAACGTATTGTGGCGCGCGCTACAGTACGCCTCAACCTACGGCTACTGCGTTTGGCTGCGCCCGCAGGACGCCTACCTCAGCGCCGATGGTGTGGCGCACGACGGCGAAACCGCGTCGCGCCTCGGTCTCGCGGCGATTCCCTCCAGCGCGGAAACCATCGCCATCGCCACCATCTTGCAGTTGGTCGAAGCCAGCGGCGCGCGCATACATCTGGCGCGGCTCTCAACTGCGGGCGCGGTTGCCCTGGTGAAAGACGCCAAACTGCGTGGCCTGCCGCTCACCTGCGATGTCGGCATCCATCACCTGCACCTATCTGATCGCGACATCGGCTACTTCGATGCGCGCTACCGTTTCACGCCGCCGTTGCGTGACGTGCGCGACCGCGATGCCTTGCGCCACGGCGTTATGTCCGGCGTCATCGACACTATCTGTTCCGATCACACCCCGCTCGACGACGACGCCAAGCTGCTGCCGTTCGCCGAGGCCGAAGCGGGCGCCACCGGGCTCGAGCTGCTGCTGCCGCTCACGCTGAAGTGGGCCACTGAAATGCAAATCCCCCTGCCCCAAGCCCTGGCGCGCATCACGTCACAAGCGGCTGCGGTGTTGGCCATCGATGCCGGTCATCTGGGCGTGGGTGCGGCGGCGGATGTGTGTATTTTCGACAGCCAAGCCTGCTGGGTGATAACGCCCAAGACGCTGCTGTCGCAAGGCAAGAACAGCCCCTATCTGGGGCGCGAAGTGGCGGGTAAGGTCACCTGCACGCTGGTAGGTGGGCAGACGGTTTTTCCGGGTTGATGGGTCGTGAGCACGCCAACTACTTTGCCGCCTCATATGCTCAATCCAAAAGGTTTCGCTTGGGCCGGTCTCTTTGCCGCTAGTCTGCCCAAGCTCGTTGAATTCTATGAACACAAGGTTGGGCTCCGCGTGCTTGAGCGACATGATGACTGTTGCATCTTCGACGCAGGTTCAGGCGCGCTGTTCGAGATTTGGGAAAAGGGTTACGCTTCGCCAACAAGGAAGACCCCGCGTGAACAATCAATGCTCATTGGTTTTCTGGTCGAACGCCTTGAGCCTGTAGTCGAGATACTGAAAGCGCGCGGCCTTGAACCCGACTCACAGATCGACAGCTACCTCGGAACCCGGTGGATCAACTTCACGGATCCGGAAGGCAATCGGTTTGAGCTGAAAGACGAGCACGGCTAAAGCGTTCATCAATCAATATTGTCACTGTTCTTAAACGGTGCGAGGAGAGGTACGAGGCGCGAACACGCGCCACAGTATTTTCATGCCATGTATGCTGAACATGAGGCGTTGATTGACATCCGCACTCTGGAGGTCATCGGCGGCAGCCTGCCCCGGCGGGCACACAATTTGACGATAGAATGGGCAATCGAGCATCGTGAAGAATTGATGGAGGACTGGAATCTATGTCAATCCAAACAACACCCGAAGCGGATCAAGCCGCTGGAGTGATCCCCGCTGCGCCTTGGCGCGTAAATGCACTGTCCATGCTACCCGAATATCGTTTGGCGGTAACGTTTATGGAGGGCACGAACGGCATCGTGGATTTTTCAGCCGTGCTGACTGCCAAGGCGTGCGGAATCTTTGAAGCCCTCAAGGACAAGACGTGTTTCGACCAGGCCCGTCTGGAGTTGGGCGTGGTGACCTGGCCCACTGGGGTGGATATGGACCCGGGCTGGATGTATGAGCAGGTCAAGGAAAATAAATTGTGGTCTGTCCCCTTTTAGCCCCTTTAACCGCGCTCGCTTTGCTTGCTGAGCGTGTCAACTGCGGCGTGCACCTTGCCTCAATCGTTAAAGCTGAGATGTTCCAAAAACTGACGCGGCAGACTTACATCTTCCTGATCTCATTCTTACTGAACGGATGTAGTGATATTGCTCCAGGCCAAGGTCAAGTTCTCGACACAGAGACGAAATTACCCATAGAGGGTGCCGAGGTACGCTTTGATTGTCAGGTTGGCGAAAATCTAGAAGGTGTCCGGACTTTAAGAATTGTATCGGTGTTAACTGACAAACAAGGAATATTCAAATTTTCCCGAACGGATGTTCGTGGATGCCAGTTTGGCTCGCTTGAAGCTCATAAACAAGGATACGAAAACCTATCTGGCACAGACCAAGTGTTTGGGAGCATGAACAATGCACATGGCTTCTGGCTTGCGCCGCAAGCCGATGCGGCGATGCGAAAATTGAAGGCCCTATACTCCACAACTATAAAAACCAAGGATAACGAGCGCACATTTCCATTCACGGAAAGCCAGAAGGTAATTTATAGCCACCTCTTTTATCGCTTCGTGGCATCGAAAAGTATTGCGAAAACAGAGCAAGAGCGCCAGTTTGTGGTAGACAACCACTGCTCAAGACTCATTGCACTTTATGGTCGGCTTTCGACGGAGGACAAAGAGGCGACTACTAAGCTGAGCGAATGGGTACACACCGAGCCCTCGATAACATACGTGACGGTCAATCATGAAAAGGAAGTACTCACAACCTGTCGCGGCGCATTTACGCCCTAGCATTGCTGGCAAATGCGTTTGCTCGCTCGCTGCGCCGCGCCAACAGCGGCACGCCCTTACCTTTCATTCGTTAGACGTTTCCGAGCATACGCAACGCAATCGCAGTAGAATTCGAAACTGACTATAGGAGGCTTTGACTATGGGGAATCAACTCGAAATGCTTGAGGCTGAGGCGCTGAAACTCACGTCTGGTGAACGCGCTGCGTTTGCTCAGCTACTGCTGGCCAGTCTTGACGAAGACGCTGAGATTGAGGAGGCATGGGCCGCTGAAGTCGAGCGTCGAATCGCCGATGTCGAAAGTGGCAGGGTTCAGGTCGTACCAATTGCCGATGCGTTTGCTCAGGTTCGAGCAGCATTGAAGTGAGGCTCGTTGTTGTTCCACCTGCGCTCGTCGAGTTGCATGACGCGGCGGCTTTCTATACAGCGAAAGCGAATGTCGAGCTCGGGCTGCGTTCGTGGCCGAGTTCGAGAGAACGGTTAATCTTATTCTGACAAACCCTTTGATCGGGGAAGTTTTTAGTGGTGCTCGACGCCGCTTTTCACTGCGCAGGTTTCCCTACAGCGCTATTTATCAAGTCACGCCAGAAGAACTTCGGATCGTCGCGGTGGCCCATCATCGTCAACGTCCAGGTTACTGGAGAAATCGCAAATAGCAGGTCGAGGCGCTAGAATTGCAAGTCACTACGGGTAGCCGCTGCAAGCAGTCGGCCATGTGTCAAGGCCGTGAAACTCGCGGCAACGATTGAGGAGTAGACCATGACCAAGAAAATCCGCATTGCCGACCTGCCTGATTTTGACGCTGCCGAGTATCTCGATAGCAAACAGGCGATTGCTGAGTACCTGACTGTTGTCTTGGAAGATAACGACGCATCCTTGCTGGCAGCAGCCTTGGGCGACATTGCCCGTGCGCGGGGTATGAGCGAGATCGCCAAGGCGTCGGGGATTACCCGCGAAGCGCTGTATAAGGCGCTGCGACCCAATGCGCAGCCGCGCTTTGACACGATCAATCGTGTCTGTGCGGCGCTGGGTGTGCGTCTGGTGGCGCAAGCTGCTCATGTGTGAGTCTTCGTAGAGCCCTTGGCTCAAACATTTCCTATGCCAAAGTTCTATCCACCCAGTCAACTGCCACCAATGAAGATGGCAAAGCCAGAACCCGATTTGTCCCCTGTCGAGCGTCCGTCGCACAAGCGCTTCATCTTGTATCTTTTAGGTTTTGCGCTGCTGGGGGTCGTCTCGGCAGTTGGTGGTTTTTACCTCTCTGGCAACCCGGTGTGGGTTGCTGCGCTCCCGAG
>JAYWAM010000312.1:0-3566 GCA_043782425.1 Betaproteobacteria bacterium
ACGACAGTTTCTTGACTCCACCACCCCCTCACCCCAACCCTCTCCCCCGTTCCGGTGGAGAGGGAGAAAACCCCCTCTCCCGCTTGGGCGGGAGAGGGCTGGGGTGAGGGTGGGGCTGTCACAAATTAGGGAATTCTCAATAGTGTCACCTTAAGGGGAACGTACGCACCGTTATCAGGCTGTGAGGGAATCATGGAAATGAAGAAAGTCAGCGCGGGCAAGTTGCGCGCTGTCGGTTATGACGAAAAAAACCGCCTGCTTCAGGTGGAGTTGACCAACGGAACGTTTCAATACGACGGGGTCTCGCTCGAGATTTATCGGCGCTTGATTTCTTCCGCCTCGATGTGGAGCTATTTTCGCGACAATGTA
Source organism: Betaproteobacteria bacterium (assembly GCA_043782425.1). Taxonomy (GTDB): domain Bacteria; phylum Pseudomonadota; class Gammaproteobacteria; order Burkholderiales; family Usitatibacteraceae; genus JAYWAM01. Next base: position 370 of record JAYWAM010000312.1, read on the forward strand.
GAAGAGGAATTTGCCGCCAAAAAGATTCGCTAGTTCGCTGATACCGGCCCGCTCAGCAAGAACAAAGCATTCTCGCGCCAAGACGCAAAGACGCCAAGAAAAGCAAAGAATGGGTATAAAACTTTGCACCTTGCGTCTTGGCGCGAGACGATTTCCAAAGACTTCCGGCGTGGGTAACCCTTTTTGCGTATTGCTGCGTTTAATCCTTGCAGGCTTCATTTATCGCCAAGGAGAAAACCATGCAAAACATTCTTTTGACCCTGATGCTGTTACTCGCCGCCGGCCAGGCCCTGGCGCTGGGGCAGCTTGCCGATATTTCCGTATTCGACCGTGTGGAGCGGCGCACCCTACAGGTGTACTGGCATGAGGGTCGCGCTTATGTGATCGGCAAACCGGGCAACGAATACCGTATTGCGCTGCATAACCGCGGCGGCGCAGATGTGCTCGCGGTGGTGTCAGTCGACGGCGTCAATGTCGTCACCGGCGAGACGGCGGCAGCCGATCAAAGCGGTTACGTGATCGACAACTGGCGCAGCCTTGAAGTCAATGGCTGGCGCAAAAGCCTTGAACACACGGCGGCTTTTTACTTTACAGCGTTGTCTGATTCTTACGCAGCGCGCACCGGTCGTCCGGACAACGTTGGCGTGATCGGCGTGGCGCTGTTCCGCCGCAGGACGGAGCCGCCGCCTCTGTCCTTTGATACCGATTCTCCCTTCAAGCGGGATGGCCGCGCGGAAGGCGCCGCCCGCTCCCAGGCCGCGCCGCAGGCAGCGGAAAAAAGTCTGGGCACTGGGCATGGCCGGGGCGAAACCTCGTATGCGCGCCAGGTTGGATTCGAGCGCGCAACCTCCGGCCCGGAGGAGGTGGTCACGCTTTACTACGACAGCTATGCCAATCTGGTGGCGCGTGGCGTCATCAGGTACGGCTTGCAGCATCATCATCCGCAGCCCTTCCCGTCGTACTTCGTTCCTGACCCTCCGCAGCGCTGGTGATGGGTTGGTAAGCCTGTGGTAATTGCATGCTGAGCGCAATCGGGCGGCAGTGGATTACACTGTCGTTCGATATGAGCCATGAAGACTCCGATGAAGCGCTCATGCTGCGTTATCAAGCTGGTGATGCAGCGGCGTTTGACGAACTTTACGCGCGCCACCGCAGCGCGTTGTTTCGTTTCATCCTGCGCCAGTGTCAAACACGCGGCCGCGCCGAGGAATTGTTCCAGGACGTGTGGATGAATCTGATCCAGGCAAAGGCGCGTTACCGCGTTGAGGCGAAATTCCGTACTTACCTCTATACGCTGGCGCACAACAAAGTGATCGACCATTTTCGCAGCCATGCGCACTTGAAGGTGGTCGAATATGACGCTGACGACGATACTGCCGGGCTTGAGGAAATCGCCGGCAGCCGCATCGAGGAGCCGCAGGTGCAGGCGCAGTCGCGTCAGCAAGGCGCAGCAATCCTGCGCTTGCTGCAAGCGCTTCCGGCAGAGCAGCGCGAAGCGTTTTTGCTTCACCAGGAAGGCGGTTTGAGCGTGGAACAAATTGCTGAGGCAAGCGGTTGTACGTTCGAGGCCGCCAAAAGCCGTTTGCGTTACGCGGTGGCGAAGTTGCGCGAAGGTTTGCAGGAGTACGCATGAGCGTTAGCGAGCACAACACCGACGATAAATTCGAGCGCGAACTCGCAGCGCTGGGACACGCCTATCGCAGCAATTTGGACGCAAACGACGCTGTGCCGCCTGGTGTAGATGACGCCATTCGCGCGGCGGCGCGACGCGCCGTGTACGCGCGTCCACAGCCGCTGCGCAAATCGTGGTTGTTCGGCTGGGGCGGCCCGGTAGCGGCGGCAGCGGTGGTGGTGCTGACGGTGTCCATTGGCATGTTATCGCTGGAAGAGCAGCCCGAGCTGGCGCCGGAGGAACTCAAGAAAGCCATCACCCCACGCCCTGCCAAGCCAACAAGTGAAGCGAATGTATCGGCAGAGGTTGCTGCGCCTCAAGCGCCTGTTGCCGCTGCGCCAGAAAGACGCGTGCAAAAGCTTTTAGAAAAGCGCAAAGATAATGCAGCAGACGCATTTCCCGGCCAAGGTGAGGCGCAAGCCTTACGCGACAATAAGCCACAGCCAGAGCTAGCTCGTCAAATGCCGCAGGAGCAGTCTGACCCAGTTGTGGCGAGCGGCTTGCTGGTACCTGCAATGCCAGCCAAGAAGAGCGCTAGCATAGGCCAGCGCGACAGTAGCGAGGCAGACCTGATAACCCGGCCCAGTCAGGCCCCGGCAACTACCGCTCCAGCACTCGCGTCGGCTCCCGCCACCGCCCCCGTTAAACCTACACTGTCTGGTAAAGCACAAACGCCAGCCGCGCCTGCTTCCTTCGAGAAGGAGAAGGCCGACAAGGACCATTTCAGTGCCGAGCAGAAGATCACTAATGATGCGCGTACTCGTTTGGCCTCGCCTGTTGTTGCGCGGCAGCCGCTGAATGAAGCTGTGGCGCAAAACAAACCTTTGCCCGCTCCCTTCGCCGCGCCAGAGCCACCCGCCGACAAGGCGACCAGCCGCGACACAGCGCAGCCAGCGCTTGGCGCTGCCACAGCCAGTGGCGCCGTGCAGCCATTGTCCGGAGAAAAGCAGGGTAGCGCCGCTGCGCCGCAGGATTTCAGGCTGAAGGGGAGAGACAAACTTGAAGAAGTCAAAGCCCCGCAAGAGTGGTTGAAGCAAATCACAACGTTGAAGGCGCAGGGAAAGACCAAAGAGGCCGAAGAAGAGTTGGCTAAATTCCGCAAACGTTACCCGGACTATGTCTTGCCGCTTGAACTCAGGAAGTAAACAGAGTCAGCATAATTTCAATTCTCGATAGAAGCGCGTCTAAATCTGCCGTCCTGGAGCGGGCTTGCCCGCGATATCAGCCAGATCGCGGGCAAGCCCGCTCGTAAAGGTCGTTTCTATCGCGATTTGGAATAAGGCGGATTGTTTGGCAAAAAAGGTAGAGTTAGGGAACCTCCGAACAAGTCCTGTCATTCCCGCGAATGCGGGAATCCATTTTTAAAAAAGGAAAATGGTTCCCCGCTGTAGCCTGCCCTCGAATGCTTTATTGAGCTTTTCCTAATTCACTCAAGAGTGCCGAGTTCTTGACCACATTTCCGGTTCAGCGTTGATCATGTTCGTGATCTACGATCCACTGCTCCGTAAGGCGGTCGAGTTCGTCT
>JAYWAM010000313.1:0-9307 GCA_043782425.1 Betaproteobacteria bacterium
TACCGCCCACGGCAAGTTCCCCGGCACAGTCGCAGTCGAAGGCGAGTACATGGTGGTCAATGGCGACAAGATTCGCGTCTGCGCCAAGCGCAACCCGGCTGAGCTGCCGTGGAAAGAATTGAATGTCGATGTAGTGCTCGAATGCACGGGTCTATTCACCAGCAAAGAAAAAGCCTCCGCCCACCTCACTGCCGGGGCCAAGAAAGTCATCATCTCCGCCCCCGGCGGCAAAGATGTGGACGCCACCATTGTCTATGGCGTCAACCACGCCATCCTCAAAGCCGCGCATACCGTCATCTCCAACGCCAGTTGCACCACCAACTGCCTAGCCCCGCTGGTTAAACCGCTGCACGAAAAAGTCGGTCTGGTGTGCGGTCTCATGACCACCATCCATTCCTACACCAACGACCAGGTGCTCACCGATGTGTATCACGAAGACCTGCGCCGCGCGCGCTCGGCCACCATGTCCATGATCCCCACCAAGACCGGCGCCGCCTCAGCCGTCGGTCTGGTGATGCCCGAGCTTAACGGCAAGCTCGACGGTTTCGCCATCCGCGTGCCGACCATCAATGTCTCGCTGGTCGATCTATCGTTCGTCGCCAAGCGCGCCACCAGCGTCGACGAAGTCAACGCCATCATGAAAGACGCCTCGCAAGGCGCGCTCAAGGGCATACTCAACTACAACACCGGCCCGCTGGTCTCGGTGGACTTCAACCACGACCCGGCTTCGAGCACTTTTGACGCCACCTTGACCAAGGTATCCGAAGGCACCCTCGTCAAGGTATCGAGCTGGTACGACAACGAGTGGGGCTTTAGCAACCGCATGCTCGATACCACCGTGGCGTGGATGGGCGCGAAATAAGCGTTACAACACCCTCTCCCGGCCCTTTCCCGCGTTGCGGGAGAGGGAGAAAAAACAAAAAGGTAATCAATGTCGCGCGCAACAAAAATCGTCGCCACCCTCGGCCCTGCTTCCAGCAGCGCTGAGGTTCTGAGCAAACTGGTCCTGGCCGGCGTGGATGTTTTCCGGCTGAATTTCTCGCACGGAACTGCACAGGATCATCTGGATGGCGCCGCCTTGGTGCGCTCACTCGCCGCAAAGCACGGAAGGGCGGTGGGTTTGCTGGCCGACTTGCAAGGCCCCAAAATTCGTGTCGGTAGATTCGAGAACAACCAGATCATGCTGAGAGCGGGCGACCCATTCGTGCTCGATGCAAAATGCGAATTGGGTAACCAGGAGCGCGTCGGCATCGATTACAAAGACTTGCCGCGCGACGTGAAATCCGGCGACGTGCTGCTACTCAATGACGGCTTGTTGGTGTTTGATGTAGATGACGTGCGCGGTAACGAGATTCGCTGTGTGGTGAAGGCCGGCGGCGTGCTGTCCAACAACAAAGGCATTAACCGCAGGGGCGGTGGACTCAGCGCACCGCCGCTGACGCCAAAGGATATGCAGGACATCAAGACCGCCGCCGCGATGAAGGCGGATTTTCTGGCGGTGTCGTTCCCCAAATCAAGCGCGGATATGTACATGGCGGGCGAGCTGATGCGCGCTGCGGGTGGGCGCGCCATGCTGATCGCCAAGATTGAACGCGCCGAGGCCATCCCCGCGCTGGAGGAAATCATGGCAGCGTGCGACGGCATCATGGTGGCGCGCGGCGACCTGTCGGTGGAGGTGGGCGACGCAGCCGTGCCAGCGTTGCAAAAACGCATGATCCGCATGGCGCGCGAAAGGAACAAGCTCACCATCACCGCCACACAGATGATGGAGTCAATGATCTCCAATCCGATTCCCACGCGCGCCGAAGTTTCCGATGTCGCCAACGCGGTGCTGGACGGCACCGATGCCGTGATGCTGTCGGCTGAATCGGCCTCGGGCCAGTACCCGGTCGAAACGGTTGAAGCCATGGTGCGCATCTGCCGCGAAGCGGAAAAATCCGCCTCCGTGACTCTGGATCGCGATTTTCTCGACCGCGTGTTCACGCGCGTCGATCAATCCATCGCCATGGGCGCGCTGTTCACCGCGCATCATCTCAAGGTGAAAGCCATCGCCGCCCTGACGCAATCGGGCTCGACGGCTTTGTGGATGTCGCGCCTCAATTCGGGCGTGCCTATCTTTGCCTTGACGCCGGAAGCCGAAACCCAGACCAAGGTTGCGCTGTTCCGCGACGTGCGCCCCTTCACGCTCGCCTATGAGGGCCACGACCGCGAGAGGCTGCTTTATGAGGCTGAAAAAGTTTTACTCGATCAGGGTGTGGTCAACAGGGGCGACATCATCGTCATCACCATGGGCGAGCCCATCGGCCAATCGGGCGGCACCAATACCATGAAAATCGTCAAGGTCGGCGAGCAGCGTAACGCGTAGGGTGCAATAAGCGATAGCGCATTGCACCGGATGGTTGAAGAAACATGCGGCGCAATGCCCGTTGGTTATTGCGCCCTACACGGGCTGATGTAGAAAACTTCTAATTCTCGATATAAGTGGGAATGAGTTCACCTGATTTGTCATTCCCGCGAAAGCGGGAATCCATTTTTTTTCAAGAGAAAAATGGTTCCCCGCTTTCGCGGGGACGACACTTGTTCTGAGGTTACTTAAACTCATTTTCACATCACTTTGAATCGCACCCTGCTACACGGGTTTACATGTTTCCTTTGTGATCTTTGTGTGCTTTGTGGTTCAACTGGCCTCAAGCCTCCAGCGGCAGGGGCCGCGGCTTGCGATCCTTGTCGACGGCCACGTAGGTCAATGTCGCCTCGGTGACTTTCACTACATTGCCGCGGCCATCGCGCCCGCGTTGCGCATAGACTTCAACGTCTACCGTCACTGAAGTCCGCCCCGCTTTCTGTATCTGCGCATAGAAGCTCACCACGTCGCCGACGAACACCGCCTCCTTGAACTGGAATGAATTCACCGCCACCGTCACCACCGCGCCTTGTGCGCGCTCGAACGCCGGCACGCTGCCGGCCAGATCAACCTGCGCCATCACCCAGCCGCCGAAAATGGTGCCGTTGGCGTTGGTGTCGGCGGGCATGGGGATGATGCGTAACGTGGGCTGCTTGCCTTCGGGTAATTTCACAGGGTGTGTCCTTTATACATGGCGTCGATAAGGGGGCGGTATTTGTCAAAAATGACTTTGCGTTTAAGTTTCAACGTGGGCGTCATGAAGCCGTTATCGATGGTCCATTTTTCCGCCACGATGGCGACGCGCCGTATCTGGGCAAAACCGGGAAATTGTTTGATGAGCTTGGCAATGCGCTGGGTGATGAATTTCTCGGCCTTGTCCTTGGTTTCACCGGCAAGGTTGGCCGTTAAACCGTTGTGCGCCGCCACACGCGCCCACTCCTCGTCGTTCAGTACGACCAATGCCGTCAGAAAGGGCTGCCCTTCACCGTAAATCAGCACTTGTTCAAACAGCGGATCAAGCAAAATGGCGAGCTCCATGTCCACCGGCGGCACTTTTTCGCCATTGCCCAACACGATGATTTCCTTAATACGCCCGGTGATGTAAACGAAATCGTTGTCAATGCGCGCCTGATCGCCGCTGTTCAGCCAGCCATCTTCAGACAGCACGGCGCGTGTCGCTTCGGCATTATTCCAATAGCCCAGCATGATGTTGGGGCCGCGCGCGAACAACACGCTGTTTTCGCCTATCTTCAATTCCACACCGGTGATTGCCGGGCCGACACTTTTCGGATCGTTCCTGGCAAGCCGGTTGACCGTCAGCAAGGGGCTGGCTTCCGTCAGCCCATAGCCCTGGCAGATGGGCAGGCCAAGACCGACAAAAACTTTCGACACCGCAGGCGATAGCGCTGCGCCGCCGCTGATGGCAAGACGCAGACGTCCGCCAAGGCGTTCGAGAATTTTGTCCGCCACCAGCGATTTTAGAATCGGCCATAGCAGTAACCCAGGCTGCCACGGCCCTCTGCCTTGCTGATGCTCGAAGCGCGCCCAGCCAACATCCACTGCCAGGTCGAACAACTTGTGCTTGATGGGGCTGGCTTTTTTGAGCTGCTCGTTGATGGCGGCAAGAAAGCGCTCATAAATACGCGGCACCGACATCAGCACCGTGGGCTTGATGGACTTGAGGTCTTCGGCCAACTGCGGCACCGAGCGCGCAAACGCCACACCCGCACCCGAAACGATATTGAGATAGTAACCGGCAGTGCGCTCAAACATGTGCGACAGCGGCAGGAAAGACAAAAAAAGATCATCGGGGTAGACCTCAAAATCAGCCAATCCCGATTGCACATTGGCGAGGATGTTGCGATGCGACAACATCACGCCCTTGGGTCGCCCGGTGGTGCCTGAGGTGTAAACAATGGTCGCCAAGTCGCCGCCCTTGCCGGGCGGGCGCTCGAAGCTGCCGGGCGTACTGGGCATCCAGTCCGATAACGTTTGCAAGCGCGGCTCGGATTCATCTGCTACCGGCTTGATGGTGAGAATGCGCTTCAGCGACGTAAGCTGCTCCTTGACGCTTTTGAGGCGCTTCCAGTGTTCTTCACCTTCAATCACAATCAGCCGCACCGCCGCATCGTTGATGATGAAAGCCACGTTCTCGGGGCGATCATCGACAAACAGCGGAACTGGCACCAGGCCATGAGCAAAAGCAGCCTGATCGGCGACCACCCAACACACGCAATTTTTGAGCATGATGGCGATGCGTTCGCCCGCTTGCAGCCCTTCGCGCCGAAAGCCCTCGCGCGCGCGGGCGATGATGTCGGCCATTTCACGCCATGAATAGTCACGCCACTTCTGCTGCGCTTGATCGTATTCACGGTAGGCGCAAGCATTCGGCGAGCGCGTTGCGCGTGCGGAAAAAGCCTCGGCAATCGTCGCCTCAACGCTTAGCGCGATGTAGCGCGTATGGTGGAAACCACGATGGGCGTTGAGTGATCTTGTCATAGTTTAGCTCCTCACGCCAAGCATCCTCAGCGCGCCGCATCCTCGGCCGCCTGGATTCTGTCTTGCGTCGCAGGATGGGTGGACAGATAACCAAAATCCCGCTTACGTCCTTTCTCCTTGGTCTTGCCTTCTGGTTTATTGTCTGTCTTGCTTTCCGCGTCTTCCATTCCCACCGAAGCCTCAAGCGTCTGGAGCGCTAACCCCAGTTCGCGCGGAGAGCGACCGGTTTTTTTCAGCAGATCGAATGCATAACTATCCGCCTCGCGTTCAAAGCTCTGTGAATACTGCGCATGCGCCAAGGCCGTCGGCACGGTCGCCGCAATACCGGCCACGGCAGAGGCGTCACCATAAACCGCCATCGCCAGCAGCGCGGTGGCCGAATTTTGCAACACATAACGCAAGCTGTGACGATGCTGGACGTGGCCGAGCTCGTGCGCCAGCACGGCGATAATCTGCTTGTCGTCGGGCATGATCTTCACCAGTTGGTCAGTCATGACAATGATACCGCCGGGCAAGGCGAACGCATTGGCTCCGATCCAGTTGCCATCGCGAAACTCCAGACGTACCGATTCAGGCTGATCGGAAGTGGCGCGCAGTTCGGAGAACGACTTTGTCAGCGCGGCGCGGCGTGGCGCGTCGAGCTTGCTCGGCGCAAACACATAATCATCGAGCGCCTTCAAACTTTCTTGCGCAAGATCCGCTTCCAGGCTCGCCGGCAGCACCATGGCAATCTCGCGCGCCGCCCACGGTACGCCGTAGCGATAACCGCTCCAACACAGGCCAATGGTAAGAATCAGCGCAAAGATAACAAATTTGCGGTGCGACTCCAGGCGATGCGCCAGGGTGCTGCGCGCCGCGTGCCTAAAGGCGGCATCTACTGCCTCGTGATCCCGCGTCAACGCTGCAGCGCCGTCGGGAAATGCAATGCGGCGCGGCATGCCGCCCAGGCGCGGCGAGATTCTTACAACATCGGCAGGTACGCTAAATTCAACGTCAGCGCCGCTTACTGTCACGCTGCCGTCGCTCACCACCAGGGTCACCTGGTGGCGGCGCGAGTTTCTGCCATCGTAGAAATCAGCGTTGATGGTCGTCACAGCGTTTCCCACCGTGCTTTCCGTGGTGTTTTCCATCAGAGCGACAAATCCACGTCGAAAAACTCGCCCATTTCCTCGCCCGTGGCGGCGACTTGTTGCCCCACCTCGGCAACGAAAGTGTCCAGGTCGCCGGCTGATTCAAGCACCATCACACTGGCGCGGTAGCGCGCGACGCGCACCGCAGCCCAGGGAATCATTAAGCCTAAAGAGAAAGAAATGACCACCAGGTTGACAAAGTAGATTTTCGCCAGACTCATGGGCGTCATGATGCTGATAAATTTGACGCCATCACCCAGCGTGGTCGAGTTGAATGTCAGGTTGGTGACACGCGAGCGCAGGTAGCCCGTATACAAAGCGCCAAAAAATAGATAAACGAACGGAATCGCCATCCAGCCGATGATAGGAATAAATACCAGAATCGCAATCGTTACACCCAGAACTATCACCCCGCCAAGAGCAATCGCAAAGGCAATAAAGTAAAGCTTGTAGAACTGGCCTATGGTGGCGGAAATCGCCAGCGGCGCGTTGCCATATGAAGAGTGATTGACCTGCAAACGCTTGATTGCACCCATAATGTAAGGATAGACCAGCAACACAAGCAGCATGGGAAGAAATATAACCACCCATTCAATTGCGCTTGGCATGCGTTTTTCCTCGGGGCGGTACTGCGGTAGGAAGAAAAGAACGATGGCCATCACAATGAAAGGCCAGATTGCCTTAAATATATCTTGATAGCTGGCCTTGAAATGAAAACGAATTTCCCGGTAGCTTGAATTGAATGCGTTGAAAGCCATAGAGCGCGCGATCAGCCAGGGCGCCAGCAAGGCAAGAATGACGAGAACTCCTTGGGCAGTCTTGGGTGAGTAATAGCCCGCGCCCGAATAAAGCGCCAGCGCCAGCAGCGCGATAATGCGGCCCTTGAGAATGGCGATAGGATTGCCGTGATACTCAAAATTACTGTCCGCCACCCAAGTGTGACCATAAAAGTAGCGTTTCCTGCGCACCTTGGCCCACGGCGAATAAATTCCCAGGGTGACGATGGAAAGTAAAAGATTGACGATCCAAATACCAAAATACTCGGACTCATCGCCTGTGAAGGTGAATTGATGATGCATGCGTTGCGCCGCTTGCGGCAGCGCCTCATCGGCCTGCGGTAACATGCTTTCGCTCATGGCTTGCTCCCCTTGGTTTTTCCGCTGGTTGTCGCTGCGGTTTCTCATTGTAACGGAGTGTGTGGGAAGTGTTGTGGCTGTGCATGTGTCGGCTTGCACAACGCCGGTTACAGAAGACTTACACCACGGCTTATTTTTCGAAGGAAATTGCGTTTGGCGTCGAAACGGAAAAATGGCTGAATTAGCAATTGACAGGTTGTTGCCGCTCGCGTAACTTTCGGGTTGCGCCGATTTGAAAATCAGCTTGCGGGCGCTGAGGTGAAAACCTCTAAATTCCGCTAAAGCGTGCCCGAGAATTCTCGAAGCCCGATTAGCCGACAAGCTGATCGGGCTTTTTATTATGACTGCCGCACCGCAATCCGTTGGAATCGTCTCGCCCAGCCGCGCCGTCTTCGATACGCCGCTGCGCCTGCGCTCGGGCGCCGTGCTGGAACGCTATGAGCTGGTGTACGAAACCTACGGCGCATTGAACGCGGAGCGCTCCAATGCCATCCTCATCTGTCATGCGCTGAATGCCTCGCATCATGTGGCTGGCGTTTATGCGGGAGAGCCTGCCAATGTCGGCTGGTGGGACAACATGGTAGGCCCGGGCAAGCCGGTCGATACCACGCGCTTTTTTGTCATCGGCGTAAACAATCTCGGCTCGTGCTTCGGCTCGACCGGCCCGCTTTCGCTTAACCCGGCCACAGGCAAGGCGTATGGCGCGGACTTTCCCATGGTGATGGTGGAAGACTGGGTGGATGCGCAAGCGCGGCTCGCCGACCAGCTCGGCATCCGCCAGTTTGCCGCAGTCATGGGCGGCAGCCTGGGCGGCATGCAGGCGCTGGCGTGGGCGACGCGCTACCCGCAGCGCATCCGCCATGCGCTGGTGATTGCCGCTGCGCCCAATCTTTCGGCACAGAATATCGCCTTCAATGAAGTGGCGCGCCACGCCATCGTATCGGACCCGGATTTTCATCAAGGTCATTTCACCGAACATGGCGTGAAGCCGCGCCAGGGGTTGCGCGTGGCGCGCATGATCGGCCACATCACTTACATTTCCGATGAACAGATGGCGCGCAAATTCGGCCGTCAGTTGCGCACCGGGCTTAACTATACTTTCGAACCCGAATTTCAGATCGAATCTTACCTGCGCTATCAGGGCGAAAAATTTTCCGAGTACTTCGATGCCAACACCTATCTGCGTATCACCAAGGCGCTCGATTACTTTGATCCGGCCGCTGAAACCGGCGGTGATTTGCGCAAAGCGCTGGCGCCTGCCAGCGCCGCATTTCTGGTGATTTCCTTCACCACAGACTGGCGCTTCGCGCCCGAGCGCTCGCGCGAAATCGTCAAGGCGTTAATCGACAACGAACGCGATGTCACTTACGCCGAAATCGCCGCGCCCCACGGCCACGACGCTTTTCTGCTCGAAGAGGAGAGTTATCTCAATCTGGTGCGCACCTATCTGCAAGCGCGGGTGAGCCTATGATGTCGCGCCCCGATTTTCGCGCCATTGTCGGCTGGATTGCGCCGCGTTCGCGCGTGCTCGACCTGGGGTGCGGCGATGGCACGCTGCTGGCGCACCTGACGCGCGAAAAACAGGTGCGTGCTTACGGCATTGAAATCGACCACGCATCGGTGGTGAGTTGCGTCGCCAACGGCGTCAATGTTTTGCAACGCGACCTGGAAGGCGGGCTGGCGGAATTCGACGATCAGTCGTTCGATTACGTGATTCTTTCCCAAACGCTACAGGCGATGCGCCATACCGAGCAGACAGTGAGCGAGATGCTGCGCGTGGGACGCGAAGCGATTGTCACCTTTCCCAACTTCGGCTACTGGCGTCACCGCTTGGATATTTTGCGCGGCCGCATGCCGGTGTCCGACAGCCTGCCCTACCAGTGGTATAACACGCCTAACATCCACCTTTGCACGCTCAAGGATTTCGAAGGCCTGTGCGCCAAACTGAAAGTGAATGTGGTCGAGCGCGTGGTGCTGACCGAGGGACGAGCCGTGACGCTGCTGCCCAATCTGCTGGGGGACCTGGCGGTGTATCGCTGTAAACTATTGAGCATTCCCTAATTAGTGACAGCCCACCCTCACCCCAGCCCTCTCCCGCCCAAGCGGGAGAGGGGGTTTTCTCCCTCTCCACCGGAACG
>JAYWAM010000314.1:0-24591 GCA_043782425.1 Betaproteobacteria bacterium
ATTTGCACAACACACCAGGTCTGCTGCTGGTGCTGACTGCGAGTGAGGAAGTCGGCTGCGAGGGCGCCAAGTATCTCGCCGACAAGCGCCTGCTAGATCGCGCAGGCGCCATTGTGGTTGCCGAGCCGAGCGCCAATTACCCCTATATCGGACACAAGGGACTGTGCTGGTTTGAAGTGGAAACGCGCGGCAAAACAGCGCACGCCTCTATGCCCGAGGAAGGCGAGAACGCCATCCTGAAAATGACGCGTTGCATACACGAACTCGAACAATTCAAATTCAACGTTGAGTCGCACGTCGTGATGGGCAAACCGACGCTAAATATCTCCACCCTGCACGCCGGACTCAACACCAACTCGGTTCCCGATTCAGCCAAGCTCACGCTCGACATGCGCACCGTTCCCGGCATCGATCATGTGCATCTGTGCCATTCGTTACAGACTCTGCTCGGCAAACACGGCGGACAGGTGCGCAAGCTGGTTGATACGCCGCCGCTTTATTCCGAGCCTGACAACGAGTGGATTCAAAGTGTGTTCGAGGTGATGACACCTTTCATCGACGCGCGCCCGACACCCAAGACCATCCAGTTTTCCACCGACGGCGCCGATCTCAAACGCGCCCTCGATGGCGCGCCCACGCTCATCGTCGGCCCCGGCGAGCCGGTGATGGCGCACCAGACCGACGAATGGTGCAGCATGAGCCGCATCGAACAGTCAATTGATGCGTACACCACCATCATACAAAACTGGTGCGGGGTTTAACGTTGACCTCAAATCAAATCAGGCATGATGTAGCTTGGGAGAGCGGCTTTATCGCGCAACCCAAAAAATGCCAACATCTCTTGGGTCTCGATGAAAAATAACGACACGGTAGCTGGAGTGCAGGGGCGACAAATCTGGGTGGTATCGCGCTCCCAGGATCTGCTATGGTTTCAAGGGTCTGCGCTGGCTGGTGTGTTGCTGTTGCTGGCGTTCCTGGCCTTGCCCAAGCTCGACCAAAGCAATTACTCTGTGCTTCATCCCGCTGTCTGGCTGCTGTTGTTTTGGGGCGTGATCTTCGATGGCAGTCATGTTATGGCGACTTATGCGCGCACCTACTTTGCCGCAGACGCGCAGTCAAAAGCGGCGCTGCCGGGCAGCAAAAGCTTTGCCTGGCTTTTGCTCGGCCCCGCAGTGGCTATGCTCGACTACTTCTGCTGCGTGCCTCACCCTTCTGTGGTGGGGCAAGCAGGATGGCTGTTTGGCATTTTTTTATCACTCGCTTATCTTTGGGCCTACTACCACTTGATCCGTCAGCACTATGGCTTTCTGGCCCTTTACCGGCGCAAGGAAGGCAAAACGCCGTCGCTGTTTGCGCCCGATGCATTGTTCCTTTGGGTGGGTAGCGCTTATCCATTTTTACGTTTCAATCTCTCAGACGCATACCAATCCAGCGGCTTGCCTGTGCTCTTGCCCGACACATGGCTTGCCCCGCTGCGCTTGGCGCTGGACGCTGGCGCGCTGCTGTTTTTGCTTGCCCTGGTGGGGTTCTGGCTTTACCGCACATCACAGCAGCGCGAATCGACGCAGCACCAGCGCCTGGGTCCGCGGCATTTGTTTCTGATGATAGTGGTGGGCTTCAGCAACCTCACCTTCGCCGTGCTCGACAACCTGTTAGTGATAACGGCGGTGCTGACTATTTTTCACAACCTACAATATCACCGTATTGTTTGGCAATACGAGCACGGCCATCAGCGCGTCCCTATGGGATCGATAGGCTTATATGCGGCGGCAGGCATAGGCTTCGGTTTGCTCTGGTACGCGCCGCGCGTCATCGGTGTGGCAACTGCCGATGGTGATCTATGGCGCAATGTGCTCATCGGATTAGGTTGGGGTGTGGCTTTTCATCACTACTACATTGACGCGCGTATCTGGCGGGTGCGTCGGCAAGCAGCAGTGGGGCAGGCGTTGGATCGGGGCGCCGTTTGAATAGCCAGAGTGATAACGCAATCTGGCAGCCTCCGCTCCAGTTGGCGGATTGCTCCGCTAACCTGCCTTCGATGGTCGATGTGGCCGTTGTAGGCGCAGGATTGACGGGGCTTTCCTGCGCTTATCATTTATTGCAGCAACGCCCCGATACCACAGTATTCGTTCTGGACGCAGCAGATCTGGGCAATGGCGCCTCCGGTCGTACAACGGGCATGGTGACTCCGGGCATCGGGCAAGACTTTGCGCGCTTGGTGAAACGTCTTGGACTACAGCGGGCGGCGGACGCCTATCAAAAAACGCGTGCTGCGGTGCGCTACGTCGGTGAAGTCCTTGCCGCCGAGAATATTGATTGCGAATATGACGTCGTGGGTCAACTCGTGGTTGCTTACGGAAATGACGGCGAGGCGCGCCTGAAAAAACAGGCGGAAGCATTGGAAGCCGCCGCGCAGCCTTGCATGCGGCTTGATGCTTCAGCACTGGCTGAACGGGTACGTCTCCATACCGGTGATCGCCAGCTAAAGCGCCGTGCACTGGCCGCACTTTATTTTCCTGACGCCGCCACGCTCAACCCCGTCAAACTACTGCACGGCCTGGCACGCGCGATCCAGTTGCGCGGCGGGAAAATTATTTGCCAAACCAAAGTGCTGGCCATCGGGCAAGGCGCCATGCCTTCTTTGCGACTTGTTTCGGGCCAAACGATAAAGGCCAGCACGGTCATTCTTGCAACTGCATCGGAATCCACCGCTCTTGCACGTTTGACGGGCCGTATCATTCCCATCCGTCTCAAGGTCGTCGCTACTTCGCCGCTATCGCCCACACAGCTTGCCCAACTTGGATGGCAAAATCGCGAATGCATCATTGATTCGCGACCGTTGTTTAATTATTTCCGTCTCAGTCACGATAAGCGTATTGTGTTTGGCGGTGGTGCGCCCGCTTACGCTACTGCGCAGTGTGCAACCCCGGTGTTTCACGACGTGTTGCAAGAGCTAAGGCGCACCTTTCCTGGAGGTGAGTCGCTGAAAATCGCGCGGCAATGGTGCGGCGCCATCGATTACACCTTGGACGGCCTGCCGGTGATCGGCTCGCTCGCGTCCAATCAAAAGGTGATTTATGTCGGCGGTTTTTGCGGCCACGGTGTTGCTTTGAGCGTCCAGTCTGGCAGGTGGGTGGCAGAGATGGTTACGCAAAAATCATCCCCCGCTTTGTTACCCTGGTTTCGCAACAGCGCTCCACTGATTCCCGGTGAGTGGCTGAGAAAAACGTGTTTTTCCCTTGCATCGGGTTGGATGCGATTGCGCGGAGCCTAGTGTTGTGAATCAGATATATCCCAACCCATTTGATGTCTACGCTAGCAGCGCGCTCAATCCTGAACGACAGGGTCTGATGCAATTTGCCGGTTTGGAGCGGCACTTTACACACGGCGAAGATGTTTGGTTGACCGATGACAGCGGTCGTCGTTTTCTCGATGCCTACGCGCAGTACGGCGCACTTGCGTTGGGACACAATCATCCGTCCGTCAAGGCGGCCATTAACGACGCTCTGCAAGCTGGCGTGCCTGCCATGGTGCAGCCCTACCCGGCTATGTATGCCGAGGCGCTCGCGCGCGAGCTCTATAAACTGGCCGGGGGCGCATTTAACCGCTGTGTTTTTACCACCTCCGGCGCCGAGACAGTCGAGGCAGCGATAAAGCTGGTGCGCATGCGCAGCGCGCGGGCGCTTATCGTCTCGGCGTGCGGCTCCTATCACGGTAAAACCATGGGAGCGCTGGCCGCCTCTGATCGTCTGGATTTTTCATTGCAGCATCATCAACAGGCTAACGGATTCGCGCGTGTGGAATTTGGCGATATTGCCGCACTCGCAGAGTTTTTGCGCGCCCACGGCGCGCAATGCGCCGGCTTTATTGTCGAGCCGATACAAGGTGAACGTGGGGTATTCGCGCCTCCCAAGGGCTACTTGAAGGCAGCAAAAAAACTCTGCGCGGAACACGGCGTGGCATTTATTGCGGATGAAATTCAAACCGGGCTGTTCCGTACCGGCGCCGCTTTTGCTTGCGCGCACGATGAGGTAGCGCCCGACATTCTGCTGGTTGCCAAGGCGCTAGGTGGCGGAGTTTTCCCGCTTGGCGCCTGTCTCGTCAATGAAAAATACTGGGACCCGGCCTTTGCACTCGCCCACTCCTCCACCTTTGCCAACAACAATATCGCCTGCGCTGTGGGTCTGACGGTGCTGCGCGAACTGCAACAAAGCGCTTTTCAGGAAAATCTTGCACGCATTGTCGCGCAAATGGAAAACGGCCTGGCCGCGCTGGCAGGCCGCTTCCCTCGCAGCGTCGCGGCGGTTCGCGGCAGGGGCTTGATGCGCGCCCTTGAGTTGCGTGAACCCGCCTGGGACGCAGGCTATTTTTTGACCTATCTACATCACCAGGGATTGAACGCATTTCTATTTGCTTCCGTACTCGCGAAAAATCATGGCGTGCTCGTGCTGCCGACGTTAAATGACAATAACGTCATACGCATAGCGCCGCCGCTTATTGCGCAGCCGCAACACATCGCGCAGATACTGGACGGGCTGGAACAAACGCTCGCGCTGTGGGAAGCACGCGCCTCGCACCAGATAGTGCGTAGCGTGATGCGGTCAGGCG
The DNA here is from genome assembly GCA_043782425.1 of Betaproteobacteria bacterium. Taxonomy (GTDB): domain Bacteria; phylum Pseudomonadota; class Gammaproteobacteria; order Burkholderiales; family Usitatibacteraceae; genus JAYWAM01. Next base: position 4,609 of record JAYWAM010000314.1, read on the forward strand.
GCGCGAACGGTTCAGCGCAGCGACGGTCCGTGTCAGGCGCTGCGCCACTATTGTTGCCGCAATACCGGCGCCGATCCGCGCAGACCGCGCTGGACTATGCGTTCATAATTCATCCAACGACTCTTGACGATGTTGTCCTGAACGACCCGAGCTTTGCGCACTTGTCACCGCAGGAATTATCGGATTACTGCGACTATTCTGCGCAATTGCCCGCCGGCTTGGTGTGCACTATTCCAGAAATAACTTCCGCCAAAGGAGCGCGCGTGCGCGGCGCCCTGATCGGCCTGCCCCTGTTGCCCGACCAAATGCTACAGCGTGGTCGCGAGGTGGTTTGTAAAGCCATCGCAAATGCTGTCGATCTGGCTTGCGCCAGAGGGGCAAAGGTTGTCGGTCTGGGGGCTTTTACCAGCATCTTCACACGCAATGGACAAGCAGTAACCGGTCGCGGCGCGGTCATTACCAGCGGCAACCTGCTCACTGCGGGAATGACCTTCAGCGCACTGCAATTTGTGCTGGAGCAACAACAGCGAAAGATGCAAGACTGCCGAGTGGGCATAGTCGGCGCGCGCGGCTCGGTAGGCGCACTACTGGCGCAACTGCTCGCGCGCGCGTCGCCACGTGAAATCGTGTTAGTTGGCAATCCCAACAGCGATGTCGCCGCGATTGACCGCGTAGCAGCGCGCCTGAAGGGCTTGGGCCGCGCCGCCATGACAACCAGCAACAAAATTGCGCTGCTTGAGCATTGCGACGTCATTATTTCTGCCAGCTCGTCCACGCGTCCGATTCTCGATGCGCTGTCTCTGTGCATCAGTCCAGGCACAGTCATCTGTGACGTTGCGCGCCCCTTTGACACCTCTAGCGCAATGCGTGCAAGACATGACATCACCGTGATAGACGCCGGGCTGGTGGCGCTGCCCGGTGCGCCGCAGCGCATCGGCGCAGGTAATCTACAGGGCCATCCGCCGGGCGTTACGCTTGCCTGCCTGTCGGAAACCATACTGCTTGCGCTCGCGGGCGCGACACACGATCATGGTATTGGCGACAATATCGGCATTGCGCAAGTGGATGCTATTCTTGATCTGGCAAAACAGCATGGCTTTGCGCTTGCCATGCATGGGCTCACAGCGCGCCATCCGCGCGCCACTGGCTACGGTGATGTTTCTCATGCCGCCCACCCTGGCGCGGCTGTTGATTGTGAAACGGCATGAGCACCCAGACACTCATGACTGCTGCGGAAAATTTTGTGGCGCTGTATCACGCGGACTCGAAGCTTTGTGCTGACCAGATGGATTGGGATTGTGTGGTGCGCTTGCAGGCCGCCAACGCACCCCAGCAGGTGACCCTGGATGTGAGGAAGGGGAGCGTTCATGCTGTGACTACAGACAGCAAAGAATGCGACCTGATTGTCACTTCCACGCTGCAAATCTTGATGGATATCCTACACTTGAGGCTCAACCCGAATCAGCCTTACCTGTTTGGCGAACTCACGCTAGCGGGCCGTGAGGCAGACTTTATGCGTGTTGACTATATTGCCAGCATGCTTTGCGCTCCATAGTGGACATTGCTTACATGACTGAATCAAAGCAATCATACAAACACGGCAAATCCACCTTGCTGGCCTTGGGCACAGGCACTGCTGTCGCCAGCGTTTGTATCCTGGGCCTGATTATGATTCGCAAGACGGCGCCGGGGCTTTGGTCGCTCGGCGCCATCGCGCTTGCTTTTGTGATCTGCCGTTTGCTGGCCGGGGCGTTTGGACACCTGGTACATACCGTGCCCAGCGGTGCCGGCATGTTTGCATTTGTTGCAAGAGCGTGGGGGCCGCCTGCCGGCATGTTGGTCATCGCTCCCTATTTGATTTTAATGATTTTGCTGGGCGCGCTGGAATCCCTCATTGTTGGTCATTTGCTCAGCCCCTGGTTGCCGCTGACTGCGGCCCAGATAGCTTGCGGCTTCCTCGTGTTGTCGTGGCTGATTTGTATTATCGGCGTGCGCTTAGGTTTTCGTATCCAGGCGCTGGCAACCTGGCTGCTGGTCATTGGCATGATAGCGGGCGGCGTATGGATAATGACGCACGCCCCGAGCAGCGCCGATCTTGCCAGCAGGCTCCTGGTCGCGCCGCCCTCTGCTGTCAGTTTTGCCAGCGCGGTGGGGCAGGCCGTGTTCTTGTTTATGGGATTTGAGTTGGTGTGCGCGCACATCGAGTCAAGCAGCAGCGAAAATATTTCCTGGGCGCTGAAAAACTGCGTATTGCTGCTGGCGCTACTTTATGGTTTCGTGTTGCTGGCTTTAAGCATGGTGAATCCCGCCGACGGCGCAGCCCAGGGCGTTGCAGCCTTGCTGCCGCAAGTTGATCTAGTCGGGAGCGCGCACAGCAATCTTGCGCTTGCAGTGGCGATTGCGCTTTGTTTGCTGGCATCCCTCACTTCCTTGAACGGCGCCTATATGGGGCTGTCGCGGCTCATCGCGGTCATGGGCAGTCAGCGCGTGTTACCGCGTGCAGTGGCGGCTATTCATGCGCCGTCACTGACCCCGCGTCGCGCTTTGACGCTATTGCTGTCGGCCAGCCTTGTCAGTGTGGTGGCAATCGATTACTTCAGCATCTACCAGGCAGTCATTTTTGCGGCTGCTATATCGGCAACCACGCTCTATGCGCTTGCGCTGCTTGTCAGACAGAGGCCGCCGTTTCTAGACCCGTCCCGTTCCGCATGGGCCAAGATGGCGGAGCGCTTGCTTGCGGTCTTGTTGATGGCGCTAGGCGCAGGGGTGTTGATGGACGCGGGCGATAGTTTTGCTGCGGTGTTGACTCTTCTCATCATTACCTACGGCGCGGGTCTGCTCGCCTCACTGAGGCTCCGATACCAAACGCGCGGCTATAGCGCGCCGTATGCGAACACAAGCCTGAGCGAGAACAAAGCCTTATGACCATCGACTATTCCATTGATCGATGGGTATCGCAGGTGTCGCGACGCCAGTGGCTGAAGGAAGAAGACCGCTGGCAAGAAATGGGTGAGGCCATACCTCACATCATTCTTGAAAACAAGCCGCTTGCCGAAGTTCACCGCCTTGACCTGTCGCTCTTCGTGATATTCGAAGAGGCGGCTTTGCGTGTTTCGGGTGCGCTCACACGCAGCGCGCCCGACGCCGATACACTGAACTTCTGTGCGCAGCAGACGCTGGACGAGGCGCGCCATCTGGAAATGTTCCAGCGCCGCCTTACTCTGGCCGCCAGCGCGCAAAGCAAGCCCGCACAAGCAGCGCAGTCAATTATGTCTCCGCCGCTCAAGCGTTTTATCGAACGCTGTTACGAAGTGGTGGATCGCGGCGATTTTATTGAGGGGCTGACTCTCATGAACCTGATTTTCGAGGGCATGGCCCATCCGCTTTACGCCTACGAGGAACGTTACTGGCAGCCCGTTGATCCTTTTCTCGCTGCGCTGGTGCGCAGCGCCTTTGTCGATGAGTCGCGGCATGTGGGCTATGGCGCGGCTTTAATCAAAGCTGCGCTGGCTTCAGATAGCGCAAAAAAACACGCGGTGCAGGCTCTATGCCGCGAGGCGACACAAGCTATGGCTGAAGTTTTTGATTACTACGTGCGCAGCTTCGTGTCGCTATTTGACGCAGTGGCGAAGCGCCACGGTGATCTATTCCGCGGCGCGGAGTTTGTACCCGGCAAAACCATCGCCGCCACGCCCTACGAGGAACAAGTGCGCACCATACAAGAATCGATGCAGCACGAACACGCAAAGCTGCTGGCGCGCGCGGGATTATTGAATGGATAAATTTAACAAGAGCCACAGCGATGGCGCCTACGCATTGATGCGCGCTGAACATCTGGCCGTAGTGACGCTTTGCACCATTCTCGCCGTCTGGCACTTCAAGGATATGAACCTGTGGCGCTTTGCCTTGATTTTTCTTGTCATCGATGTAGTCGGTTACCTCCCCGGTCTGATCGCCTATTTACGCCAGGGCAAGGGTATGATCGCGCCCATCTATCACTACCTCTACAACGTAACGCATTCTTATTTAACCTGGGGTTGCATCATTTTTCTTTGGGGACAGTGGCTAGGTTGGGAATGGGCCATGCTTGCCGTGCCTATTCACTTGTCGGGAGATCGCGGTGTTTTTGGCAATGTGTTCAAGCCGGTATCCCGGCTGTTCGAACCCACGCCACGCGGCAATAGCAACTGATATGAATGAAGCGGGTTACATCAACCACCCTTCGGGTTTTCTCGCGTGCTCACCGCTTAACCAGCAGTTCCGGATACCGGGCAGGGATGGCTTTGTCAGCTTCCGCGATCAGGGTAAGCACCGCATTGCTTTTGGCGGCGTGCATAGTCCAGCTCATGATAGCGTGCAATTATTAACGGCGTTTCTCAATGATGCCCGCATGGCGGCGCGGCGCGTATTGTTTGTGCAAGTACCCCACCATCAAGTGAAGCTCTTCGAGGCGCAGGGTGCGACGGTTAACCGGCTGGGCAGCACTTTTGTTCTGCGTCTCGATGGTTACACGCTGAAGGGCACGGCCAAAATTGCGCTGCGCAACAAAATTCATCGGGCTGAGCGGGCCGGGCTATGCGCAGTGGAAATGGGGCGCGATTGTGAAACGAGTGCTGCACTTAACGCCCAGATTCAATCTATCAGCGATGAATGGTTGCAAGGCAAGCGAAAAAAGGAACTGGCATTCATGGTCGGCGTGGCGAGCGATGCGCATGACCACTATAGACGCACTTTCGTTGCGCTCGATCAGGAGGGTAACGCGCGCGCCTTTGTCACTTATGTGCCAGCTTGGGGAGCGCAACCCGGCTATTTGCATGACCTCTCACGTCGCCGGCTGGACGCCCCGCCGGGCGCTATGGAGCTTATCAACGCCTTCGCGATTGCGCGTCTGCAACAGGAGGGTGTGGGCCATCTACATTTTGGCTTTACCCCTTTTGTGATGACGGGTGAAGAGCCGACGAGCGCTAGCCGCATCATGTCCAGGCTCAGCGCATTTCTTTATCAGCATGGCCGCCTGATATATCCGGCACAAAGTCAGGCTGACTACAAGCGCAAGTGGGGCGCCGACTTGATTTTCCCGGAGTATCTGGCCGGGTTCCCGCTTTCTGCTTCGGCCGTGTTTGCTCTCTTGCGTCTGACACGCGCACTATGAGCACGCTCTTGTTTGGCGCTAGCAAAGTAAATGCGCAGGGCAGCAATCTACCACAAGGCCCGCGCGGCGCGTTATGGCAGACCATGCGTTATGTTCACAACCCGCTCAAGTTTTATCTGCGCTGTGTCGCAAAGTACGGCGACGCTTTTACCGTACCCACTGTTCTTGGACCGGTAGTGGTTATCAGTCGTCCTTCCCATCTGCGTACTTTATTTTCTTTGCCGCCCTCTGCGTTTGAGCGCTGGAGCGTCGAGGCGGTGTCGCCGCTGCTCGGCGACAGCTCGGTATTACTCACCAGTGGCGACCAGCATCTCCAGCAGCGTCGCTTGATGGCGCCTGCCTTCCACAAAGACTGTATCAAAGCATCAGCCGAACGCATCGCGACCCTTACTCGTGCTCACGCGGCGTGCTGGCCGCAGGGTCGGCCATTCAGGCTGCAAGACAAACTCGTCGAGCTTTCTATTGAGGTGATCCTATGTACGGTTCTGGGCATTGTTGATGCAGAGAAAGTGCAGCGCTTTCGCGACGCAATATTGAATACTCTGGCCGCGATGGGGCCAAAGTTAATGCTGGCGCGGGCTATGCATGAGCGCTTGGCGGTTTTAGGTCCTTACGCCAGATTTACGCGCGCACGTGACGAGCTTGATCGGCTGCTGTTTGTGGAAATTGATGCGGCGCGCTCTTCAAGTGACCAGGCAGACCACATGTTGAATGTACTGCTGGGTGTGCGGGATGAATCAGGAAAAGGCTTTAGCCGGGGCGAGTTACGTGATCAGTTGATGACGCTTATTTTTGCCGGTCATGAAACATCGGCAATTGCATTGACCTGGTGCATCTATTGGCTCAAGCGCTATCCCGCTACGCTGGCGGCTCTTAGCACCGAGCTGGATGGGGCTGGGGATTGGGACGCGGACACGCTGGCGCGCCTGCCTTACCTGGATGCAGTCTGCAAGGAAACCCTACGGCTGTACCCCACGGTTGCAGAGGTGGTGCGTAAATTGAAAGCACCCTTGCAACTTGATGGAATGTTGTTGCCGACCGGTATGCCGGTCGCTGCCTGCATAGTGGCGGCTCACCACCGCGAAGACATTTACCCCGACCCCGGCGTGTTCATGCCCGAGCGCTTTTTGCAGCGGCGTTACGCGGCCCATGAATACCTGCCTTTCGGAGGGGGGGTGCATCGCTGCGCAGGAGAAGCGTTCGCCTGGCTGGAAATGAAAGTGATTCTAGCCACACTCATTACACGTCTGCGCTTTTCTCTGACGCACCGAAGTGCTGTAACACCGGTGTTGCGTTCCATCACCATGGCGCCGCGTGGCGGGGTGTCCGTCATGGTCGAAGTCAAACAATCTTGAGCGCCAGCGATCAAGGAAGGACGCGGGTCATTGTCAATCCTGCGGCTGCGGCAGGGCGTGCGTTACAGCGCGTGGCGCCTATCAGGCCGCTGCTCAATGACGCTTGGTCATCTATCGATTGGTGTGTAAGCCGCAGCGCGCAGCATGTCGCCGATCTGTGCAATGACGCCGCAACTAAACACTACACGCGCGTCATCGTTGCGGGTGGCGATGGTACGGTTCATTACGCGCTGCGCGGCCTGACGCACTCAACTACCGCCTTGGGTATTTTGCCGGTAGGCACCGGCAACGATTTTGCGGCAGCCGCAGGCATGCCGTTGAAAACTGTTGCGGCAGCGAGCGCTCTGGTTAGCGGCGCCATTGTCTGCGCCGACCTTGCGGCGGCGGGCGACATACCCTACTGCTGTGTTGCCGGCATCGGCATGGATACGCCAGCGCTCACCTATATCAACCGTTCAAGGCTGCGGCGCGGCAAATTGCTTTATCAGCTTGCGGCGGTCAAGACTTTGCTTACGTATGAGGCGTGCGCGCTTCACATCGAGGTAAATGGCGCAGCGATCCAGGAGCACGTTCTGTTTGCCTCTTTTTGCAACACGCCCACCTACGCTGGCGGCAATAGAATTGCGCCCTTGGCAAGTATCTTCGATGCGCAGCTCGACTACTGCGTATTCCTGGATCGGCCGCTGTTTCAACGTTTCGCCATTTTTGCGCGCTTGAAGCTCGGTCGACATCTGGGTCACCGCGGCGTTCGCTCCGGTGTAGCTGACACGATAAGCATTAGTAGTGCGCTCCCTGCCCCTGTGACACTGGATGGAGAACTGACGCAAATTACTACCCCGGTTGAAATCCGCTTGATGCCGGGCGCGTTACGGCTTATTTGTCCGCGACGCGCTGCTTGACGTTTAGGGGAACGGGTGGACGATCAGCTACAGGTTCCAAAAATAACGACGGACATCGTGATTGTTGGCGGTGGCGTAGCCGGCTTGGGCGCGGCTATCGCTCTGGCGGCTTATGGCATGCACATCACCGTTATTGAGCGCCGCGCGCAAGTGGGGGGTATACATCGCGGTGACAGCCTGCTGCCCAAATCAAGCGCACTGCTTACAAAATGGGGGTTGCGTTCAGCCATTGAAGCTGCGGGCGCCAGACCGATTTATCACATGGAGATTCACGCGCCGGGCGATCAGTACGTCTATCAAGCGCCGCTTACTTCGCCACAAGCGCCGCACCCTTATTTTGTGCTGCCGCATGCGCGCCTGGAGGCGGTGTTGATGGAGCGCGCCGCCTCGCTGCCGAATGTGCGCGTAATCCGGCCCGCCAGTTTTGTGGACATCATCCGCGCCAATGCAACAGGCCGCGCTTGCGGGGTGCGCTATCGCCAAGGTGAGTCGGCAGAAGAATTACGTTGCCGCATGATTGTAGCGGCGGATGGTCAACATTCCTTGGTTCGCAAGCGCATAGGCATCGGCTTTAAGTCGTTTTCCTACGACCATGCGTATCTCGGGCTGGAAGCTGATCGCCCTGCCGGGTATCAAGATGCCATGCGTTTACACTTTCATCGCGATGGCGGCGTATTGCTCATGCCTCATCCTGACAGGATAGGCGTGGGTGTACTGGTAGCAGCGGGAAGCGCAAAGCAATGGCTGAGCATGGACGAGGCCGCATTGTCCGCCCTTCTGGTGCAAAGGGCGCCGATCCTGCAAGGTATGGCGCTCAACATGAAGGGCGCCCACGTCTATGAGTTAACGCGCGCGCATGCTGACTGCTATGTGAAGGATGGCGTGGTGATTATCGGCGACGCAGCGCATTGCACCAATCCCACTGCAGGACAAGGCATGGCAATGGCGCTAGGCGATGCAGCGGCATTGTCCGGGATGCTAGGGCGGCAGTGGAGCATGTCTCCCGAGTCGCTGGATGTTGTGCTGCGTCGTTTTGAAACCTGCCAATGGCCGCTCAATCAACAACTGGTACGCAATTCACACTGGTTAGCAAGGGCGTACGCGTTACGCGGCCCCGTCTGGACAAAAGTCAAATTGTGGGGCGTCATGGCGCTGGCAAAACCGGCCATGCAACGCTTCACATCCCCGCTCGTATCAAGGTTTATCCACGAGCTTGAGAATGAACTTCCACTCGGCGGCTTCAACTGGCGTGATGGATAGGCGGTTGCCGCGCTGCAAAATACGCAGACTTTCCAGTTCGGGGTGCGAGCGCAGTTCCGGAAGGGAAATCAGGCGTGTCTTTTTAACAAATTTGACATCGACGTTATACCAGCGCGGGTTTTCGCGCGTCGCCGCAGAATCGAAATACTTGCCCTTTTTATCGAACTGCGATTCGTCGGGATAGGCGTTGCTGGCAACCTTGGCCAGGCCCGCTATGCCGGGATCGGCGCAGCTTGAGTGGTAGAAAAAAACTTCGTCGCCCAGCTTCATCTGGTCGCGCATGAAATTGCGCGCCTGATAATTGCGCACGCCAAACCACGCGACAGTTTGCTTGGGAAGTTTTGCCAGATCGTCTATCGAAACCTCGCTGGGTTCCGATTTCATGAGCCAGTAGGCCATGTGAGATGGAGAATGGAGGATTAAAAAAAACCGCTTGTTCTAGTGTTCGCCCGGACCGCACTCTTGAACGCTAGGGTTCAAGGTGGTCGCTCACCGTGCGCCTTTAGGTGCGTCCGCGTGGGACGCGCACACCAGCGCCGCTTGGGCAAGCATCCAGGTCTACAGATATTGGTTCAAAGAATGTAGGCCCGGGCGAACACGACAACAAACGGTCTAGGACGAAACCTAAGTGCCGCTCAAAAAAGCTTGTCCTGTTCTGACAATGCTTTTTCGATGATGTTCTCGAAGCGTTCTATTCTACGCTTCAGCCCCGCTTCGTCAACGGAAGATGACGCCGCAGCCTTGCCGGCCTTGGTAGAAAGAAATTCGTGCGCGATGTTGAGCGCCGCCATGATGGCGATGCGTTCGTTGCCGACCACCTTGCCGGTGTCCTTGATTTCGCGCATTTTACGATTGAGGAAATCCACCGAGGCGCTAAGCTGCTTTTCTTCGCCCTCTGGCGCGGCGACGCGAAACTCGCGCCCCATGATGTTGATGAGCACGCCCTTGTCCTGGCCTTGGGTGCTCATGCTTCGGTTTCCGGAATCTGCTTGAGCAGGGCTTCGATGCGCAAGCGCGCCGCCTCGAGTTTTTCGGCGAGGCGTTTGGCTTCGTCCGTCTTGGCGGCGACTTGCTGGCGCAACTCGTTGTTCTCCGAGCGCGAGCGCTGGAAAAGCTGCACAAAGTGTTTGAGCCGGGTTTCGAAATCGACAAGTTCCTGTTCCATCAAGGCACTTTAGCCGGGAAAGTCCTTTGGGTCAACGAGTCGAATTCGATGAGACAATACAGCACTTCAAAGTTTATCCTCCGCCGCCTATCTGCAGGATGCAATGGTTTTAGCCGTGAACCGCAAAACGTTGGTGAAAATCCAGAATGTCAGTAAATCATTCCTGACGCAAAGCCTGGCCGACAAGCTGCGCGGGCGGGCGAAGCGTTACATAAAGCGCTCAGCTCGGTGTCCTTTGATCTGAAGGCGGGGCAGGTTACGGCCTTACTGGGGCCAAACGGCGCAGGCAAGACTACGCTGGTCAACATCATTTGCGATCTGACGCGAGCGGACTCGGGCCGCGTAGAAGTTGCGGGGCGTTCGGTTACCGAGGATTGCTGCCGCACGCAAGAGCAGATAGGCTATGTCACGACCAACGACAGAAGTTTTTTTTGGCGTTTGAACGGTCGCAGGAACCTGGAGTTTTTCGCCGCGCTACAGGGATATTCGGTAGTAGAAGCCACCCGAAGAGCTGCGGAAATGCTGGTGCGCTTTAATCTGCTTGCCGTTGCAGATCGGCCGTTTCATACCTATTCGGCAGGCATGAAAAAAAGCTGGGGCTGGCGCGGGCGTTTCTGCATGACCCCGCCATACTGCTCATGGATGAGCCGACGAACGGATTGGACGCCCGCTCCACGGAAGAGCTGCTGGAGTTGGTGCAGCGCGAAGTGCAAGCAGCCGGAAAGACCGTGTTATGGGCGACGCATCGCGCCGACGAAGTGGAGCGCTTGTGCGATCACGTGGTCGTGTTGATTGACGGCCAGGTATTTTTTCATGGTTCTGTAGATGAATTCGTCGGCATCAGCAAGCGGCACATGGGCTTCATGATAGAAGTCCTGGTGCAGCCCGAAGACGAGCAGCAGTTTTCGTTGCTGGCGACTTCTCTCGGGTTGGCAATGGGGACGCGTAAGACCGATGGCTGTTTGGGTGTGAGCGGCGTGGGGAATGAGGCGAAACTGTCAGCGGTGCTTGCTGCCATGCTCGGCAGCGGGGTGCTGGTCAGGCAGGTTGAACGACAACCGGAGCCGCTGCACAAAGTGTTTGCGCATCTTGAAATGACCAGGAGCCAGGTTTCATCCGTAGCCGGAACTACGGCGATCCCGGCTGATAGGCGCCATTGAGAATGGTTAACATGCTCCAACTGGCCTACGCTTTTGTGCGTCGTGATTTTCTCATCGCGACCAGCTATAAGTTCAGCTTCGCGCTGCAATTAACGGCCGGATTTTTTATTGTCGCGTTCTTCTACTTTATTTCGCTTTTGATGGATTCTGAGGCATCGCGCAAGCTGATGCTGCGTTTTCAATCCGATTATTTTTCCTTCGTGTTGATCGGTGTCGCCGCAACCGGTTTTTTGCAGACGGGGCTATCCGGATTTGCCGATAGACTACGTACCGGCATGATGGAAGGGTCTTTGGAGATGACTTTTTCATGTCCGGTCAGACCCATCTGGATACTGGTTCTTCCGAGTATTTGGGCGTTTTTTTTCGAGGCGCTTAAGGCAATGATCGTGGTGGCCATGGGTGTGGCGGTATTCGGCGCCAACCTGAGTCATGCCAATTTCTGGTGGTGCGCCGTCGTAGTGCTGTTCACAATTACCTCATACAGCGTTTTCGGTTTGCTTTCGGCTTCCATCATCATGGTTCTCAAAAGAGGCGACCCGATCAATGCAGCTTTCACCGCAGCCTCTTCTTTGATTGCCGGCGCCTATTTCCCCATTGAGCTGCTGCCGTCCTGGCTTGGCGGGGCGGCCAAGATATTGCCGATGACCTATGCGTACGACGGCTTGCGCAAGACTTTGCTGGCGGGGGACGGATTGCAGGAAATCGGGCAGGATCTGGCCGTGCTGGCGGGGTTTAGCTTGATTGGACTGCCGCTGGCTATCACTGCCGTGCAATACGCGCTAGGCAAGGCAAAACGCGAGGGTACGCTGGGGGTGTTCTGATCGCAGTGACTTACATTTGTCGTAAAATAGCTTTCCCCTCCCTCACAGCAGCAAATAATATCCAAGGGTAGTTCGTGCGATTGATTCCAACCATTCTTTGCGGTGGCGCAGGCTCCAGGCTTTGGCCGGTTTCGCGCGAGATGCATCCCAAACCTTTCATCCGCCTGGCGGATGGACAGAGCCTTCTGCAAAAAGCCTTCTTGCGTGGCGCCCAGCTTGCGGGCGTTGCCGAAGTCTTAACGGTTACCAATCGAGAGCTTTTTTTCAAAACCGTCGATGAGTTTCGCGAGGTGAATGCTGCGGGTGTCGCCACATCCTTCATCCTGGAACCCTTTGGACGCAACACCGCTCCCGCCATAGCCGCCGCCGCCCTCCAGGTTGCCGCAACGCACGGCAAGGATGCGATCATGCTGGTACTTGCGGCAGACCACTTGATTGCCGACCGGCAAGCCTTCGAGCAGGCGGTGCACCAAGCCGCGCAATTGGCGGCTACGGGAAAGCTGGTGACCTTCGGCATCCAACCCGATTCTCCCGAGACGAGCTATGGCTATATCGAGGCCGATGGCAACGCGGTGCTGCGCTTCGTGGAAAAGCCCACACTTAAAAAAGCGCAGGACTATCTGGCGTCCGGCCGCTTCCTATGGAATTCCGGGATGTTCTGCTTCACTGTCGGCGCCATACTGCAACAGATGGAACTACATTGCCCGCAGATTCTTGCCGCCACCAGGGCTTGTATCGAACAGTCACGGCCCGCCGAAGGCAAGGGCTTCACACAGCTTGAGCTCGATCCCGATACTTTCGGCAATGTTCCCGATGACTCCATAGACTATGCGGTGATGGAGAAAGCGGCGCTCCCCTCGCCCGCAGGGGGGAGAGGGGCCGCGGGCGTAGTTGCCGTTGTCCCGTGTAATATCGGCTGGAGTGACATTGGTTCCTGGACAGCGTTGGGCGATCTTACTGAGCCGGACAGCAATGGCAACCGCGTCCAGGGCGACACCCTGCTGCACAACACCCGTAACTGCACCATCCATAGCAACGACCGCCTGGTCGGTACAGTCGGCGTTGAAAACCTCATCATCATCGACACGCCGGATGCCGTGCTGGTGGCCGACAAATCGCGTGCACAGGATGTCAAACAAATTTACGCCGAATTGAAAGCCAAAGGCCACGAAGCCCACAAACTGCACCGCACCGTGCACCGCCCCTGGGGAACCTACACCGTGCTGGAAGAGGGGAACGGCTTCAAGATCAAGCGTATCGAAGTCAAGCCTGGGGCCAGCCTGAGTCTGCAAATGCATCATCACCGTAGCGAACACTGGATTGTCGTAAGCGGCATGGCCAAGGTCACTAATGGCGAGCGCGAACTTTTTGTGAACACCAACGAATCCACTTATATTCCCGCAGGGCATAAGCACCGCTTGGGAAACCCAGGTTTACTTAGCTTGGTTATGATCGAGGTTCAAAGTGGCGGGTATTTAGGTGAAGATGACATTGTGCGGTTTGAAGATAATTATGGGCGTGCATGATGTTATGTTAACTTTTTTCAAGGCGCAAATTGCTCTCGCCAAGCTGTGCGATGAGTTTGCTGAGGTGCGGACTTGATCCTGAAAATGCTAAAGCCGCTATGGGCATATCGCGGCTTCGTCTTCGGTAGCATCAAGCGTGAATTCCAATCCAAGTACCGCAATTCTCTTCTGGGTGCGGCATGGACAGTGCTAAATCCTTTGGCCATGATCGTCGTCTATACCGTAATTTTCTCCCAAGTCATGCGTACCAAGCTGCCGGGCATTGATAGCACGTTCGCTTACAGCATTTATCTTTGTGCCGGTGTTTTGACGTGGGGATTATTTGCGGAAATCATTACTCGCGCGCAAAACACCTTTCTCGAACACGCTAATCTAATAAAGAAACTGAGTTTCCCCCGGCTTTGTTTACCGGTCATTGTGGTCGCCAATGCCCTGCTGAATTTCTCCATCGTATTTGGTTTGTTCAGCATTTTCTTGCTGATTTCCGGAACCTTTCCAGGGGTGGTGTATTTGGCTTTGTTACCCATTCTTGCCATTGTGGTTGCCTTTGCTATTGGGCTAGGCATCAGTCTTGGAGTGCTCAATGTATTTTTCCGCGACATCGGGCAATTCTTCGGCATCGTCATTCAATTCTGGTTCTGGTTCACCCCGATCATTTATCCAATCAGCATTCTGCCCGAATCAGCGCGCTCGCTGATAAGCTATAACCCTATGGCTAGTCTTATGGTGGCTTGCCAAGATATTCTTGTGTCTGGGCGGTGGCCGACATGGTCAAGCCTGTTGCCCGTAACCGTTCTTGCTGTTGCCATGTGTGCTATCGGCATGCGCCTTTTTCGTAAACATGCCGCTGAAATGGTGGATGAACTGTGATGGGTACCATAACCGCCACTAACCTAGGCAAAGCCTACAAACAATACCCTACACGCTGGTCACGGCTGGAGGAATGGCTAATACCTTTTAGTAAACCCCGCCATCAGCTCAAATGGGTATTGCAGGATATCAACCTCACCGTCAATCCTGGCGAGGCAGTCGGCATCATCGGAGTCAACGGGGCTGGGAAAAGCACTCTGCTGAAGCTGATCACGGGCACCATCCAGCCCACTACAGGTAGCGTGAATATCACAGGACGAGTGGCGGCTTTGCTGGAGCTTGGCATGGGTTTTCATCCTGATTTTACCGGGCGGCAAAATGTCTTCATGGCCGGGCAGCTACTAGGGATGAGCTTTGAGGAAATTTCCAGCGTTATGCCCGAGATGGAAGCTTTCGCCGATATTGGCGAGTATATCGATCAGCCGGTGCGGGTATATTCAAGCGGCATGCAAGTGCGGTTGGCTTTTAGTGTCGCGACAGCGATACGACCGGATATATTGATTGTGGACGAAGCGCTTGCGGTCGGCGACGTATTTTTCCAGCAAAAATGCTTTGATCGCATAAGGGGATTTCGCAGGCTCGGCACCACTCTGTTGTTTGTGTCGCATTCCATGGACAGTGTATATTCGCTGTGTGATCGGGCCATTCTCATCGAGACGGGCCGGATTGCGTTGAACGACAAACCCAAAGCGGTAATCGACCTTTACAACGCCAGGGCAATCCAGCGCACCAATCCGATCCCCCACGCACTCCAGGTTGCCGAGCAAGTGGTGAGAGAGCAATTGCCGACTCGGGACGAGGGCGCATGCGAATCGTCATCTTGCACAGAAGATAGAGCCAACATCTTAGCAGCGACCTTATCCGTGGTTGGGTCTTATTCCACTATGGGAGTTGAGATTGTAGCGGTAACCCTGTACGTTGAAGGACAGGAAGTGGAGAGCTTTATTAGCGAAAGCGAGGTAACCGTTCGTGTCAAGGTGATGTTTGCACATGCTTACCCTGACCCTCATGTTGGATTCCAGATCCGCGACAGTCGGGGCGAAGCGTTGTTCATGACCAATACCTATGCAATGAAGAGGCATGTCGGACCTGTGCGGACGGGCGCCAACGTTGAAGTTGATTTTTCTTTTAAGGCCGCACTGGCCGAAGGACAATATACAGTGACAGCAGGGGTGGCGAATGAGGGTGCGTTTGATGGTCAGTTCAAGGAAGCGCTTGCCAGAAAACAGAACGCCAAGTCGTTTTCTATTCTGCGAAATTATGAGGGTATCGTGTGGAGCGGCATATGTAATCTTGCCCCAATTTGCACCATACGTGTTACTGGGTAATCTTAAAGCGGGAGCAGAATGAGCGATCATGACCACACTTATTGGAAGAGCCTGACCCGGTTAATTAATCTCACCAATAAACAGACATTTATTGATGTCGGCGCCAATATTGGGGCGTTTACCGAAAAGCTGAACAGAGATTATCCTGGGGCGACAATATTTGCTTTCGAGCCGACGCCTGTTGCCTTCAAGGCGCTGCGGGGAAAATTTGGTTCACACCCCAAAATTAATTTGATAAATGCAGCACTATGGGACACCGATGGCCAGATTAATTTTGAAGTTCATGAAAACAGCGCGACAAGTTCTCCATACCCTCGCAATTACTCAGGCCGTCGATATTATTCCGCAGACGATAAGGTCTCGGAGAAAATTGAAGTCAAAACCCATAGTCTTGACCATATGGTTTCTGATTATGGTATTCAGCATATTGATTTTATCAAGCTTGATACACAAGGAAGTGAATTAAAGATTTTCTCTGGAGCAGAAAGCCTATTGCTACAACAGAAGATAGATGTGATTTATACAGAGTTCTTTCTTGTCCCCCATTATCAGGGCGCGCCACTCTTGAATGATCTCTGGAATATATTGTCTGCGTCGGGCTATAGCATATTCGATTGGTTCAAAGGGCCCAATGCCAGCAATGGCCAGTCTCGATTTGGAGACGCACTGTTTATTAGCGACTCCTTTCGGAAAAATAAACTGGATGCATATGATCAGGAGCCATGATTCACTCCATGGCCGCATGAGATGCTTACAGTGATGCGGGTGTTTTAGTGAAACTCCTGATTACAACCTCGTTCTCCATGCTGGAGTTGAATACCAAGAGTGGCCGCGTGCGCCGTATCCATCAGGGTGACGGCCTTTACTATGGGCTCGCTGCGTCCGACAGTAGCATTTACGTTGCCGCGCGCAAGCGTATGGTTTCATCCGACACACCGGCCGAAGAGGAACGCGGAGAAATTCTGGTTTTTGACCTGGACCTCAATCTCAAAGAGCGTTTGCAGGCGCCTTTTCCTTTGAGAGACTTGCATCAAATTGCATGGCACGATGAAATGTTGTGGGTGACCTGCTCTTATGACAATATGGTCGCCATTTGGGATGGAAAAGAGTGGCAACAATGGTACCCACTCGGAGAAACGCCGGACAGCTCCCGCGATGTCCATCACTATAATTCATTATTTTTCGAGGGCGATCTGGTATGGGTGCTTGCCCATAACCGCGGGCCAAGCGAATTGCTGGCGTATTCGCTGCAAAATCGAAATCTGGTTAAACGCATCGAATTGGGTAATCAGGCGCACAACATCTGGCATGAACAGGGCCAATTGTTCACTTGCTCCTCTGGGAGCGGAAAAATTCTCGGTGATTTTGGTTTTGAACTGGAAACAGGGGGGTTTCCCAGGGGTTGCGCATTTGATGGTGAACTGCGCTATGTGGGGATATCAGAGCTGGCAGAGAAAAAAGATCGCGACTTAACAACTGGCAGAGTGCTGGTCTACGATAAAGCCTGGAAGTTTGTAAATGAAATAAATTTGCCGGGCGAGGGGTTGGTTCTGGACTTACTGCTTTTGCCAGACATCAAGTCTCAGAATATAACCGCGCCACCTCAAAGGGAAAAAGTTGCGGGGGGAGTTGTATTCCGCTTATTTGGAATAGTTAAGTCGGCTTTTAAGATGAACATCAACCTATTGCTGGCTCGCACTAAACTCTATGTCAATCGACGCCCTAGACTCAGACTAATCGCGCTTGCCGTTTTGGCGCCATTCCCCTCTTGGGAAAGACGTCTTAGGCAAGTAACGGCAATACCACTATCCAGATACAGAGTACAGCCTGCTGTTGCGGCGGAACTCACAAACTTAACGCCGCGTGCACGTCGCATTTATGCTGCGCTTAAAGCGGCAATAGGAACCCGTAGCAAGAGGAATGGCGAGTGAGGATCGCAATTGACTTGCAAGTTGCCCAAGATAGTAATCGGCAGCAAGGAATTGGGCGATACACGCTTTCCTTGGTGCAAGCCTTTGTTCGCCATCGCGGCAATCATGAAGTGTTCCTTGGGCTCAATGGCTTATTCCCTGATGCTATTGAGTCAATTCGCGCTGTTTTTGATGGTCTGCTTCCGCAGAAGAACATCCGGGTTTGGTATGCCCCGGGACCGATAAAAGAGTGTGAGCCGGGCAACGAATGGCGCCGTGAAGTAGCTGAGCTCATGAGCGAAGCCTTCTTTGCCAACTTGAAGCCGGACGTGGTGCTTATTCCAAGTTTCTTCGAGGGCTATCATAGTGATGGTGCAACTAGCGTTGGTGTTTTTGACTCAAGCCTGACTTCCGTGGTCGCCTTGAGTGCATTCGACGTAACACGAACTAACATTTCTACCCAGGGCGAGCGCAGCTACATGGCGCGCAAACTAGAACACCTCAAGCGTGCGGACTTGCTGTTGGCGATGCCCCCACTTACTGTGGACGAAGTAAGCAGGTGCTTTGACGTGTCCCCGGAACGTGTGCAAGCCTGTTCATTGGTTGATGAGGCTGAAGCTACGGAGCAGAAAGACGCAGCCACCTGGCCGCAAAATTTGCTTAAGATATTCGAGGGACTCACGGTCGTACACCCCCGATCACTTCGACCGCCACTGAGCGAACGGCCAAAGTTGGCCTACATATCCCCTCTACCACCCGAGCGAAGTGGTATTTCAGATTACAGCGCCGAATTGCTACCAGAGCTTGCGCGCTTTTATGACATCGACGTGATTGTCGCTCAAGCAGAAAAAACAAAACCGTGGGTTATCGCAAATTGTGGCGCGCGAACAGCCGATTGGTTCCTTCAAAACGCCCATGAATACAGCCGCGTTCTTTATCACTTCGGTAACTCACCCTATCACCAGCACATGTTCCGGCTGCTGGCTCAAGTTCCAGGTGTCGTAGTCTTGCATGATTTTAGCCTTGGAAATTTGCAAAGGCACCGCGAAATGCAGGCCCCCTCCTCATTTGCTTGGACAAGGGCGTTGTATGAGTCCCACGGCTGGGGATCTGTAGTAGAGCGTTTCCACGTCAGCGATGAGATTCTACTGAAATATCCTGCCAATCTTGAAGTGTTACAGCAGGCACAGGGTGTTATTGTGCACTCGGAATATGCTCGGCACTTGGCAGGCGAGTGGTACGGGAGCCAACTTGCTGCTGACTGGGCGGTTATTCCGCTTTTACGCGCGCAGATCTCTGAGAAGAGTCGAGATAATGCCCGGCAAAAGTTGGGTATGAAAGTAAAGGATTTCGTGGTATGTAGCTTTGGAATATTAGGGCCCAACAAGCTTAACCATCGACTTCTGGAGGCATGGCTGTGTTCCCACTTGGTGCAGGATGCAAGCTGCGTCCTGGTGTTTGTCGGCCAGAACTCTGTGCGTGAATACAGTAAGCAGCTTCTGCAAACAATTCATGACGCTGGCCTGGAGAAGCGTATTCATTTAACTGGTTGGGTTGATGCGCCAACATACCGCAATTACCTCGCCGCCGCGGACGTGGCTGTGCAATTGCGCTTGCATTCTCATGGGGAAACTTCTGCCACAGCTCTGGATTGCATGAGCTACGCCGTACCCACTATTGTAAACGCCAATGGCTCCATGGCCGAGTTACCGCCTGACGCGGTTTGCATGCTTCCCGATGCATTCGAGGATCAACACCTTATCGAGGCGTTGGAAACTCTGTGGCAAGATGGCGAAAAGCGCGCTGCATTGGGTAAATGTGCCCGGGAGGTTATTCTTTCGCGCCATATTCCGCCTGTCTGCGCAAGTCAGTACGCTGACGTAATCGAGCAGTTTTGTGCGCGTTCGCGAAGTGACTCTCATGCATTGATAAAGGCAATTGGTGATATTGATTGCGGTTACCATAGTGACGCAGAGTGCTTGGATCTTGCGCAATTGATCTCCCGCACTTTGCCTATCGCTAAGCCGAAGCGACAATTATTAATTGATGTGTCTGCGATCTGCCGGAGCGACTTGAAGACGGGGATCCAACGAGTCGTTAAGGCGTTAGTGAAAGAATTAGTGCGGTCGCCTCCCCCTGGTTATCGTATCGAGCCGGTTTACCTTATGGATCAAGGGCAGCGATGGTTATACCGTTATGCACGGGAATGGACATCTAGCACCCTTGATATTCAGGGGGGCTGGATGCCAGATGATCCGGTCGAGTATTCACCCGGAGATTTAATGCTAGTCGCCGACTTTACTGGCGGATTCGCAGTTGAAGCCTGGCGCGCGGGGGTGTTTAAGCAATTGAAGGATGATGGTATTGGTTTGTTTTTCGTTGTCTATGATCTCTTGCCGGTTCAGATGCCCGATTTTTTTCCGCCAGGGCAGTTTGGCTATGTGGAATGGCTAAATATAGCCAGTAGCGTTGCCGATGGCGCTATCTGCATCTCCAGGACGGTAGCTGATGAATTGCGGTCGTGGCTAGATGTTTCA
>JAYWAM010000315.1:0-3512 GCA_043782425.1 Betaproteobacteria bacterium
AACCCATGCGCTGCTGACGCAACTGGCCGAGCCTTTGCTGACCTCAACACTCATCCTCCCCGGGGATGACGCGCCACTGAACAATCCAGACGAGATTCGCGCGCGCCTGGAGCACGTGGTGGATTTGATTATCGACGGCGGCTCGTGCGGTATTCGTCCCACCACCGTCATTGATTTGTCTGAAGCTGACCCCATTCTGGTACGTGTCGGCAAAGGCGACCCGGCCAGCTTCGGTTTTGAATTACAGACTCAAGAATAGAAAATGGATATCAATCACATCATCACGCTCATCACCATCTATGCGGTTCCGCTGATTTTCGCCATCACCATGCACGAGGCGGCGCACGCCTATGCGGCGCGCTACTTCGGCGATGCAACGGCTTACATGCTGGGACGCATGACCTTGAACCCGGTCAAACACATTGATCCCATCTGGACCATTCTGGTACCCGTCGTACTGCTGCTGATTAAAAGCCCTTTCATTTTCGGCGCGGCCAAGCCCGTGCCGGTAAATTTTGCCGGATTACGCCATCCCAAAAGAGATTCGATCTGGGTCGCCGCCGCCGGCCCGATGGCAAATCTCGTGATGATGATAGGCTGGGGAATGCTGGCAGGAATCGTTGGTGTTGCGGATAAATCGCAGCCTGGCACTTACCTACAGTTGGTCGCCATCGCGGGTATCCAGGTAAATGCAATACTGATGATCTTTAACCTGCTGCCGGTTTTGCCGCTCGATGGCGGACGCATCGTCGCAGGGTTGCTGCCGGACAAACTTTCGTATTCGTACTCGCGTCTCGAACCCTACGGAATGTTTATCCTGATAGGGCTATTGTTATCCGGGTTGATTAACCCCTGGCTATGGCCACTGGTTGCAGCGGCCCAGAACGCGATATACTTCGTCTTTGGCCTTTGAGGCCAAACATCTCCAGCGTCGGCCTGCTACCACAATATTGCCGACGCATTATTTGATAAATACGGTTTTTCAAACACTTGCGTTGAGTTAGCGCGCTTATTTCATTCATGTATCCAGACCGAGTTCTGTCCGGCATGCGCCCGACTGGGCGTTTGCACTTAGGCCATTATCATGGCGCGCTGAAAAATTGGGCGAAGCTTCAGCACGAATATCCGTGCTTCTTTTTTGCCGCCGATTGGCACGCGCTGACTACGCACTACGAAGACCCCGAGGTCATCGAAGAGAATGTTTTCGAAATGGTGGTCGATTGGATCGCCTCAGGCGTTGATCCGGCGCAGGCGACGCTGTTCATCCAGTCCAAGGTGCCGCAGCACGCCGAGTTGACGTTGTATCTTTCGCTCATCACGCCGGTGTCGTGGCTGGAGCGCGTCCCAACTTATAAGGAGCAGCAGGAGAATCTTGCCGAACGTGATCTTTCCACGCATGGCTTTCTGGGTTACCCGCTCATGCAGGCTGCGGATATTCTAATTTACCGCGCCAATATGGTTCCGGTCGGCGAGGATCAGGCGTCGCATGTGGAAATCACGCGCGAAATTGCGCGGCGCTTCAATCATCTGTTCGGCCGTGAAAAAGGCTTTGAGCAGAAGGCCGAGGCCGCCATCAAGAAGCTCGGCGCAAAAAAAGCCAAGCTCTACAATCAACTGCGCAGCCGCTACCAGGAGCAGGGCGAAGCTGAGGCGCTCGAATCCGCACACGAATTACTCGCCGAGGTGCAGAATCTGGCAATGGGCGACAAAGAGCGCCTGTTCGGTTATCTTGAGGGCGGCGGTAAAATGATATTGCCCGAGCCCCAGGCGTTACACACTGTGGTGCCCAAGATGATGGGGCTCGATGGCCGCAAGATGTCCAAATCCTACGGCAACACCATTGCATTGCGTGACGATGCTGAAAGCGTGGCGAAGAAAATTCGCACCATGCCCACCGACCCGGCGCGCGTGCGCCGCAGCGATCCGGGTGATCCGGAAAAATGCCCGGTGTGGTCTTTGCATCTGGTGTATTCGGAGCAGAAAACGCGCGATTGGGTGGTGGCAGGATGCAAGAGTGCAGGCATAGGCTGTCTTGAATGTAAACAGCCGGTGATAGACGCCATCAACGCGGAACTCAAACCGATTCGCGAACGCGCGGCGCCGTTTGAGGAAGACCCCACCCTGGTGAAAAATATTCTTGCCGACGGTTGCGAAAAAGCCACGGAAGCCGCCAATGAAACCATGCGCGACGTCAGGGAAGCGATGGGGCTGAACTATGGCTAGCCAATTGCTTAGGCCGCTCGCCGTACCGCAAAACTTAGTTGACGTTAGCGCCGTCCACGAAAAACACGAAAGGCACGAAATTTGTGTATTTTTTCGTGTCTTTCGTGTTTTTCGTGGACTAAACAACTGCACATTCAATGGTGAATAGTAACGTTTGATTTCTGAATATGTTATTTATCTGCGTTCATCATACTCATCCGCGTCATCTGCGTTCCATCGTATTTGATAGCGCTGAGTAGCTACAAACACACACAACACAATTTATGATACTTGCCCCTGCCGCCCAGCAACAACTTGACATGCCGATGCCCTTTGCGCGCATTAAGGGCGAGTTGATGACCGAGCTGCCGGCGGATCTGTTCATTCCGCCCGAAGCGCTGTCGGTTATTCTCGAACAGTTCGAAGGCCCGCTCGATCTGCTGTTATATCTGATCCGCCATCACTCACTCGACATCCTCGATATTCCCATGGCCGATCTCACGCGCCAATACATGGCGTATGTCGAGGCGATGCGTCAACACCAGCTTGAACTAGCCGGTGATTATCTGTTGATGGCGGCGGTGCTCATCGAAATCAAATCGCGTATGCTGCTGCCACGTCCTCCCCGGCTGAGCGAGCACGAGCCCGAAGACCCGCGCGCCGAGCTGGTGCGCCGCCTGCTCGAATACGAACAGATGAAAGCTGCCGCACGTCAACTCGACAGCCTGCCGCAAGCGGGGCGCGACTATACGCTGCTGGATGTGGTGGTGGAAAAAGACTTCGGCGCCAGACAGCCGCAAGTGCGCATGGCCGATCTGGCGCAAGCCTGGCGCGTCCTGCTGTCGCGCGCCAAGGCCAACCAGCATCACAAGGTGACACGCGAGCAGCTTTCGGTGCGTGCCCACATGAGCCGTATATTGCGCAGCTTGCAAGGGCGCGGCTATAGCGAATTTGGCGAGCTGTTCGATGCGGTGCAAGGCGTGGCGGTGATGGTGGTGAGTTTTCTGGCGTTGCTCGAACTGGCGCGCGAGTCGCTCATTGAGCTTACACAATCCGCCGCGTTTGAGCCGATTTACGTCAAGCTGTGTATCAGCGAGGCACCGGTGATTCAGCTTGAGTCTGACAATCCGCCTGATAAAACGCATTCATGAACATGATGGAACATCAAAATCCCGTTGACCCCGTGACGACTGAAGACCCGGCCGCCAATGAAGCGCAGTCCGATGCGCCGGTGGTGGAAACCCCCGAGCTGGGAGAAGTCAAACTGGCGCTTGAGGCCGCGCTGCTGGCCGCCAGCGAGCCGCTGCAAG
>JAYWAM010000316.1:0-3512 GCA_043782425.1 Betaproteobacteria bacterium
AAGCCCTTTGATAACACCCGCTTTTACGCTATTCCAGCATGAGCAGGAAAGCGCAAAAATCGCAGAAAAAAAGCTTGCAAACGAACAGAGTATCTACAAAGATACCGTTTCTTGTGCGACCGGGGGGATGCGCTGACTACTCCGCTGCTGCGAGATTTTTTTCATCGGCATCAGGAACGAGAGCGCCGCCACAGCTTGAACCCTGGCCGGCGGTGCAGCCAAAGCAATGGTCACGCACCACGATGGGATTACCCAGCAAGTCGGCCTGCATGAGATCACGCAAATGAGAGCGAGCGAGCGCGCCGTGTTCCAGCGGTAGGCCGAGCATCTGGTTGAAGTCGCAGTCGTACACGAAGCCCTTCCAATCGACGCTGAGGAGCGAGCGGCACATCACTGAATCGAGGTTGGCCGATTGAAATGAGGCAACCAGCAAGTCCATATAGGATTCGAACTGGCCTCTGGAAATCAGCGTGCTGCCGAAGCGTTGGATAGGCATGTTGGTGATGGTGTAGAGATGATTGAACACCACACCGAAGTTGCTGAAAAGGAATTGGTGATAATCGTCTTCGAGTTTTTCTTGCGCTGGCGGCAACGACGGTCCTTGCGGGTTGTATACCAAGTGTAGGATCAGGTTACTTTCAGTCTTTCCATATCCTAAAGCATTGAGAGTGCGCAGTGCGTGTATGCTTTTATCAAAAACCCCTTTGCCGCGCTGCTTGTCAACGTTGTCTTCCGAGTAGCACGGCAGAGAGGCCGTTACTTCGACCTGATGTGCGGCAAGAAATTGCGCGAGGCCTTCCTGTCCTGCTTCTTCGAGAATGGTGAGGTTGCAACGGTCAATGACGCGTACGCCGAGCTCGCGCGCGGTGACAACCAGGCGGCGAAAATGCGCGTTCAGCTCGGGTGCGCCGCCAGTGAGGTCCAGCGTTCCCGCGCCCGAAGCCTTCAGGTAGGCTATGACGTCGTCCACCGTTTCACCCGACATCATTTCCGTGCGCGTCGGCCCGGCATTGACGTGGCAGTGCAAACAAGCCTGATTACACTTGTAGCCGAGGTTAACCTGCAGCGTGTCGAGCGCTCTGCGTTGTATGTGCGGAAAGCCGCGCGACTTCATCAGGTGCAAGGTGGCGTGCATGATGTTCTCAACAGATAGTAATTGTGTGTGATACCCCCACAAAGGGCGTATCGGATGTCACACGATGAGTCGCTGGCCGACTTCCCGACCTTACACGGCTTGTCCTACTAAATGATGCCCTTGGTCTTGGCAACGACATTGTCCACGGTAAAGCCAAACTCCTTGAACAACTCGCCCGCAGGCGCGGATTCGCCGAAGGTATCGATGCCCACCACAGCGCCCTCAAGCCCAACGTACTTGCGCCAGAAGTCAGTCACACCGGCTTCGATGGCGATGCGCGCCACCTTGGGCGGCAGCACCTGTGCGCGATAGCCCGCGTCCTGACGATCAAATACTTGCGTGCAAGGCATGGAAACCACGCGCGTGGCGATACCTTGCTTGGCCAGTTCCGCCTGGGCGCTCATCGCCAGCGGCACTTCCGAGCCGGTCGCCATGATGACCGCCTTGAGCGCGCCGCTTTCTTTGGACAGCACATAACCGCCGCGCGAAACATTGGCGATGGTTGCTGCGTCGCGCTTTTGAAACGCCACGTTCTGGCGGCTGAAAATCAGGCACGCGGGACCATTCTTGCGCTCGATGGCGCAGGCCCAGGCAATGGCCGATTCGAGCGTATCGCACGGACGCCACAAATCCATGTTGGGGATGTAGCGCAGCGTGGCCACCTGCTCGACCGCCTGGTGCGTTGGGCCATCTTCGCCCAGGCCGATGGAGTCGTGGGTGTAAACAAAAATATTGCGGATTTTCATCAGCGCCGCCATGCGCAGCGCATTGCGTGCGTATTCCGAAAACATCAGGAAAGTGCCGGTGTAGGGAATGATGCCGCCGTGCAGCGCGATACCGTTGGCGATGGCCGACATGCCGAATTCACGCACGCCGAAGTTGATGTAGTTGCCGCCCTGTTTGCTGTTGACCTGTTTCGATCCCGACCAGTTGGTGAGGTTGGAGCCGGTGAGGTCGGCAGAGCCGCCCATCAGTTCGGGAAGCGCCGGCGCCAGCCCTTCGATGGCGAGCTGCGAGGCTTTGCGCGTGGCCACGGTCTCGGCTTTTTCATTGGTCTTGGCAATGAAGGCATCAACGTGAGCGCGCCAATTGGCGGGGAGTTCGCCCGCGGTGCGGCGCTTGAATTCAGCAGCCAGATCGGGAAACTGTTTTTGATAAGCGGCAAACACACCATTCCACTGCGCTTCCGCAGCGGCGCCGCGCGAGTGCGCATTCCAGGCATCGTAAATCGCTTGCGGAATCTCGAACGGCGCATAGGGCCAGCCGATGGCTGCGCGCGTGGCGGCAATTTCTTTGTCGCCCAAAGCTGCGCCGTGGACGTCGTGCGTACCGGCCTTGTTGGGCGAGCCTTTACCGATAATGGTTTTGCAACAAATCAGCGTCGGCTTGGATTTTTCATCGCGCGCTTTTTGCACGGCGGCTTCGAGCGCCTTGAAATCGTGACCATCGACATCGGCGATCACCTGCCAGCCATAGGCGGCAAAGCGCATCGGCGTGTCATCGGTGAACCAGCCTTCGACGTGGCCGTCGATGGAAATGCCGTTGTCATCATAGAAGGCGATCAATTTGCCCAGGCCCTGGGTTCCGGCGAGAGAACACGCTTCGTGCGAAATGCCTTCCATCAGGCAGCCGTCACCTAAGAAAACGTATGTGGAGTGATCGACCAGCTTGAAGCCATCGCGATTGAAAGCGCGCGCCATTTCACGTTCCGCCAGCGCCATGCCGACCGCGTTTGCCAGCCCTTGGCCGAGTGGCCCGGTAGTGGTTTCTACGCCTGGCGCGTAACCATACTCGGGATGTCCCGGCGTTTTGGAATGCAGTTGGCGGAAACGCTTGATCTCGTCCATCGACAAATCGTAGCCGGTCAGATGCAGCAGCGCGTAAAGCAGCATAGAGCCGTGACCATTGGAGATTACGAAGCGGTCTCTGTCCGCCCAGGCCGGATTGGCGGGGTTGTGGCGCAGGTTATGGCGCCACAGGACTTCGGCGATTTCCGCCATGCCCATCGGCATGCCGGGGTGACCGGAATTGGCCTTTTGCACCGCGTCCATGGCCAGGGCGCGAATGGCGTTGGTGAGATCCTGGCGGGCAGGGGCGGCGGTAGCAACAGGTTGAGCGTTGGGCATGATGGTCTACGTTAAGGGTGAAAAGGTCTGAGGATTAAAGAAAGCAATTATAATGCATGGTCATTCTTCGCGGCATTTTTTGCCGAAGAAATCGTCGTTACAGGGGATTTAGCTTAAGGGCCTTACAACTGGCGTCGTTTGGTTGCGCTGACGCTAGTGTCGCGACCCAGAAATAGCGAGACATAATGAAACGGATGGATTTTTTCGCATGGCAAGGCGCGAGGAGGCGACATAGCATGGCCTATGGCAAC
>JAYWAM010000317.1:0-3496 GCA_043782425.1 Betaproteobacteria bacterium
GTAAAACTTGCCGACGTTTACATGTCAAGTTGCAGTGCAACAAACAAATTTTTTGCCCTTAAAGCGAGCCCAAACCTTCAATGACAGGAATTAAACGCCCAACTTAAATTAATGTCAATTTAAAATTACACAGCATTTTGCTGGGTACCTAATTTTATGTTCCCTCCTTACCGGTGTTCAGCATGCCGAAGCTGTGCGTTTATCTGCCTGCCCCAGGCCAACTGCGAAATCAACTGGTTACCGATTCGCTCCATCGCCGCTGGGCGTTTCGAATTGAGCGGCACATTGAGGAACCCAAAATATGACATTAGCGCGTTGACATTAGTCTGCCTTGCTAGGGTTTCCGCTTTAGGTTGCGGCGCAACAAAAAACGCTTTCGCAAGGTTGGTTTTGCCAAAGCTTGAATGAACGCCACGAAACGTCCAAACGCAACTAGTGTCATTGATTGATGTCACTTTAAAATAACGTAAATTTCACTTGACACTTTATTTTAGGAAGCCTACATTTCTGAAAATCAGCATTTCGAAAGCACTAAGTCAGATGCCCCTGCAACGCAACCCGCAAAACCAATGTAAGCCGCTCTATACACCGGAAGAGCGCAAGCGCCGAGATGAGTCCGTTTGGACTACTGTTCAGGGTTGGCTGGCGCCGATTCAGTTCCTCGTTTTCCTGATCAGTCTGTCTCTTGTACTGCGCTTCCTTGTCACGGGACAGGGCGAGGCGATGGCGGCGGCCTCTGTGGTCACCAAAACGGTGTTGCTATATACCATCATGATAACTGGCGCAATTTGGGAGAAAGTCGTGTTCGGCAAGTACCTTTTTGCCCCGGCTTTTTTCTGGGAAGACATGGTGAGTATGCTGGTGATCGCCTTGCACACCGGCTATCTGGTTGCGCTGTTCACCGGCTGGTTGACGGTTGCGGAGCAGATGTACCTGGCGCTTGCCGCCTATGCCAGCTACGCCATCAACGCCGCACAATTCTTGCTCAAGCTTCGCGCCGCGCGGTTGCAGCACAACGCTGCCCAATTGGCGCATGGTGCACTAGCATGAATGCCGTAACGGTTGCAGGTTTGGGCCAATGCAGCGACCCGGTTCATACCGGCCGTGTTATTCCCATTTTGCCTCCAGTGCTGCGCGAACGCGGGCAGCGCGAAGTATTTTGCGGACTGACAGGCATCATCTGGCTGCACCGCAAAATCCAAGACGCATTCTTTCTGGTGGTCGGATCTCGCACCTGTGCGCACCTGATCCAATCCGCGGCAGGCGTGATGATTTTTGCCGAACCGCGCTTCGCAACGGCGATCATTGATGAGCGCGATCTGGCCGGCTTAGCCGACGTTAACACCGAGTTGGACCGCGTGGTGGCGCGATTACTGGCGCGTCGCCCCGATATCAAGTTGCTGTTTTTGGTTGGTTCCTGCCCATCGGAGGTAATCAAGCTCGATTTGTCACGCGCCGCACAACGTCTTTCGACACAGTTTTCGCCGACGGTGCGCGTGCTCAATTATTCAGGGAGCGGAATCGAGACCACGTTTACACAAGGCGAGGATGCCTGTCTTGCCTCGCTTGTCCCAAGCCTGCCTGTGAGTGGTGGCGACGAGCCGCTGTCGTTGATGGTCGTCGGTACCGTTGCGGATGTCGTTGAAGACCAATGGCGCCGCCTATTCGCCGAGATGGGGTTGGAGCGCGTCGCTTTCTTTCCACCGAGGCGATCAACCGAATTACCTCTCATCGGGCCCAACACGCGCTATTTGCTCGCGCAACCCTTTCTGGCCGATACTGCGCGCGCGCTTGAGGAACGTGGTGCCGTGCGAATTGCTGCGCCCTTTCCGCTGGGTGTAGAAGGTACGACGCAATGGCTTCATGCAGCGGCACGCGTATTTGATATAAAAGACCAGGTGTTCACGCAGGTCGTCCTCCCAAAACAGCAGCGGGCAACAATGGCACTCGCCCGCTTTCGGGAACGCCTCTCAGGCAAACGAATATTTTTTTTCCCGGATTCGCAACTCGAAATCCCTATCGCGCGTTTTCTCGCCCGCGAACTCGGCGTGGTGCTGGTGGAAGTCGGCTCCCCGTATATCCACAAGCAGCATCTCGCCGAAGAGCTTGGAATGTTGCCCAACGGTACCGCCTTATCTGAAGGTCAGGATGTTGAGAAGCAGCTTGACCGTTGCCGTGCTGCGAAACCGGATTTGATCGTGTGCGGACTCGGCCTCGCCAATCCACTTGAGGCGGAAGGCATGACGACAAAATGGTCCATCGAGCTCGTGTTCACCCCGATTCAAGGATACGACCAAGCCGCGGATCTCGCTGAATTGTTTGCGCGTCCACTGTTACGCAGAATGAAGTTGGTGGCCTGAAATGCAACTAACCCTCTGGACCTACGAAGGACCTCCCCATATCGGCGCGATGCGTGTCGCGACGGCAATGAAGGGTGTGCATTATGTACTGCACGCGCCGCAGGGAGATACCTACGCCGATCTGTTGTTCACGATGATCGAGCGACGCGATCATCGACCACCGGTAACCTACACGACCTTTCAGGCGCGCGACTTGGGCAGCGATACGGCTGAACTTTTCAAGAATGCCGCGCGTGAAGCTTACGAGCGTTTCAAGCCACAGGCCATGCTGGTTGGCGCCTCCTGCACGGCGGAACTCATTCAGGATGATCCCGGCGGACTAGCACGCGCCTTGAACCTGCCGATCCCAGTGGTACCGCTGGAGCTTCCCGCTTACCAGCGCAAGGAAAACTGGGGCGCGTCGGAAACGTTCTATCAACTGGTTCGCACACTCTGCACACCGCATGCGCTAGTGCCGGGCGCCTCGCGCCCCGTAAAACCGGACGGTCGGCGGCCAAGCTGCAATCTGCTCGGCGCTACGGCGTTGGGCTTTCGCCATCGCGATGACATTCTCGAAATCTCCAGTCTGCTTGACTCGCTCGGCATTGATGTCAATGTCGTCGCGCCCTACGGCGCCACACCCGCCGACATAATCCGTCTCGGCGATGCCGACTTTAACGTGATCATGTATCCCGAAACCGCTGGGCAGGCTGCCTCGTGGCTGCAACGTAACTTCGCGCAGCCTTTTACGAAATCAATACCAATCGGCGTGTCGGCGACGCGTGAATTTATCGCAGAAGTAGCCGCGTTGGCAATGGTAGATCCAGCGCCGCTCCTCAATGATCCGCGTTCACGGTCCACTTGGTACGCTCGATCTGTCGATTCGACTTACCTCACCGGAAAGCGCGTCTTTGTATTTGGCGATGCGACGCACGCCGTTGCTGCCGCGCGAGTGGCCTCTGAAGAATTAGGGTTCCAAGTCGTGGGAATTGGCACCTATGCACGCGAATTCGCTCGCGAAATTCGTGAGGCCGCAAAAATATATGGCGTAGAGCCACTGATTTCCGACGACTACCTCGATGTCGAAGCGCGTATTGCTGAACTTCAACCCGAGCTCGTGTTAGGCACGCAGATGGAGCGCCATATCGCCAAGCGGC
>JAYWAM010000318.1:0-9171 GCA_043782425.1 Betaproteobacteria bacterium
AACTCTGCTTCCGTACTCGTCTGGTCTTCGACTACTTGCGCATGACAAACAACTCGGCAACTGGGGC
The DNA here is from genome assembly GCA_043782425.1 of Betaproteobacteria bacterium. Taxonomy (GTDB): domain Bacteria; phylum Pseudomonadota; class Gammaproteobacteria; order Burkholderiales; family Usitatibacteraceae; genus JAYWAM01. The sequence continues at coordinate 68 of JAYWAM010000318.1, forward strand.
GCGCAGAACTTGAGAACAAATTTACCGTGCATTTTGACCCCATTTTTGACCCCATTTTCATTTTGACCCCGTTTCCGTTTCGATTATTTTTTGTCCCGTTGTCCCGTGCAACTGTCCAACGACCAATTTCACATCGCCTTGGTGTCCCGGATGCGTTTACCTGCGAATGTAAAAACCGCTGAGCAAGCCGCCCCAGGCTTCAAACCAGTCAATCCGGGCGGCTGCCGGTAGGGATCGCAACCCACACATGCCTCGGCTGGCGTGAGGCCGCGCAAATGTTGGTGAGACCTGACATGGTTGTACCAGAAGGCAAACTCGATGAGCGAGCTTTGCAGACCTTCCCGGCAAGACACCTGCCACTGGTCAAGTTTTTCTTTGAGAACGCGGCGCTTGGCGCTGGGTCGCCCGGCATGTAGACTGCTTGAATCGCTGCCGCTAAAGCGCTACAAGCGCATCCTGACACAATGGCCCCTAGATGCCCATGAAATGGCAATTGTTCAACCTGATGGTTGTCACCGAGCCTGACCGGCAACGTCTGGCGCGCTTTGCTATTGAGGCGCTAGACACGCTCGGCGGAAATTTGTTTTCTGCGGCTATCGCGATTGAAGATGTGTTGCTGGCATTGCAGTCACAGGCGGAAGCCGAGGCGCAGATTCAAAATGTCGCTTTGTGCATCGACGATCAGATCGTTTCTCTGGTGTGGGGCGAGCAGCATAGGTCCCTAGTCAGCTTGCCGACGTTGCCAGGCGAGGCGCTGCTTGCGCAATTGTCGCAATACTACAAGCAGGCTAGTGAGCACGCCGACCCCGAGTTGCTCAGATTACAAAATCGCAAAATTACCGAAGAGTTGGAGAAAGCCGCAGAACATGCAGCACAGGAGATGGCGCAACTGGAAGCTAGCCTGGAAAAGAAAAAAACTGAGCTTCTCGATTCCATCAAAACGGCTGAGACCGACAGCCTCACCGGCTTGTTCAACCGTGGCGGTTACGACCAGCGCTTACAGCAGGCGGTGCTACGCAGTCACCGGCAAAATGAAGCGCTCAGCCTGATTATGCTTGATCTTGATTTCTTCAAGCAGATCAACGATCAACACGGCCATCAATATGGCGACGAGTATTTAATACGCATGGCGGACGCCTTGCGTGCATCAGTGCGCGAACATGTCGATCACGCGTGTCGCATGGGTGGGGACGAATTCGTCGTCATCGTTTTTTCCACAAGCAATATCGCCGAGCGCATAGCCGATAAAGTACTGCAAAAAATGCAAAATAAGGTCAGCATAGGTATCGCGCAACTGCTCCCCGATGAAACGCCAGCGCAACTGGTGAGTCGTGCAGATGCGGCGCTTTATAAAGCCAAACACCTGGGGCGCGGGCAATTTGTTACCTGGCAGCCGACCTTGTCTTTGTCAAAACACAGCAACGTGACATAGAAAGCGATACGCCTTCATGGTCAAACTTCTTCTCGAGCAAGCAAGCCGCAACGAAAGTGGGCAGGTGCTGCTGCGCTCCAAGCTGCGCGCAGTGTCGCGCAGAATGGGTTTTTCTCAGGTGCTGCGCGAAAAAATCGAGATCGCATGCAGTGAAATGGTCACCAACCAGATTAAATATGCGGAGGGCAACGGTATGGTGCAAATTTTTGAAGTTCGCGGTGCAGCGCCAGCGCTGGATTTATTTGCCATGGACTACGGCGGCGGCATCGAGGACATGGAGGCGGCGATGAAGGATGGCTTCAGCACCTCCAAGACGCTGGGCAAGGGGCTAGGCGCAATTCGACGGCTGGCGCACGAGAGTGAGTTCTATTCGCTAAAGCCAGGAGAGGCTTCCACTACACCCTGGCACGGCACCGCAGTGTGGGCGCGTTTTTACAGCAAGCCGACGCCGCCCCCAAGCCCGTATCAGATGGGCAGCTTCATGCGCGCGTTTCAGGACGACAACTATAACGGCGACTATATTCACGCCATCGCGATGGAGTCGAAAATTCGCTGGCTGCACATGGATGGACTGGGGCATGGATTTGAAGCCTATACGGCAGTTTACGGTATGGACCAAGTGCTCACGGCGGAAGGCTCGTTCGAGCAGAATATGGAAAATATTGACCGCAGACTGCAAGGCACGCGCGGTGCGGTGGCGATATTGTGCGAGGCAGACTTTATTGAACGTAACATAAAAGTTTGTGGCGTCGGCGATATGTCCGCCTACCGCATCAGCAATGGCGAAAAGCGCAGCCTCACTTTTTCCCCCGGGATTCTCGGCTATGAACACCGCAGCGTGACTATCGAAACCCTGCCGCTGCCGCCGCAAGCATTGTTTATCACTACTTCAGACGGCCTGCGCAAGACCTGGACCCTGGGTTCATTCCCAGGGTTGTGGCGCTTGCACCCGCAAATCATTGCCCTCGTTCTCGCGCAAGTGGTAGGTCGCGGCAACGATGATCGTTCCATCGTGACATTACGCACCACACCGAAATAGGAGTCCGACCATGAACAGCCCCACAGTCCCAAAAAACAGAACATCCAGCCAGATCCTGATAGAACTGCTGATGCTGAATGTCGGCAATATCTCAAGCATTATCGAAAAACAGGGCAAGGATATTTTCGGTAAATCCAATCTGTTATCGAATGATGAAATCAACGACTACAGCCTGGAATTTCTCGAGCTGCTGGTGATGCTGCTACAGTCAGGCAACCAGAACGACAGGCGCAGCGCCGAATTCAAGGCTTTGCGTACTTTTTTCACCAACTGCTCGCAACAGATTCAGGTGCGCGGCAGTAATCTCGACGATTTCGTCAGGTATGTGCAGTTTTTGCAACAAGTGTTTATCCAGAATCTTGAAGCAGATGAAACCGTCAACTTCGCCCAGGCGCGCGAGATACTTATGCTGCTTGCCTCGATTTTCAATGACATTATTCTCGATGTATTCCATGCCTACCTGGAAGAAAAGGAAAGAACCATACAGGCGCAGCACGAAGAGCTGCGTCAGACCTCCACCCCGATTACCGAAATCTGGGATGGGGTGCTGACCTTGCCCATCATTGGCACCCTGGATTCAACGCGCACCATGATGGTGATGGAGAGTCTGCTCACGCGCATCGAAGCTGAGCGCGCCAAAATCGTGGTGATAGACGTGACCGGCGTACAGGCCATAGATACCCAGGTATCGCATCACCTGATACAGATGATACGTGCGGTGGGGCTGATGGGTTCGGAGGCGATACTCACCGGCATCCGTCCTGAGATCGCGCGTTCCCTGACCAGTCTAAACATCGACCTGGGTGGCGTGACTACCAAGTCGAAATTATCGGAGGGTCTGAAAGAAGCTTTCCGCCGTTTGAAAATCCACGTCAGCGTGACGCCAGCGTGATAGTGAGGATAACAGCGCGTTGCTCTGCGGCTGGAGAGCCATAGATGGATATCGCCGGATTACACTTCACGCATATCGGCGACGATTGCGTACTGCTTGAGCCGGGCGAAGGGCTGGACCCATCGGACCCGGATACCTATCTGCTGCCGCTGCTGGGTGACTTGCAAAAGCACGGCGCACGTTTTCTCATTTACGACATGAAAAAAGTCGCCATCGTCAATTCAGTTTATTTAAACTGGCTGACTATCATGAGTCGCTTGCTGGGTATCAGCGGCATACAGATGATAGTAGTCAGCATGCGCCCGCACACCGCCTTTGCGCTATCGCGTAGCGCGACCGGCGATACACCATTTTTATGCGCGCTGGATGTGGAGAGTGGACGCCAAAAAGCGCGGTTGGAGGCGCTGAAAGCGGCGGAGGAATACACGGAGGATTCGCGTTAATGTTTACATGTGGAGCAAGCCCGCAGCAACATCCATTGAAGCGAAGAAAAAACGGCGGGCGTAGGGCGCCTGTCCGCCAAACCGTCAGCGCCTTTCTGGCACGATGCAGCGGCGGACAAGTCCGCCCTAGACCCGAGCTTTTGGCTTCATGCGCGGGTGTAGCAGCACGTGAGTAGGGCAGGACGGGCCGTCCTTACAACTTGTCTGGAGTGGTGCGGTTCGCCACGATGGCGTAGATGCGCTACCATTGCTCGCCTAGTTGAACCTCACGATGGTGAACCTATGAGTAACCCCAAAAAAATCAGCGCTGCTGCACAAGCGCTGGCGAACAACGACACGATCAGGCACTACGCGCTACAAAAATATGAAGCAATCCTGAACAATGCTTCGGTGGGCATTTCGTTCACGCGCGACGGAGTATTTCGCCACGCCAATCCCGCCTTTGAGGAAATGTTTGGCTGGCCGCCCGGCGGGCTGGCCGGGCAGCCGGGAAGAGTGGTGTGGGGCTCTGATGAGGATTACGCAGAGCTGGGTCGCGCCGCTGGCCCGCTGCTCAGCCAGGGCAAGTCCATTGATCTTGAGCGCAGGATGCGGCGTCGTGACGGCAGCTTGTTTTGGGTGCGTATCCAGGGGCGGCCTATTGATCCGCTTGATCCCGTAGCCGCGGGAACCATCTGGATTATCGAGGACATTACCGAGCGGCGTAATGCCGTGGAGCGCCTGCGTCATTTAAATGAGGAATTGGAACGGCGCGTGCGCCAGCGCACCGAAGAGCTGGCTGCCGCCAATGCCAAACTCAAATTGGAAGTTGAAGTGCGCTTGCACGCTGAGGAGCGGGCACGGCATCTGGCGCTGCACGATTCACTAACCGGCTTGCCAAACCGCAGGCTGCTTGAGGATCGTCTGGTGCAGTTGCTGGCGCAGGCGCAGCGCGAAGAATGGTCGGTCGCCATCATATTCATTGACCTGGACCGCTTTAAGGCCATCAACGATTCACTCGGCCACGCGGCAGGCGACGAGGTGTTGCGCGAAATGGCCAAGCGCCTCAAGGATACTTTGCGCAACAGCGACACGGTGGCGCGCCTCGGCGGCGATGAGTTCGTGCTGCTGGTATCGCGTATCCAGTCGCCCGCGGCAGTTCCTGCCATCGCTACAAAGCTGATGGCGCAGCTCAATTTGCCGTGTGTTGCCGGGGGGCAGACATTAAATATGACTGCTTCTATTGGCATCAGTCTCTTTCCGGGTGATGGCGATGATGCGCAAAAGCTCCTGAGCTACGCCGATGCGGCGATGTACAACGCCAAGTCGGCGGGACGCAGCGGTTACCAGCTCTATAACTCATCCATGAGTGATGCTGTATACACACGGCTCAAGCTGGAGAGTGATCTTCACCAGGCGCTGGAGCGCGGCGAACTGGAGCTGCACTACCAGTCACGTATCGATCTTGCTACGCGCGCAGTATGTGGATACGAAGGATTGCTGCGCTGGAACCATCCGCAAAACGGGCTGCTTTCACCCGCCGCGTTTATTCCCATCGCTGAAAATAACGGCCTGATTGTGCCCATCGGCGCGTGGGTTATCGGCGAGGCGTGCAGGCTCATCATGCGCTGGCGCAGCGCAGGGCGTGTGGCGCTTCCTGTGGCGGTTAATCTCTCGGCGCGTCAGTTCTTCGACGGCGCCTTGCCACACCTTGTGGCGGACATTCTGACTGAGACAGGAGTTCCGCCCGAGTTACTGGAGCTGGAGATTACCGAAACCACTTTGATGGAAAATACTGATGCAACCTTGAGTCAGCTTGCCGAACTCAAGCGTCTTGGCGTGAAAATATCGATTGATGATTTCGGCAGCGGCTTCTCGAGCTTGGCGTATCTGAAGCATTTTCGCGTTGACTATCTGAAGATCGATCAGTCTTTCGTGCGCGATATCAGCACCGATCCAGACGATGCGGCGATTGTCCTGGCGATCATCGGTCTGGCCAAGACGCTACAGTTTCGTGTTATTGCCGAAGGGGTTGAAACACGCGAGCAGTTTGAGTTTCTGGCTGCATGCCAATGCGATGAAGCACAAGGGTTCTATTTTGGCCAGTCGTGCGCAGCGGAGGAAATTGAACCTCCTCTAGCGTAGCACCGCAATCAGCAGGCCGATGGCGGCCAGCGCCAGCCCTCCTATCATCAGCACCGACAATAGCGGTCCCCATCTTCCGATTAATCTGGCTGGCTTAATACGCAGTGTCGCTGTGGAAGTCCCGGGCGGCGCTTTATCATGTGACTTGCTTTTCTGCGCGCCTGTGGCAGGGGTGGGTGCAGACTGTTGCGCCTGCATCCTGGCGCCCAGCACGCCCTCTATGCGGCCTTTGTAGGCACGCATTTTTTGTGTCTCACTGATGTACTCGCGAAATTCGTCGGTCTGTTTCATCAGCACCGCAAGGCGCATGGTTGCATCGAATGAATCGAACTGTTTGGCCAGCTTGAGCGCTACTACCTGCTCCTCAGGCGCTTGATCTGGGCGCCGTGCGGGGGGCGCTGGCGCATCTGCAGGTTTGCTCGCGCGCTGCGGCGCCGTACTGGCGGCGCGCACCACAGGTGCGCCGCCGGCATTGGCCAGCATGCGCCGCACTTCACGCAAGTCGGCGGCAAATTCACCCATGCTCTGGTAGCGAACCTCTAGCACCTTGGAGAGCGCTTTGGCCACGATCAAATCAAGCATGATAGCGACATCGGGATTGAGTGTCGAAGGCGGCGCCGGGTTGGAGTTGACGGTGGCGTACATGATGGCGTTGACGTTGTCGCCGTCGAACGGCGCTATGCCGGTGAGGGTTTCATACAACACTACGCCGAGTGAGAAAATGTCAGATCGATAGTCGATGGTCTTGCCGATCACCTGTTCGGGTGACATATAGCGTGGCGAGCCGAGGATCATTCCCGTCATGGTCTTGACCGCCGACGCCGGCATGCGTGCAATGCCAAAATCTGTGATCTTGGCGAGAACGCCATTGGTGACCTTAATGACCATGATGTTGGACGGCTTGATGTCGCGGTGCACGACATCACGTTCGTGCGCGAACGCCAGGCCGTCTGCAACTTGCGCCATCAGGTCAACGGTGATTTCGACATTTGGCCGCTCTCCGGAAGCAAGCAGATCCTTGAGCTCCGTACCATCGAGAAATTCCATGGCCATGTAGGCCAGTTTTTCGTTTCTTCCGACATCGTAGATGGTCACGATGTTGGGATGATTGAGCCTGCCAGCGGCCTTTATTTCCTGCTGAAAGCGCGCCTCGTATTCCGCCAGGTCCTCCTTCGATAGTGCGAGATTGACGGTCTTGATGGCGACGATTCTATCTATCGCCGGATCGATAGCCTTGTAAACGGTGCCCATGGCGCCGCGACCGATAACATCGACGATTTTGTAACGCCCAAGTTGTTCAGGATTGGTGTCTGACATGCTTTTCCATGTTTACTTTTTCTTTGCTGCGTCTTTTGCGGTTTTTTCGCGCGCTTTCCAGGCGCGTTGTCTGGCCGAGGAATAGACCTTGTTCCAGGCTGGATGGCCGACCTCTGCCGGCAAAAGATTAAAGTCGGCATCGACTTCAAAAATTTTCTGAAACTCGTTTCGGCAAAGCGTGAACTTGCGTGTCAAACACAGACTGAAGGCCGAATGTTTGAGCGCTTTGATGCGGTCAGCCTTGACTGTCAGCCCTTCTTTGTATGCTTCCTGGAGGAGCTTGAGCGCACTATCGAATTGACCAATTTCGTATTTTTCCAATCCATCTGCCAGCAACTGTTCCGCCTTGCTGAGCGGCGCCTTGATCTTTTCCGGCGCCACCGATGTAGCAGCCACCAATTGCGCACGCACGTTACTGTAGACCGGGCCCCACACCGGATGTCCGGCTTCGGCGCTGGTTAGGTCAAATTTGGGATCGATCTCCAGCGCTTTGCGGAACTCTTCGCGACATTGTACGTTACGATTGGCGACGCAGTGAATGAAAGCAAGAAATTTGCGCGCTACTGCCTGTTCCGGCCTGGGGAGCAAACCGTGATCGAGCGCCGCAGTGAGACTTTTTAATGCGTCGTCATAGGCGCCCGCCTCGTATTGACGTAACCCGAGAGTTAAATTCTGCCAGGCTTTTTCGCGCAACTGGGTTTCAGTTACTTGCGGCGCAGGTGGTGCTGGCGGCGGCTCTTTCTTGATTGGCTCCAGGGGGACGCACCCCGCAAGCAGAGCAACCAATAATCCGAACCAGACCAGTCGTATTAGCATCCTGTTTCCTCAGCTATTGGAACTTGTGGCGAATGGTGACTTCATCGCGTGTTTTAATTGTTAACGTTTCCGTATGCGGCGCAAAAGTCGTATTGCGCACCACAATTTTGTACTTGCCAGGCGAAAGTTTGATATTTTTCATAGGCGGGCTGACGCCGCGCAATTTTCCGTTGACAAACACCTCGCCCCACGGCGTGATGGAAAGCGTGACTGTCGCCAGGGGGATTTCGTGTTTCGCGTGCTCGCTTTTCACTGTGTCCTTGGCTGCGCTAATGTGTACCGGCGCTTCTACGGTTGCCGGGGGCTGCACTGTCGGCATTACGGGATCCGGAGATTTTACTGGATTGACCGGGAGTGCGGGCGTGAGCGCTGCTGCGGCATCAGTTTTTTCTGGCTCCAGTTTCATGGCATCGCTTTGTGCGAGCGTCGTCGGCGCGCTGATCTGCGTTGCCGGGGAAGCAGGGGGCTGAGCCGTTCTTTTCATGATTAATACGATAGCCAGCAGTAATATGATGGCGCCCAGCACACCACTGACTTTGGCGACTTTTTTGCTGTCGACAAAAAATCCGCTGCGAGGTGTTGCGTATGGTGTTGCGATTTCAAACGTGCCGGTCTGTATCGCCTTGGTCGCGGGATCGGCGCGCAGCTTCGGGTTGGTCTGTGCGGCGCGGTTTTCTATACTGACTTTGGCCGCCTTGAAAGCGCTTTCGGATTTTCCCACCACATAGATTTCGTGCTCGCGCACATGTTTGTCGGTGCGCGATCCCTCGAACTGGAACAACTTGGCGTATTCGTCGGAAAGGCAGGAGACGACGTCATAGTAGGAGCGCGAAACCACCACTTGCCCTGGCTTGGCGAAGCTCATGATGCGCTGTGCTACATTGATACCGTCGCCGATGATGTTGGGATGGCCATTGATGTCCTTAACCAGCTTGACCGGGCCAAGATTGATGCCGATACAGATCAGCCCCTCGTCTTCGTCGCGCCCTGCCGCGCCTTCACTCGTCGAACTTTTCAAAGAATCGCGCAGGTTCATGGCGA
>JAYWAM010000319.1:0-9170 GCA_043782425.1 Betaproteobacteria bacterium
TTACTTGATCTCCGTAAGAACATTTCGGTAAATTCGATCATACAAGGAGCGGGCTTGCCTGCGATATCAGTCATTTCGCGGGCAAGCCCGCTCCTACAAGCTTATCGTTTAGCTGCGGCTTGGAAAAATCCCACCGCGCCACTTCTTCATTGAAAGGTGCAAAGAAATGACGATTCGTAGGGCGGACTTGTCCGCCAAACCATCAATACGGAGCAACACTCATTCGACATCAATTCCATAGCGTCGCGAAGATCAGCGCGTTCATCGTTGCGTTGAAGCTTGCATGCGCAACCATAGCGGGGAATAGCGATCCACTGGTTCGCCTTAACCACGCGAAAAGCAGGGCAGTCGAGGACAGCCTTTTCCATGCGGGCTTGAGTTGCACAGCGGTGAGGGACGACAAAAGTATTACCCCACCGGATTAAGAAGAAAACTCACAATAAAAAACGCCAGCATCACGAACACGATGGCAAGCTTGGCGAGCGTGCCGAACAGCAGGCCGAGCCAGGTGGCGATGCCGACTTTGCCGGCTTCGCCTAGACGTCCGCGGGTGATGAACTCACCGGCAAAGGCGCCGATAAACGGACCGAAAATAATACCTATCAACCCGAAAAAAATACCGATGATCGCACCCAGCGTTGCACCTATGAGCGCGAGCGGACTGGCGCCTACCCGTTTGGCGCCTAGCGTACTGGCGACAAAATCAATGAGTAGCGCGACGGCGGCTAGCGCGCCGAGCAGGGTCAACGTAATCCAGCCGACGCGCTGAAAGCCGTCGATCCAGGCGGCCAGCAGCAAGCCGCCGAACACCAGGGGAACGCCGGGAATAACGGGCAATATGGCGCCCGCTAATCCCACCACAACGAGAGCGATGGCAAGCAGCCAGAGCAAAGTATTTTCCATGTCTTTCTGTTAAAGCTATTTGGGTATCAAGCGTTGTGAGGAAAATTCCAAAAATCATAGCGCGCAATAAGGCAACGCATGTCTATAATAAGTGATCGCCTGAAGATGCGCATGTCTAAGTTATTCCGTTTTCAGATAAATAGTGCACTGTTTACTCCCTCTCCCGCTTTGCGGGAGAGGGTTGGGGAGAGGGTAGTGAAGCGCTTCATCGCTTTTCAATCATCACGTCGTTCAATCACCCCTCACCCTGGCCCTCTCCCCAAAAACGGGGAGAGGGGACATACTGTTTTGCGTTTTATATTGAATTGAAATTACGCAACCACCCATGCAAAGCCCAACCACCCGTCCTGACTTTTCGCAAACGCGCGCCATGCTGGCGCAGCGCCTCGGGCAATTCCTGCCTGCTGCAGCGGTGCTCAGCGGCGAAGAGGCGTTAAAGCCTTATGAATGCGATGGCTTGTCGGCTTACCGGCAACTGCCGATGCTTGCCGTGTTGCCCGCCACGGAAGCGGAAGTGCAGCGCGTGCTCAAGCTTGCTTTTGAAAGCGGCGTTGCCGTTGTGGCGCGCGGCTCGGGCACTGGCCTGTCGGGGGGGGCCACGCCTCTGGCTGACGGCATCTTGCTCTCTATGGCCAAGTTCAGCCGCATTCTTTCCATTGATCCGCTGGCGCGCACGGCAGTGGTGCAGCCTGGCGTGCGTAACCTGCAGATTTCAGAAGAGGCGGCGCAGTATGGCCTGTATTACGCGCCCGACCCTTCCAGCCAGATTGCCTGTTCCATCGGCGGCAATGTGGCGGAAAATTCCGGCGGTGTGCACTGCCTAAAATATGGGCTGACGGTTCACAACATCCTCAAGCTGCGCGTCGTCACCATCGAGGGTGAAGTGCTGGAGATCGGTTCTGCCGCGCTCGATTCAGCGGGTTATGACTTGCTTGCGTTGCTAACGGGTTCTGAGGGCATGCTGGGAATCGTTACCGAAGTCACGGTAAAGTTACTCGCCAAACCCTTGCTGGCGCGCGTGGTTCTGGCTTCATTCGATGATGTCGAGAAGGCGGGCACGGCAGTGGCAAATGTAATTGGCGCGGGCATCGTGCCGGCCGGCTTGGAGTTGATGGACAAGCTGGCGACGCGCGCGGTTGAAGAATTTGTGCACGCCGGTTACGACATCAATGCCGAAGCCATATTGCTTTGCGAATCCGATGGCGCGCCCGAAGAAGTCGAAGAAGAAATCGCCAAGATTAGAGAGGTAATGCTTGCCAGCGGCGCGACCGATGTGCGCGTATCGGGCAACGAAGCGGAGCGGCTAAAGTTCTGGTCGGGACGCAAGGCGGCTTTCGGCGCGGTGGGGCGCATCTCGCCTGATTATTACTGCATGGATGGTTCGATCCCGCGGCGCGCGCTGGCGACGGTGCTGAAGCGCACGGCAGAGCTTTCGCTGCATTACGGCCTGCGCTGCGCCAATGTTTTTCATGCAGGTGATGGCAATCTGCACCCCCTCATTCTTTACGATGGCAACCAGCCGGGTGAACTGGAAAAGACCGAGCACTTCGGCACGGACCTGCTTGAGCTTTGCATTGAAGTGGGCGGCACCATAACCGGCGAACACGGCGTGGGCATAGAAAAAATCAACCAGATGTGCAGCCAGTTTCGCGCGCCGGAACTGGAAATGTTTCATGCGGTGAAGCGCGCTTTCGACGCCAAGACGCTGCTCAATCCCGGCAAGGCGGTTCCGCTGTTGCATCGCTGCGCCGAGTATGGCGCGCTGCGCGTGTCGCAAGGCAAGCTACCTTTTCCTGACCTCCCACGCTTCTGACAGCGTAATGAAAAACCTCATCGCAGAGTTCCAAGCACGCCTGCGCGCGGCGGCGCAAAGCAAATCGCCGTTGTGCATTCGCGGCGGCGGCACTAAAGATTTTTATGGTGCGGCGCCCAAGGGCGATGCGCTCGATATACGGCCGTACAGCGGCATCATCGACTATGAACCGAAGGAGCTGGTGCTCACCGTCAGAGCGGGGACGCAGTTAGACGAGATCGAGCGAGCGCTCGCCGCAGAAAAGCAGATGCTGCCTTTTGAGCCGCCGCATTTTGGCGCGGCGGCGACCATAGGCGGCACGGTGGCCACAGGGCTGAGCGGTCCACGCCGCGCATACACGGGGGCGGTGCGCGATTTTGTTTTGGGCGCGCGCGTGCTTGACGGCCAGGGCCAGGACTTGGCATTTGGTGGCCGCGTAATCAAGAACGTGGCGGGCTACGATGTTTCGCGCCTGATGGTGGGCGCCCTGGGTAGCTTGGGGGTGTTGCTTGACGTGTCGTTCAAGGTTTTGCCGCAGCCGCCTGCTGAAAAAACTTTGCGCTTTGAAATGGACGAGGCGCGCGCCATCGAGGCGATGAACCGATGGGCCGGCCAACCGCTGCCGCTTTCTGCGACATCGTGGCATCAGGGCGTTTTGCTGGTGCGTTTGTCGGGCGCGGATGCGGGCGTGGCCGCCGCCGTAAAAAAACTCGGCGGGGAAGAGGTCAAGGATGCGCAAACCTTCTGGCACGATTTGCGCGAGCAACGCCATGCGTTCTTTGCCGCAGCAACGCCGCTGTGGCGGCTCTCACTTCCCGCAACCACCCTGCCGCTCGACGTGGGCGCGCCGCAGTGGATCGAGTGGGGCGGTGCGCTGCGCTGGCTCAGCGCCGATATGAACGCAAAAGCGTTGCGTGAAAAAGTCGCTGCCGCAGGCGGGCATGTCACGCTGTTTCGCGGCGGCGATAAATCGGTTGGCGTGTTTCATCCCCTGCCTGCGGCGCTCGCAAAAATTCACCAGCGGCTCAAGGACACGTTTGATCCCGCAGGCATTTTGAATCCTGGGCGTGTCGATGGTTTTTGTCGCATCCCCTCTCCTACGCTGGTAGCAGATGCAAACGAACCTCGCTGACAATATCAAGCACACGCCGCAAGGCGTGGAGGCCGACGGAATTTTGCGCAAGTGCGTGCACTGCGGGTTCTGCCTTGCCACTTGCCCGACCTACAATCTCCTCGGCGACGAACTCGACAGCCCACGCGGCCGCATTTACCTCATGAAGCAAATGCTCGAAGGCGCGGCGGTAACGCAAAAGACGCAACTGCATCTTGATCGCTGCCTGACTTGCAGGGCGTGCGAAACCACCTGCCCATCCGGCGTGGAGTATGGCCGCTTGCTTGACATCGGGCGCGACCTGGTTGAGCGCGCAGTGGGCAGAAGCTTCGTGGAGAATATCAAGCGCCGCCTGCTGCACGCGGTGCTCGTCAGGCCAAAAATTTTTGCGGCCGGGCTGACGATGGGGCGCTTGTTCAAAGCGGTGCTGCCCGATGCACTGGCCAAAAAAATTCCACCCAAGCGCATAGCGTGCACCTGGCCCGCAGCGCGCCATGCACGCACGATGCTGGTGCTTGATGGCTGTGTGCAGCCTGCGCTGGCCCCGGATATCAACGCTGCTGCGGCGCGCGTGCTCGATCGACTCGGCATTGCGCTTATCAAGGCGCAGCAGGCGGGATGCTGTGGCGCGCTATCGCATCACATGAATGCGCAGGATACGGCGCTGCAATTTGTCAAACGTAACATCGACGCCTGGTGGCCGCACATTGAGACGGGCGCGCAAGCCATTGTGGTGACGGCAAGCGGCTGCGGCACGATGGTGCAGGAGTACGGCCATCTGCTGCGCAACGATGCGGCCTACGCGCGCAAGGCCGCGCGCGTATCCGAACTGGCGCGCGATTTGAGCGAGATCATCAGCGCGGAGCAAGTGAATTTGCGCCAGGCAATACAAGACGCCAAGCCACATCCCGCCACGAAATTGGCGTTTCATTCGCCGTGCAGTCTGCAACATGGCCTGAAAATTCGCGGCGTAGTCGAAGGGCTGTTGCGCGACGCAGGTTTTGAGTTAAGCGCCGTTCCCGACAGCCATCTTTGCTGCGGCTCGGCGGGAACCTATGCGCTGCTGCAACCCGCGTTGTCCGCGCAACTACTGCAAAACAAAGTAGCCGCGCTGCAATCCGGCGACCCGGAAATTATCGTCACCGCCAATATCGGCTGTCTCACACATATCGAGTCAGGCGCCGCGAAACCGGTCAAGCATTGGATTGAAGTGCTAGACGCGCGGTTGGGGGCGGGGTAGTTTTTACTGGCTCTATAGGTATCCTTGTAGTGGAGAGGGCTTGGGGGTTGCTCCCTCGCCCCGCTTTGCGGGGAGAGGGTTGGGGTGAGGGGAGTGCAAAATTTACGGTGCAACTGGATGCTGCCGCCTAAACTAAAATCCGTCGAAGCTGCAGTTTTTCAATTTCAGCCATCACCACAATTCTGCGTAGGTTGGTTATTTTTGCAGTTGCTGCGCAAATTTTCCGCCCCTCACTTGCAGTGCGCGCAGTCCGCTGCATCGGACTGCCGCTTCGCAGGCAGTCGGCATGCCGACTGAAACCCCTGCTACGCCCCTGACCCTCTCCCCGCAAGCGGGGCGAGGGAGAAAATCAAACACCTGTCTTCAGGCCAATTGCTATACGTATTTCTATATAAGTTCGTGTATTGCTTATCAGTGCCCGCGCCATAAAAGGCTGATGGGAGCGGCCTGTAGCGTATTGCCGAAGCTGACTACCGCCTCTCCGGCATAGAGAACAATTCCGTAGGCGAAACGGTCTCCGGCATCCTCAGCCAAGGCGCGCAATCCGTTGAAGTCGCGGCTATCGGCTTGCGCTGCCGCCTTGATTTCTATGCCGATCACCCGGCCATCCTGGTTTTCCAGAACGACATCCACTTCGCGATTGGTGGTTGTGCGGTAGTGGTACAACCTGACGCGATGATCGGCGCAACTCGCAAGCTTATTGAGTTCTCCAACCACAAACGATTCCAGCAACTGACCGTACAGCACAGGGTTGGCGGCTAGCCGCTTGGCGTTATGTCCCAGGAGATAAGCGGCAAGACCGGTATCGATCAGGTGCACCTTGGGTGATTTGATCAGTCGCGTACTCAGGTTGCTTGACCAGGCGGGCAAAGGGTTGAAAAGAAATACTGTCTCAAACAACGCCAGATAGCGCTTCAAGGTGGTTTGCGGTATCCCCATACTGCGCGAAAGATCGGAGAAGCTGAGCAAGCCCGCAGAGCGCGCCGCAAGCAATTGCAGTAGCCGCGGCATGGCAGTCAGCCCGTCGATATTGGCGATATCCCGCACATCGCGCTGTAGAATCGCCGTAATGTAAGAAGAAAACCAGGCCTCTCTGCGCGACTCGGTCGCACGCTCAAGCGCTTCAGGATAACCGCCACGTACAATCAAGTTGGATAAGGCGGGATCGCTGGCCACCGCTTTTCTTAGCCCGAAGCTTTGTGACGTAAACAGCAGATCAACAAGATTTTCAGGTCTATCCAGAAGCTCCACTTGTGTGAGCGGCAAGAGTGGAATGATTTCCATGCGTCCTGCCAGCGACTCCGCTAAATTGGGCAACATGAAAACGTTGGCTGAGCCGGTAAGCAGGAGCCGACCCGGCTTGCGATTTCTATCGACCAGCAGCTTAATGGCAGGGAAAAGTTGCGGCGCGCGCTGTACTTCGTCGATAACGGCAAAGTCAGCCAGCCCGGAAAGAAAACCCGCAGGGTCGCTTGCGGCGGCCGCCAGGATGGTCGCGTCATCGAGCGTGACATACTGCCCGTCACGCGCGTCTGCAATCTGCCGGGCGAGAGTGCTTTTACCGGTCTGACGCGCGCCGTTCAGCAGCACAACCGGCGTATCGCCTAGTGCGGTGTCGACTTTGGCGGTGATATTTCTCCGGTGCATGGTTGAATTCTAACCACTTAGTGGCTATTTTTCAACCGGCGAATTAGGCGCTTTCCGACTGGCGCGGCCAGTCAAAGCCGAGCGCCGAAGTTCACTTGGTAGGAGCGATTTGAGATCCCTCGCGGACAGCTAAGGCCCTACTTCCAGTTGAGGTTGAGCTTGCGATGAGAAGCCGCGCAGTCTCGCAAGTACAGGTTGATGAGGCTCTGGTACGGAATGCCGACGTCTACAGAAATTGCCTTGAAGTACGTGATGGACTCTTCGTCAAGCCGAATGGTGATTTGTTTCTTGAGCTGTGCCGCGTATGGGTTCTTCCTCGCAGCGGTGAAGTCGTACTCTTTTCGCATGTGGCGCCTCTATGGGTAAGACTTGGATTCCTTGGCAACTGCCTTGCGCGCGGAGATGATGCGAATGACATTGCCTACGCTCCGGTAGCAGTGGCAGACAAGCAGCAATCGAAGTGTGCTGCTCAGGCCAAGAAGAACAAAGCGGTCTTCGTCTTCGGAGTGATCTGGATCGTCTATTAGCTTGGCATGCTCATCGACAAAGACGGACTTGGCTTCGTCGAAACTCACGCCGTGTTTCTTCAGGTTTGCGGCAGCCTTCCGATCATCCCACTCGAAGTGAAGTATGCTCATGTCCACATTGTAACTACAACGTAGTGCGGCCGCAAGACGCCAGCAGATCGCACGTTTGCCAACTGACGTAGCCCGCCAAAGCAGCGCGATGAGAAGAGCCTGGGCCAACGGCACAGCAGCATACTGCCTTCGGAAACATTAGCTGGCTACAGCGCAGAGCGAATCGACTCATAACCCACTGCCACGGGAAGAAGTGCCAACCCTAGCGTCCTGACCGGCAAGCTCCGCGCGCATAGTGCAACACAAAGAGCTGGGAGGCCTCTGGCGAACTGGCTATTGGCTCTCAACACCAGCCGCCTTGCGCCAGGATTATGCAGAAATGGGATGTGTCTGCCAGCAATGAGGCGGGTGGCGCGCTCAGACAGAATCGCAGCGGGTCCCTCCATTTGTAGTTGCAATGAACGTGTCGGCTTAGAGACACAAATGCAAATGTGTACTAGTGTAGTCAATGTCATTGGCCGCACCGGGGCGTGCAATGTTCCACCACGAGACCATGCGCCAACGCCTTCGGCACTAACTGCATCTCGCGCCTGTAATTCAACTCGTGCTGGTATGTTGACCGGCAGCGTTATGTCCCATACCAGCCCCACCTTGTTAAGTACCACCAGCGTCCACCAACCCGGATCCCACTCGCCCGCGAAAAGGCCCAGCCGCGCCGACCCTGGAAAAGCGTGATGGTTGTTGTGCCAGCACTCTCCCATTGTAATCAGCGAGGTGAAACGAATATTGCGCCCTTGAACAGCCGCGCCCCTAACCTCGTAGCGCATGCCACCATGATTGTGCGCAAAGTAGCCAACTAACCAGTGTCCAAAAACCCCCGCCGTAATACGCGCGCACACACCCCAGAATACAAAACCCCAGCCTCCCAGTGCATAAAACAGTAAGGCAGGCGGAATCTGCTGGGCCATCCACGTGCGTTCCAGCAGTTGATAGAACAGGTTGTTTGCTATGCGTTGCTCCAAATCTAGCCGTGGTGGATTGGCTAGACGCAGTTCACAATTGAGCTGCCACCAGGCGTCGATCCAGAATGAACGTCCATGGCGCAGGTAGTCGTGGCAGTCAGGCAAGCGCTGAGCATAGTCGCGCAATTCATGTTGCTTGAGTAGTCCTAGCGGCCCGGCTAGCCCAACCTGTACACCAAAATAGACCAGTGTGTACTCAAGCCATTTTGGGCACTGGTAGCTGTTGTGAATGAGCTTACGGTGGCTGCCCAGCGAATGCCCGAGCAGCAGGACGACCGCCGTAGTGAGGAGGAACACACTGAACGCCACCCAGGTAAAGCTGACCACCCCTCCGATCAGGGCAGTGCTCGCCATTCCTAAGAACCATGCTGACTTCAGCGGCGCATAGTGCACATCACCCTGTAAAACACTTTCTAGGTTTGAGGTGCGGATGCGGTGATTCTTCAGACTATCAGGGAGAGCGGGCATTGGGTATCTCCGAATTTTTTTGCTAGGTGAGCTTGCGGCGTTTGGCCAGCGCGCGCGATTCCTTTTTCAGCGGTCGGCCAACCGGACATAGTTCAAAGACATAGCTAGTGAGACTGTTAGCCACGCTGTCTGCCTTGAGGCGGTACATTACAAACTGTCCACGCCGTTCGCTGGCGACCAGGCCGGCATTTTCCAATATTGAAAGGTGGCGGGAGATAGCTGGTGCGCTCATGGAAAAGCGCTCAGCAAGTTCCCGAGTGGATAGCTCAACCTTGGACAGATAGGCAAGAATCTGGCGTCGCGGGCTTGAGGCTAGTGCTTCGAAGATTTTGTCGAGTTCAGCGACCATTAGATGATTAACGAATATGTTAATCACACTATAGGCAATGTCGTTGCTTGTGTCAAACGT
>JAYWAM010000320.1:0-3456 GCA_043782425.1 Betaproteobacteria bacterium
CGCTAAGCACAAGTCGCCTGCGTGCGTATGACGCAATGCGTTGCATGGGATACGGAATATCGGCAAGTCACTCTTAGAGGTTTGCAATGAAAAATCTACTGTTGGTCATGCTGCTGCAAATGGCACTTGTCATGGCGCTTACCGGTTGTGGCGAAAAACGCGAAGCGGCTGCTAAGCCACCCAGCGCCGACATCAGTGCGGGGAAAGCCATCGCGGTGCGCGATTGCAAGGCATGTCATGGTCTCGACGGCGGGGGTGTCGCTCCGGCCATTCCGCATCTGGCGGCACAGCGCGAGCGTTATCTGCTCGCCTCTTTGAAGGAATACAAGGAAGGCAAGCGCAAGCACGCGGCGCTCAAGGATATGACGAGCCAAATGAGTGAAGCGGATCTACGCAATGTCGCTGCGTACTTTGCCGGCTTGCCGCCTATCGCCGCCGCTGAGGTGCAGGACTATAAACACTCGTCGCCCTACGATCAGGGCAAAGCCTTGGCGGTCCCGTGCGCCGCATGCCACGGTGTAGATGGCAATAGCAAAACCCCGGGAACGCCGAGTCTCGCGGGCCAGCAACCCCATTATCTCGTTGCCGCCATCCAGGAGTATCACCGCGGTGACCGCAAGATAGGAATGATGAAATCGGTGCTGCACGAGTCAGACCGGCTAGCTCTGGAAAACCTGGCGTTGTATTTCGCAGCGCAGACACCGGTACAACGCGCCGCGCCATCCCGGGGCGACGCGGCGGCAGGAGAACCGCTAACGGCCATGTGCGGCGGGTGTCACGGCGCACGCGGCATCAGTCATGACGCGGCAACGCCTAGCCTGGCAGGACAGGATGCGCAATACCTGATTGACGCCATCAAGGCGTATCGGAAGACGCGGCAGAACTGGGGAATGCAGCGCTATGTCGCCGGTCTCGGCGACAAGGATATTAACAACATCGCCGCCTACTACGCGACGCAACTGCCGAAGGCGGCGGACCAGGCGCCGAGCTCCACACAGGAACTGGCTGAAAAATGCAACCGCTGCCACGATACTGACGACAATCCATCCATGGCGGCGCCGAAAATGCGCGGCCAGGACAAGGACTATCTCGTTATGGCCCTGAGAGCGTATCGCGATGACCGCCGCGAAAGTTCAACGATGCACAGAATGAGTTTCGCGTACTCTAACGCGATCATCGAAGGCCTGGCCACCTGGTACGCGAGCCAGCCGGCGAAATAACCGTCGCGCCTACAAGAGAGTGCGATTCAAACAGATTGGCAGCGTGCATGAGTCGCTTGCATAAAGCCATGAACTCTGGCGTAGGGCGGACTTGTCCGCCGCATCGCGCCAGAGAGGGCTGATGATTTGGCGGACAAGTCCGCCCGCACTGATGTGATGTATTTCCGATTCTCGATGGAAGCGTGAATGAATTCATTGGGAAATGGTCGGCTTAAGCGAACTTTGGCCGACTTTTTTTTGCTTGTTTCTGACAGCCATTGGTGAAAATCAAATCCGCGTGTCACAATTCGCGTATTAACTTTGTAAAGAAGAGTTTTTAAAAGGAGTAGGTTATGAGAGCCAAATTACACATCGACAGATACGCAGATCCGGGAATGAAGGCAAATTCGTTGTTACGCGCGGTGCTTGTCACACTCGCGGCTGCGCTCACAGTAGCGAGCGCTCAAGCCAGCGAGCGCAACGGCAAGGAAGTCGTGGAAAAGGTCTGCGGCGCCTGCCACGCTGCGGGGGTGGACGGTGCGCCTAAGATAGGCGACAAAAAAGCCTGGGAAAAACGCGCTGCGCAAGGCTTGACCAGTCTGACGAAGAACGCGCTCAGCGGAATAAGGAAGATGCCGTCGCACGGCGGCGACTTGAACGTCACGGATCTTGAAATCGGTCGCGCTATCACTTACATGGTCAATCAGTCCGGTGGACACTGGATCGAGCCCGCCGACACAAAGGCTGCACTGGCGCAGCGTAGCGGCAAGCAGATTGTCAAAATGCAGTGCAGCAAGTGTCACTTGAGCGGCGTTAACGGCGCGCCCAAAATCGGCGACCGCGACGCCTGGATACCCCGGCTAAAGCAAGGTTTCGAAGCGGTGGTGCGCTCAGCGATCCAGGGGCACGGGCCAATGCCCGCGCGCGGCGGTGTGGCCGATCTGAGCGATGAGGAAATGCGCAGCGCGATTACCTACATGTTCAATCCCGGCAGCGCAAAGCCCAGGCAAAAAAGTGTTGCTGCTGCGGTGCAGCCCGATCCTAACCACAAGGTTATCGGCGGCACGGAAATCCATCTGGGTATCGTGGCGGCGCAATCGATGCGCGCAATGGTGACGGGCCAGGAAAGCAAAATGCACGGCGGCGTTCCTAAAGGCGCAGGCTATTATCACGTGAACATCTCGCTTTTTGACGCTAAGACCAAGGTGCCCATCACTGACGCGCAGGTCGAAGTAAAAATTGATGACGCTGCGCTGCGCGCCGAGACCAAATCGCTTGAACTTATGGGGATTTACAACTCCATCAGCTATGGCAATTATTTCCGCATGCCGTCCAAGGGCCGTTACGCGATCACGGTGCAGATTCGCAGGCCAGGAACTGCCGCGCCAATAGAGGCTAAATTCGACTTCAACGTATAGGCGCGCTTCGACTCAGCGTCGGGTCCCAGACCTTATTTGGCCTGGGACTCGCGATACACCAGCACCGGAATAGTACAGTGGGTGAGAACCTTACTGGTTTCACTGCCGAGCAATAGCGCCGATATTCCGCGCCGACCATGCGACGCCATGAAAATAAGATCGCAGCCTGTTTCCTTGGCGGCGCTAATAATAGCGCTGTGAGGATGATTACTGATAGTTGATTGGGACTGAAACGCTACGCCGCTGGAGCGCGCATGGCTCTCAATTTCGCTAAGACACTTTTGTGCATTGGCCTTTTCCGCAGCGCGGAAAGCATCGGGCGTCCCCAAAGCCAGGGGCGTGTATTCGTCAAATGGCGGGTTGGGATAGTCCTGCTGAGAAAAAAAACCGGTAACCCTGGCGTTAAGCACTTTCGCAAGCTGTATCCCAGCCAACGCGGAGTGCAGCGAAAGATCCGAGCCGTCGGTGGGAATAAGAATGTGTTTGAACATGAGTCTCTCCTGCGTCTTGAGTAGGCATGCGCGCATCAAGCAATATGGATGCGCAGCACCAGTGTGCTGCTACATGGCGGATGTATTTTGATCGGGATCAAAGGACGTGAACAATGCGTCAGTCCCGCTTCAGCAGCAACAACTGCAATTGTTTGCCTTTAGCGGCGGCTAGCGGCGGGCGATGACTCATTGCTGTAAGCTTTTTGCGCCGCGTGAAATCCCACCATTCCGCCCCAGATGCTTTTCTTGCAACTCACGTTGGAAAATCCGATGAGTTGCAGCACGCCAGACAATTCTTCCGGAGTATAGAAATGCTCGATTGCATCGCTGAAATAGCCGCTGCATCCC
>JAYWAM010000321.1:0-9114 GCA_043782425.1 Betaproteobacteria bacterium
GATTAGCTAATAGTAGCTTCGTCTGTTCTTTTTTCACCCTTGTTATCTTCCCAGGTGACAGCCACTTTTTCGCCCGGCTTGCCACCCGAAAAACGAAAGGACAAAAACGGATTTTTGGAAATCGCAGGGCCCCACTCCGCCGTAAGCACTGTCTTGCCGTTATGCGTGGCGCTGACGCTCTGGATGAACCATGCTGGGATGACGGCGCCCTTGGCGTCCTTGCGTTGACCGGTTTCCATTTCATGACTCATCAGTACTTTGACTTCAACTTTATCGCCCACCATGCTGGCGCGAATTTTCATCGGATCTGGCATATCAATTCTCCTAGCTTTATGTATTGGGGATAGCGTAACCGGCTATCTTGCTTATTCGGACATCCGGCACGAATCCGGCGGCTCGCTGGGTGGAAAACGCGCGGCGCGCAGCTTCCAACCTGTAGACTAACCTAGCCGCCGCATCCGCCGAGAGTCACTTTAATTTCCTTGGTGGCGTAAAAATATTGGCCCCCTGCCTTTACCAGCGCATGCACATTGGAGGTTTGCCCCATTTTCACGCGCGTGGAAACGAAAGCCTCTGTTCCGGCCGGGATGCTGAAATTTGCAGTCAGGGAGTTCGGATTCTTTTCGATCAGTATCGCAATCGTTTCGATATTGCCGAGCTTGCTGGTTACTGAGATGGGCACCACAGCGCCGTTTTCAGCAATATCCGGGGAGGTAATCTGGATATCCTTGGACTCGGTCGCCACCTGGCCGCCCAAGGCTTTTACGGTATCCGCGAGATTTCGGGTTTTAAAAGCGGCGTCATTCCATGCCGCATAAGCCGCGTCAATCTTGATCAACCCGGCGCTAGCCGCCAGCGCCATCACTGTTGCACCGCCACCACTCTTAAGAAAACTTCTACGTGTCTGATTCATGCCGTCCTCCTTCTCTGGAACATTAATATTAGCTGCCACTTTCACACCAAATTTCCCAAACCTTGGACTTTACATTTTTGGGGGGAGAATAGGCATAACCCATATGGGTTATATGCCTATCACCCACATCGGTAACAGTCGCTAGTGTAAAAGCACTTTAGCTAAATTGCCAGAAAAATTTGGCACTTTTAAGGCATGCTCGGTCTTTTTGTAGTCGATTGCGGTGACGCTACTTGGCCTGAGCACCTGCGGACAAAACCCATGCGACCAAAGATTTCGCGTCTGACTCGCTTAGTGTAGCGTTCGGCGGCATCGGAATATTCCCCCATACACCCATCCCGCCTTGCTTGAGCTTTAACGCCAGCTTTGTGGGAGCATCGCTGTCACCCCTATACTTAGCCGCCACATCGCGGAACGCCGGGCCAACGATTTTATTCTTAAGTCCATGACATGCCAAGCAACCGTTTTGAGTTGCCAGATTCAAGCCATCCTGCCCTTCGCTCGCTGACGAAATTGTTGCTGTCGTCGATGATGGCGCAGTCTTTGTGCTGGCGCCATGCCCCGGCCCGACGCTGCGGTTTTGCTCGGCAAGATTGCCGTGTGCGTCCTGCGCGTGTTCCGGCAAGGCTGAGGCAATCTTGATTTCGCTGATACAATTGCGCATGCAAGCAGTGTTCAGCACATCCGGTTTGCCTTTAATATTCCATAAACCGTGCTCACGCGTTGTGCCGTTACGGTTGGGCAAACGGTTTTGCGCATCTTTAATGTTCTGATCGCTCAAGGTAAAGTCGGCGGGAACAATGTCTCCCAGATTAAGAATGTAGGCCACCACCGCATAAACCTCTTCGGTGGTCAAGGTTTTAGGCGCCGTCCACGGCATGGCGCGATTGATAAAGTCCCACAAAGTAGATACAGAGCTTAGCTTCATCAACGTCGAGCGCTGCGGCTCACCGCCAGTCAGGGATGCAACGCGTCCGGTCTTGATATCTTCGGCAGTGGTGCCGCCAATGATAGGACCAGACACCTCATTGCTTTCACCAAACGTACCGTGGCACGAGGCGCATTTGTTTTCCCATACCTCCTGCCCCTTGGCTACGCTGCCCGAGCCCTTGGGCAAGCCCTTAAAATCCGGGCGCACGTCGATATCCCAGGCCTTGATTTCCGCCGGCGTTGCGCTACGGCCGACACCGGGGTATTTGTTTTGCGCACTCGCCCCAGCGCAGGCGAAGGAAACGCACAGCGCCGCCAAGGCGCCGCGACGAAAAATGCGCGCGCGCATAACAGTTTTGCTTGGGGTTTTAAATGATTTGAACATTGCTGATCTCGCCGCTTTCGATAACTTTCCAGGATTGAATTGCATTGTTGTGGTAGATCGAGCGCGTACCGCGCACGGCGCGCAACTGGCCAATTTTGGGCTGTACATAACCGGTTTCGTCGATGGCGCGGCTTTGTAGAATGGCCGGGCCGCCGTTCCAGTTCCAACTGATGTTAAAGCGCGTCAGACATTTAGACTGAATTGGGTTTTCCAGGCGCGCGGTCTGCCAGTTAATTCCGCCGTCAAACGACACATCGACACGCTTGACCTTGCCGCGTCCCGACCACGCCAGACCGGTGACGTTGTAATAGCCCTTGTCGAGCAGTGTTTGTCCGCCCGAAGGCGAAGTGATGACCGATTTGCATTCCTGAATCGAAGTGTAGACGCGGTGCAAACCATTAGGCATCAAATCGACATAATGAATCACCTCATCCTTGCTGCCATAGGGCTGGTCACCGACTTCAATACGGCGTAGCCATTTAACCCACGACACACCTTGTATGCCGGGCGCGACCAGGCGCAGCGGATAACCGTTTTCGGGACGTAACATTTCGCCGTTCATGGCATATGCCACCATGACATCGTCCAGCGCGCGATCCATCGGAATCGTGCGCGTCAAGCCCGATCCGTCCGCACCTTCAGCAAGCACAAACTTACCGTTTTTTTTGTCAAACCCGCAGTCTTCAAGCAGCAGCGACAACGGCACACCGGTGTATTCGCAGCAAGACAGCATGCCATGCGTGTACTGGACGGTAGGCACGGCCACGTTGCCCCACTCCATGCCGGTATTGGCGCCGCATTCGATGAAGTGCATGCGCGAAACAGCAGGCAGGCGCATCAGATCGTCCATGGTGTAGACCTTGGGATTTTTTACCAGGCCATTGATCATGAAACGATGCTGGTTGGGATCAATGTCGTGCCAGCCTTGGTGATGGCGTTCAAAATGCAGACCGCTGGGCGTGATGATGCCAAACATCCCCTGTAGCGGCGCAAAAGAAACGCTGGCAGCCGATGCGCGCGTCAAGCCCGGGCTTTCACGGCGCTTGAGGTTTTTTTCGTACTTGGAAGGCAGCCCATAGTCAGTCGCTGAAACAGTCTGCCCCAGACTGGTGCTGTGCGCCGGCAACTTGAGGATCGCTTCATCACCCAGGTAGTCCGGCTGAGCCGCAACGGCTGAGCCACCCAAAGCCGCACCAGCAGCGAGAAACGTTTTACGTAGAAAATCCCTGCGGCCCGCTGCGACCTCGACAATATCTTGCTGGGAAAGAAAATTTTCCGGTGCGGATTGTATCCGTCCAGTTGTGGCGAGCTTGTTTGGCGTACTTGACATGGTTTCCATCCGGGCTGTATATCCAAATATATTAGCAAGTGCTAATATTAGCGAATACTAATAGACGCACTATCGGCTAGTCAAGTATTCTTTGCCCTTCGAAGGAAAAGATCACCACAATGAATGCCAAAACGCAAAAAACAATCCGCACAAAACCCGAGGATATTTTTGATCTCATCGGAAAATCAGGAAACATTCAGCGCGCCTCTGAGGCGATGCTCGCGATGGCGCATCCGCTCAGGCTCAAGATTCTTTGTCTGCTAGGGAGCGGCGAGTTGTCAGTGCAGGAAATTGTCGATGCCGTGGGAACATCACAAAGCAACGTGTCACAGCATCTGACAATCTTGAAAGCGCAGAAAATAATCGCCTCGCGCAAGGAAGCAACCAAGATGTTTTACAAAATTGAGGACGCTCGCATCCTGCGCATGATCACCTTGACGCGCGATATTTTCTGTCACGCATAGCAAGGTTAAGCACTGGCGCTTTCAGGAATGCTTTCGCCTGCGCAAGTCGCGCACTACCAGCGCGCTGCTGCGTTATCGTCGCCTTCGCGTGCTTCCACCCAGTGCTCACCGCCGGGTGTGTGTTCTTTTTTCCACAGCGGCGCTTGAGTCTTGAGATAATCCATAATAAATTCACATGCCTCGAACGCCTGCCCGCGATGCGCGCTCGCCACGATAACCAGTACGATTTGATCGGCGGGCTTGAGCCTGCCCACGCGGTGGATCACGGTGCAATCCAGAATTTCCCAGCGCCCTTTTGCCTGCTCCACAATCTGACCCAAGGCGGCTTCAGTCATGCCGGGATAGTGCTCCAAGGTCATGCTGGAGACACTGCTGCCGTCATTGACATCGCGCACCAGACCGACAAAGCTGACCAGCGCGCCAATCGTCTTATTGCCCGCACATAGTTTGCGCATTTCCACTCCGGCGTCGAAGTCTTCGCTCTGCACCCGCAACGTAGTCACATCACCCTCCGGTTACTGGCGGAAAAAATGCTATTTCATCTCCTGCCTTGACCCTCGCCTCAAGATCAACCAATTGACGGTTCACCGCCACGCGCCAGCGCTTTTCGCTGGAGAGGGTTTCCGCCCAGCGCCCTCCCCTTGCCTGTAGCCACTTGACCAAATCTGCCACTGTGGCAATTTCAGGCGGCGGAATTACATCTTCTGAGCCGCTTCCGAGCGCTTCGCGCAGGCTTGCAAAATACAGGATATGCATCATTTCACGGCGTGCAATGACGATTTTCCCAAGCCCAGGTGACGCACGATAAAGTGCGCGACAGCTTCGGGATTATCGAGGTTGAACTGTGGAAGCGCGCTATCAAGTTTCTCGTCAGTGGCGATCGCTACGATGCGCGCATCGTTAAGATACAGCAGAGGCTTGCCCGATGCGGCCCGATGCACCTCGATTTTGACGATAGGTTCGCTCTTATAGCCTTCGACAATGACCAGGTCGCACGGCGCCAGGATCTGTAACTGTTCGTGGAGATTCGGCTCTCGATAACCACGCAACTCATGCATCAAGGCCCAGCGCCAGCTTGAGCTCACCAAAACCTCCTGAGCGCCTGCCTGACGATGGCGCCAGGAATCCTTGCCCGGCTGGTCGATATCGAATTCGTGGTGGGCGTGCTTAATCAAAGAGACCTTGAGGCCCTCCGCCACCAGTACGGGAATCACCTTTTCAATTAGAGTCGTCTTGCCTGACCCCGAATAACCCGCAAAGCCAATTACATTCATGGACATGCCCTTGTCTGTGACGCAGACAGTTTACACCGGCAATGCGCGTTTCTAATTGGCAGACGCATGAGGCGCCACTTGCAGCGCATGCAGCAAAAACGCCGTCACGTCGCTACGCTCTTCAATGATTTTTTGCACCGATTTCCCCGCACCGTGACCGGCACGCGTGCCAATGCGAATCAGCAGCGGGCCCGCGTTATCGGGATTGGCTGCCTGCATGGCGGCGGCATACTTGAAACTGAGGGCCGGCACCACGCGATCATCGTGGTCGGCAGTTAAAATAAGTGTGGGAGGATACTTCACACCATGCTTAATGTTATGCAGGGGCGAGTAACTCATTAGGGTTTTGAACTCATCGGCTTGCTCCGCTGAACCGTAGTCACTGATCCACGCCCAGCCTATGGTGAATTTATGGAAGCGCAGCATGTCCATCACGCCGACTTCGGGAACAGCAGCAGCAAATAATTCCGGACGTTGGTTGAGCACCGCCCCGACCAGCAAGCCGCCGTTCGAGCCGCCGTTGATGGCAATCTTTTTTGCCGAGGTGTATTGGTTGGCGATCAGCCATTCTGCGGCGCCAATGAAATCATCGAACACGTTTTGCTTGTGCTGCTTGATTCCGGCTTCATGCCAGGCCTTGCCGTATTCTCCGCCGCCGCGCAGGTTAACCTGGACAAACACACCGCCCTTTTCCAGCCACGGAATACGCGACGCACTGAAGGTCGGCGTAAGCGCAATGTTGAATCCCCCATAACCGTAAAGCCAAAGCGGGTTGTCGCCATCGAGCTTGATGCCTTTCTTGTGCACAATAAACATCGGAATGCGGGTCCCGTCCTTGCTCTTGAAAAACACCTGATGCGATTCAAATGCCTCGGGATCAAACGCGACTTTGGGACGCTTGACTACGCTGACATCACCATTTTTCAGGTCCAGGCGATAGGTGGACGCAGGGCTGGTAAAGCTGGAATAGGCATAAAAGGTTTCGCTATCAGCGTTTCTCCCCGAAAACCCGTGTGCGCTTCCCAAACCTGGCAGCTTGACCTCGCGCAGCAACTTGCCGTTCAAAGCGAAAATACGTACTTCGTTGCGCGCGTCCTTGAGATAATTAACGATGATCTGCCGGTTGACAAGATGCGCGTCTTCCATACTCAAGGCGCCGATTGTATCTTTGCTTTGTTCCACGATCACTTTCCATGCGCGCCGCCCCGGCTTATCGAGATTGACGGCAATAATGCGCCCGCGCGGAGCGCTATCGTCAGTGCGTAAATAGATACTCCTGTCGATACTCCCAACCAAAGCATGCTGTGCAAGAAAACCCTCTATCAAAGGAGTGATTTTGCTTTGTACGTAATTGCCGCCCTCACCCAAGGGCATCCAAGCGATGTCGTTTCTACGATCAGTCCCACGCCAAACAGAGATGAGCAAATATTTTCCGTCATCGGTGACTTGCGCGTCAAAGCCGAGTTCTTTGTCTTCCACGCGCTCGTAAACCAGCCTGTCTTCGGCTTGCGGCGTTCCCAGGCGGTGGTAAACGAGCTTGGGAAAAACATTCACGCCCTTGAGTGCATCGCCAGCCTTGGGCTCTTCATAGCGGTTGTAGAAAAAACCCTTGCTATCCTTGGTCCATGCCGCTTGCGAAAATTTTGACCACTGCAAAACATCGCTCAAGTCCTTGCCCGTCGCGATATCGTGGACGCGCCATTCGTTCCAATCCGATCCGCCTGAGGACACGGCATAGGCGATGTATTTTCCGTCGCGGCTTACGGAATAGCTGGCGAGCGCGACAGTTCCATCTTGCGAGAACGTATTGGGATCGAGCAGCACCGCCGCCGCCCCCTCAAGCGTAGTAGCGCTATAGAGAACATCCTGAGCTTGCAGCCCGTCATTGCGTGTCCAAAAAAAGCGTCCGCCTTCCTTGAAGGGCAGGCCATAGCGCTCGTAATTCCATAATTCAGTCAGGCGTTGCTTGATTTTTTCTCGTTCTGGAAGTTGCTCCAGGTAAGCAAACGTAACCTTGTTCTGCGCCTCGACCCAAGCCTTGGTTGCGCTCGAATTGTCGTCCTCAAGCCAACGGTAAGGATCGGCCACTTTTGTTCCGTGGTAGATGTCCACCACATCGTCTTTGGCGGTTGCGGGGTAAGTCAACGCAAGCACAGAGTGAGAATACGCAGAAGCCGTCAGTGCTGCAGCAGCAGAAGCTATCATTAGAAAAGTCGCTTTCATATTTTCTCTATTGGGTTGTCAGCGCCAGTGGGATGAGTGGGAAGCGCCTGGTGATGCTCCAATTCAACGCGTTCGATTTTTGAAAAACGATCCGTAATACGCTTGCTTGTTTTGGATACGTCATCGACTTCTTCCTTGGCCTTGTCGATGTGACGCGCTACTTCGTCCATACGGCGCTGGAACAAATTGAAATCCTTGCCCAGCTTGCCAAGTTCATCTTTGATAATGTGTATCTGCTTGCGCGTCTCCACGTCCTTCATCACCGCGCGCGCCGTGTTGAGCACCGCCATCAAGGTAGTGGGTGAGACTATCCACACACGGCGTTGGTTCGCGTAGTCAACCACATCCTGATGGCGCGCATGAATCTCGGCGAATACCGCCTCTGCGGGAATGAACATCACCGCACCGTCGCTGGTGATATTGGGAATGATGTATTTGCGGCTGATGTCGTCAACGTGTTTCTTGATGTCAATTTTAAATTGGCCGCGCGCCGCCGCTCTTGCGCTCTCGGCGCTATCGGCATCAAACATGCGATGATAATTTTCCAGCGGAAACTTGGCGTCAACCGCCACCAGTCCGGTCGGCTCAGGCAGTTTCAATACGCAGTCGGCGCGCGCCCCGCCCGGGAAGGTGTATTGCATCTCATAAGCCGATTCGGGCAGCACATTGGATACCAGCGCAGAAAGCTGCACTTCGCCAAACGCACCGCGCGCGCGCTTGTCGCCCAGCACTTCCTGCAAGCTCACTACATTAGTCGTCAACGTCTCAATCTTCTTCTGCGCGTCGTCTATGGTCTGTAGGCGCGTCATGACGTTCACAAAGGTTTCGTTGGTTTTCTTGAATCCCTCGTCAAGGCGCTCGTTAACCTTGCCGCCGATTTCGCCCAGGCGCACATCGAGGGTGCGCGCCAGCGCTTCGAGATTGGCTTGCAAATGGGTCTGGTTGGCGCGCCCCTGGTCGGAAAGTTTCTCCAGGGAGACGGCGAGCATCTCGCTTCTGAGTGCGTCAAGCTTGTGTTGCAGGGTGAGTATTAGTTGCGCGATTTGCTTGGCAAGCTCGTCACGCAGCCCTGCAAGCCGCTGGCTTTGCGCCAGCTCTAGGCTTTGCATACGGTCGCGAGTTTGACCCAGCTCGCCCGCCACGACGCTACGCAGGCGCTCGCCGGATTCGGTCTGCGCCGCTGAAACGCGCTCGCCCAGCCGCGTCAAACCCTCATGCAAGTCGGTGAGCATTTCGCGCTGGCGCGCTTCCTGGCCGGAAGCAATTTCCTGCGCGATGCGGCCCTTGACGCCGAGCAGCAGATACACGGCGGTGGCGCCCAGTACTATGGCCAGCGTCACACCAGCAAGCAAAATCAGTTGAACATCCATCGCGGCAGTTTAACCAACAGCCGGAAACAATGCTATTGAGAATTCTCACATTTGTCCGGAATATCTTGAAGCGATCTGTCTGTATTAGGGCTTTGGTGGCTAAATGTGAAATAATAGCGTCTGCAATATCGAATTCGGGGGCGACCTGGCTTCGACGTGGGTTGCAAAGCAGCGCAGGGCATACCGAGGACCAGCTACCTCGTAAATACAACTGGAAATCTATAG
>JAYWAM010000322.1:0-3446 GCA_043782425.1 Betaproteobacteria bacterium
CACCGCAATTTTGCTCACCATGCTCTCGCGGCGTGTCTGATACTCCACCATGCCTTCTTTCAAGCCGCGCTCGCCGATGGTGACGCGATGCGGGATGCCGATCAGCTCCAGATCGGCAAACATCACGCCGGGGCGTTCGTCGCGGTCGTCAATGAGTACTTCGATACCCGCAGCGCACAATTCATCGTGCAGCAATTGCGCAGTTTCGCGCACCGCTGCTGATTTGCCATAGCCGATGGGAGCGATGGCGACGGTGAAAGGCGCCAGCGGCTCGGGCCAGATTATGCCGCGCTCGTCATGGTTCTGTTCTATTGCCGCGGCAACTACTCGCGAAACGCCGATACCATAGCAACCCATTTCCATCACTTTTTGCTCGCCATTCTCGGCAGTGTAAGTAGCGCCTAGCGCGGTGGAATAAATATTGCCCAGCGCGAAAACATGTCCCACTTCGATACCGCGCATGATGGAAAGCTTACCCTTGCCGTCGGGCGATGCGTCGCCTGACACTACGTTGCGGAGGTCGGCCACTTGCGCAGGCTCAGGCAGGTCGCGCACCCAGTTGACACCGGCGAGGTGAAAATCCACCTCATTGGCGCCGCACACGAAATCACTCATGGCGGCCACAGTGCGATCAGCGATCACTGGCCCCATAAACTTGACCGGTCCCAGATAGCCGGGCTGGCATCCTGTGGCGCTAGTGATTTCTGCGTCGCTCGCCCAGCGCCACTCGGCGAAACCCGGCAGCTTGGCGGTTTTTACTTCGTTGAGATTGTGGTCGCCACGCACCAACAGCATTTGCACCTTGTCATCGGCAAAAATCATCAGACATTTCACGGTGCGCGTAAGCGGCACACCGAGCAGTTGCGCGACGTCTTCACAAGTGGATTTTCCCGGCGTGGCGACTTTTTTTAGGGCTTCGGCGCCTGGCGCGCGCGGCGTTGCGGGCGCCACAGCTTCGGCCAGCTCGATATTCGCCGCATAGTCCGATTCGGGACAATAAGCGATGGCGTCCTCACCCGAAGCGGCGAGCGCCTGGAATTCATGCGACGCACTCCCGCCTATCGCGCCGGTGTCGGCTGCAACGGCGCGGAATTTCAAGCCAAGGCGGCTGAAAATCTGCACATAAGCGTCGTACATGATCTGGTAGGACTTGAGCATGCCGTCCTTGTCGGCATCGAAGGAGTAGGCGTCTTTCATCAGAAACTCGCGCGCGCGCATTACCCCAAAACGCGGACGGATTTCGTCGCGGAACTTGGTCTGGATCTGATAGAAATTAACCGGCAACTGGCGATAGCTTTTGATTTCTTTGCGCGCGATGTCGGTGACCACCTCTTCGTGTGTCGGCCCGAAACAGAAATCGCGTTCATGGCGGTCCTTGATTCTGAGCATTTGCGGACCGAACTTGCCCCAGCGTCCGCTTTCCTGCCACAACTCGGCGGGCTGAATGGCGGGCATGGAAAGCTCCACCGCCCCGGCGCGGTTCATCTCGTCACGCACGATGTTCTCGACTTTGCGCAGCACGCGTAAGCCCATAGGCATCCAGGTATACAGTCCACTGCCCAGTTTTTTTATCAGCCCGGCACGCAACATGAGCTGATGACTCACCAGCTCGGCTTCGCCCGGCGCTTCCTTCAAGGTGGATAAAAAGAACTCGCTGACGCGCATAATTTCCTTTGTATTTCAGAGATTTCGAGCCGATATTTTACCGACTTTGAACACAAAACCCTACCCACGGTCGAAGAATTGTGGAACAATGATTTCAACTTTAAATTTGGATGGTGACGACTATGATAGACCGTGACGGCTATCGCCCCAATGTCGCCATCGTGCTTGTGAACTACAAGAACGAGGTGTTCTGGGGCAAGCGCGTCAAGGAACACTCCTGGCAGTTTCCGCAAGGCGGAATCAAGCTGGGAGAAACTCCCGAACAAGCCATGTTCCGGGAGCTGGAAGAAGAGACGGGGTTGAAGCCGGACCACGTCAAAATCCTTGGGCGCACTAAAGGCTGGTTGCATTACAACGTGCCGCTGCACTGGGTGAAGCGCGAATGGCGCGGCACCTACAAGGGGCAGAAGCAGATCTGGTATCTGCTGCGCTTGGTGGGGCGCGACTGCGATGTGCATTTGCGCGCCAGCACGCACCCCGAATTCGACGCCTGGCGTTGGCATGATTTCTGGGTGCCGCTGGATACGGTGATCGAATTCAAGCGCGATGTTTATCGCCAGGCGCTGCATCAACTGGTGCGTTTTCTGGATCACCAGCCACGCTCTGCGCGCCGCCGTGAACCCGCCCCCGACCCTGCGCCAGCGCAAGGCATACCCGGTAGTTGATTTGCAGAAATCCGTCGGCGCTGCATAGGCGGCGCCTCTGCTTACGCTAATCCGTTTCATCTGTACAAAAAAATCTCGCGCCAAGACGCGAAGACGCCAAGAAAAGCACCCGTAGGATGGGTGCAACCCATCACCCTGGTTCACCGTCGGCAAAATTCACTTCATCGCCAGCGGGCGCGCCCGGCGTGTATGAATATCATGCGATGTATGAAAGGCTGATGGGTTTCACCCACCCGGTGCTCATACCAAGGAAATCAGTCGTAGCCCATTTGACTCTGAAAAGCCTTGATAATCCTGCACCGCATTGGCGGTTACCTGAGTCGCCGCTATCTCGAATGCAGAATTCTTGCCCACAGATTCCGCTGACGAGCCCTTTTTTTCAGCGCGGGCTGGAGAAATTCTTGCCCTTGCCCTTGCGCGAGCGCGGAATTCGGATTTTCTTTGGGAACGTGGTGATCTATGACGTTACCCACCTATGCATTCATCCCCGTTCTTCCGGCGCGCGAATACCGACGTGCTCCTCCAGGTCAACCGTAGTGAGCCGTCCCGCCTGGTCGTGAAACTGGATGAATGCCTTCGGCTTTTGATCCTTGCTGTCAACAGCGGCCAGCGCCATCCGGAGCGCCACGCCCTGCCGCAACAGTTCGGCATCGCTCACGCCCGGTACTGATGCCTTGAGCCGTTCCCACAGAACGTGCCACTGCCCCGATAAGCGTAGGGTTACCGTCGTCGTCTTGTTCGGAACCGGGGCTACGAGTCCCTGCGTCTCGCTGAGCCGAATGCCGCCTTCGCTCCGGCTCCTTGGCGAAATGATCAGAGCCGACGAGGAAACTTTTGATCGTCGCTTCATGCAGCAAGTGTATAAGCGGGAAAAGAAAACAACATGAACACAATAATGCTTGCGGTATTGTTTTCTTTTCTGGTAATGTAGATATGTAGGTTGGGTTAGGCGCGTTTTTTGCGCTGTAACCCAACAGACCCAGGCGAATATCGAGTTTGTTGGGTTACGTGATAAAGCCGCTAACCCAACCTACAGCCTGTGTCAATGCCATCGCAAGGGGCGGGTTCATGTTACGAAAAATTTAAGAAAAGATATTGCAAAAATTGGGGGGGTGG
>JAYWAM010000323.1:0-3442 GCA_043782425.1 Betaproteobacteria bacterium
CGGGCTTGCCCGCGAAATGGCTGATATCGCGGGCAAGCCCGCTCCACATAAAAGTCGTCTCTATCACGATTTAGAATTATGCATGCTTTCGCCTTGTCGCGCCGACGTTTGCGGTTTTTTTGATTTTGGATTTTCCTTTTGCACTGGCGGGACGCTTTTTCGCGTTTCGTGGTTGGCTGGCGGGCGAGCGTTTTTTTCTTGTAGCGTTGACCTCCGGGTCAGGCGCTACAGTTTGCAGTAACTCTTCATGCGCTTCCTTTAAGAACTGCGCCAACTTGCGCACATCGGGCATGGCTTTTTTGCTGGCGATAATGCCTATATCGAGCGCGCCGTTGTAACTTTGCACGGTAATGTTAAGCCCCAGCCCATGCGCCGCAATCGACACTGGATAGTAGGACATCATTTTCGCGCCCGCGAGGTAAAGCGCCACCTGCGGGCCGGGCACATTGGAAATCACCAGATTGGCAAGCACCGGAACCCGGCTGGCCACAGCGGGATGTTTGTAAAGTGCAGTGAGCAGACTCATCAGCCACGGCAAACCCATTGATGGCAGGTCGGCAGAAAGAACGTTTTTCATTCCGCCAGTGAGCGACTTGGCCTTGGCGCTCGCCGCACCGATGAGTTTCAGGCGTTGCAGCGCATCCGCCTTATGGGTAGCCAGACTGACCCGCATCATCGTCACCTGGTTGGTTTGTGATGCGTCTCCCGGCGCGCGCAGGCTGGCGGGAACGGCGCCTATCAGCGGTTTGTCAGGGATGCCGCCATGCGCCGCGAGGTAGCGTCGCAGCGCACCGCTGCAAATCGTCAGCACCACATCATTTAACTTCGCATCAAATTTTTTGGCGATATGCTTGACCTCGTCAAGCGGCAAGCGCAGCGTGACAAATACGCGCGGCGCCTGTAGCGCGATATTCCACGCGGTGCGCGGGCCGAGGATTGCGCCCTTGGGGAGGAGTGCTTTCAGATTAATGCTTGTGTATGCGCTACCAGCCACGTTCGCTGTAGATTTTGCCGCAGCACGCTTGGCTAGTGCGGCCGCGCCCATTGCGCCCACAACCAGCGCCGCACCCGGCACCGCGCGCGCAATGCGCGAATACTGCACCAGCGTATTGCGCAAGGCGTCGCCGAGTATTTTTTTGACGGAAAGCTTCATGCTGTCCTGCGCTGGCTGATCTTTAGGAGGCACGGCGCGCGGCACGGGATCAGAGTCGAGCAGCGCTTGCGCCAATGCCACGCCGCCTTGACCATCGAGCGCCGCATGATGCATTTTGCAATAGAACGCGACTTCGCCGCTTTTCAAACCCTCAAGCAGATAAAACTCCCACAAGGGTCTGTCGCGATCAAGCAATGCCGTGTGCAGCTTGGCGATACACGCCTCAAGCTGCGCCTGCGTACCCGGCTTGGGCAAGGTGAGTGAACGGATGTGGTAGTTGAGATCGACGTTCTCGTCATGCAGCCAAACAGGGTTGAAAAGATCGAGAGGCAGAAACATCAGCTTGCGCGTAAACAGCGGCGCCAGATGCAGGCGCGCCTCGATATGCTGGCGAAAATCACGCAAAAAACTGCTGCGGTGTTTGGCGGGCTTCTGCAAAAGAATTAGGCCGCCTACATGCATCGGTGTTTGCGGCGATTCGAGTTGTAAAAATAATGCATCAAGCGCGCTCAAGTGTTGCATTATTTTCTCCGCCTGGTTAACTGCGGCGCTGGACAAAAAAAGCCTTGAGCAGCGCAGCGCTTTGCGCAGCGAGCAATCCTCCCGAAAATTCGGTGTGATGATTGAGTTTTTGCTCGACGGGAAGATTGATGATGCTGCCGCACGCACCGCTCTTGGGATCGCTAGCACCAAACACCACGCGCGCAATGCGCGCATGCAAAATCGCGCCGACGCACATGACGCAAGGTTCGAGCGTGACGTAAAGCGTGCAAGCGGGAAGGCGGTAATTGTTTTCGTGGCGCGCCGCATCGCGCAGCGCCTGTATTTCGGCATGCGCACTTGGATCGCACTCGCCAATAGGCTGGTTGTATCCGCGCCCGATAATCACGCCGTCTTTCACCACAACAGCGCCCACCGGCACTTCACCCGCATCGCTCGCGCGTTGCGCGAGAGCGAGAGCCTGGTGCATGAAAGATTCATCAGGCGACAAATGCATCCACCTCGATTTCGATCAGATGATCGGGATCGATCAGCCGACTCACTTCGACCATTGTAGACGCAGGGCGCACTACGCCGAAAAACTCCCCATGCACGCGCCCGATCACTTCCCATTGGCTGATGTCGAGGATGAACATGCGCGTTCGCACCACGTCACCGAGAGTAGCGCCGACTTGCGCTAGAGCGGACTCGATTTTTTTCAGCGCATAGCGCGTCTGTGCGGCAACATCGTCTTTGCCTGCCACCTTGCCGTTTTCATCGGTCGCCGTGGTACCTGCAACCCAGATGTGATTGTCGATGCGCACCGCGCGCGAGTAACCGACGCTGGATTCCCACGGAGCGCCTGAGGAGATGTTTTGCCGACCTTCTTTCATGTTTTTCCTTTTCGCTAGACTTCTAAAATACCACGACAACTCATCCTAGGAGCCTGCACTACGCGATCCCGTCCAGGTAAAGCTTGAGATCATGAACATGGGGGCCTTGAAATATGTCAGAAGCAGACGCATACTTCTGTCAGTCAGGAGCCATCGCCATGCAGACACTCGCCAAACAAGTCCTTGAAAGCATTACTGGATTTCCGGAAGGAACACCTTTGGTCGCCAAAGAACTGTTACACCTTGGCAGTCGCGCAGCCGTAGATCAAGTGTTATCCCGCTTGGTGCAGCGCGGCGCCCTGCTGCGCGCTGGTCGCGGTATCTATGTCCTACCCATCAAGAGCCGCTTTGGCGCCCGTGCGCCATCGGCCACCAAGATGGTCGAGGGTCTAGCGAACCAGCGTGGGGAAATCATCGTGTCGCACGGTGCCGCAGCCGCCAACGCACTGGGCCTGACCACGCAGGTGCCGATGCGGGCGGTCTATCTCACGTCCGGTCCCAGTCGCCGCTTGAAATTGGGCGCGCAGATGATCGAGTTCCGGCACGCGCCGATCTGGCAACTGATCTTTCCTGGGCGGGCCGCGGGCGACGTGGTGCGGGCACTGGCCTGGCTGGGCCCGAAAAAAGCCGGTGTAGCGATCCGGAAGCTACGCACCAAGCTGCCGCCGTCAGAGCTGAAAGAAGTCGCGTCGGCACGGGCGCGCCTGCCGACCTGGATGGCTCAAGAGATAAGTACCTTGGTGACCCGTGGCTGAGTACTTCAAGCTCTCCACCGCCGAACGCCTGGTTGGAAAAAGTCAATCTCCGTAACCATATCGCCCAGGGTGAATATGTCCTCCCGAGAATGGTTGTCAAAACCAAGGGGTTAGCACAACAAGCTGGACAACGCCAAGGATTCCCGGTATAAATCACTGGA
>JAYWAM010000324.1:0-3428 GCA_043782425.1 Betaproteobacteria bacterium
CCCTTCACTACACCCGATCAAAGCGGTTTTCTCGATGTCGTCGCCGGCGAAGCCTTCCGCCGCGCGGGTCAAGCTGCGCTTGGTGAAACTGCCGGCGGAACGTGCGCTGCTCAACGCCAATGCGGGCATCGAAGACGGTGATCTGGCCCGCATCGCCGGCCTCGAAACGCATATCCCAACCTGATTCGCGTGCCGGAGAAGCTGCTCGACTGGGCCTTCACTGCATTTAGCAAAGACGCATCGATTTCCGCGCGTTGGGAGACAATCCGGCAACGTCAGGTTGGCCACATCAAGGGTTGGAAAATCTACGAACAGCAATTAGCCGGCGCGCCCCAGGTCGTCAGCGTTGACAATGCGGCGAAGTTGTTTCGTCTGCTCGCCCTCAACCGAATCGAGGTCGCACTCTACACCCGCTGGATGGGTGAGGCACTGATTCGGCAACAGGGCATCAAGGGCGTGCATGCGCTCGAACCGCCGCTGGCCACGCGCGAAATGTTTATCTATCTGCACAAACGCCACGCGGCACTGGCGCCCAAGCTCGCGGAGGCGCTGCGCGCGATCAAGGCCGAGGGCTTATATGATCGCCTGCACCGCGAAAAAGTGCTGCTGCTCACGGGCTCTTCTACCAAGTGAGCCACGCCTCGTTTGTTTCGCACCCCTGGACGGGGTGCAATCTTGGCTGCCCTGTCGAACCGCCAAGACGGGAACGGCTGATGCTGCCCTTGGGGGCCGCTCAGCCTTGCTCGCCTGGGGCTCACATCCCGCCGCTTCGCGCGTGGGCGCGCTGCGCACAATGCCGCTGCTGGACACATGCGGCACTGTTTGCCAACTGCGGTGGGGACTATTGCTGTGTTCGAATCTGCCACGGGCCGCCAGCGGGCCATGCGGCTTTGAAGTTCGGGTCATGTGCGTCTGCCAATGTAGGCGGCATGAGAAAATCATGCAGCGCAGCAATGACAACGGTCAGGGTCAGATCATCAGCCGACAGTGCGTTTTTTCGCAGGAAGGCTTTCCACTGAGTCTGCTTCATCGCGTCGCTCGCAAATGCCTGCGTCAGCGCCAGGGGCGCTTCGGCCGGAATGGGGGTGTTCCGCCGTTCAAAGGTGGCTCGAATAGCCTTGGCCAGCGTGGCACCGTCGAATTCGAATTTCCGCATGATGGCCCAGAGATCGTAGAAATCTTTCATGCGGCTGTTCGCGATACCGAGCCAAACCATGGCATGAAATTTTTCCGCGACCACGGTGTAGAAAGGATAGGCGCGCAGTTTTGGTGCCGGAAAGTCCAACACCGTGGGATAGGTAATTTCTAGCGGCGCGGGCGTTACTGCGTCGCCGTAGCCGATATCAACCTGAATTGGGATGATGGCATTTTCCAACTTGGCATCGAATAGCACGCGCACGCCTTGGTATTCTTGATCCTCGCGTATTTCGGTGACGCGCACGGTGTCAGGCAGAAACTCCAGGCCATCCGGTTCTACCGATTCTTGGCAGATTTTCTGAAAAGTTCCCTGCACCTCAGGCAGAGCATTCGGACCGAATCCCAACAGATCAAGATCACGTGTGGGCCGGTGCGGCGCACCATCCCACGCGGCAAAAAGCATGGCGCCTTTGAGCAGAAACTGGTTGTGGTATGGCGATTTCCCCAGGCGATATAAAAGCCGCTCTAGGGTATAGCGCGTTAGCACCAGATCGAAAGCCTCACCGTCACGCTTGGAAATATTCAGCAACCGCTGGCGCACCGAGGCGGCAAGATTACGGGGCTGATCGACGCTCATGTCAGGGTTTCCAAATACGGGCGCATGACTGTGCCTACGCGGCAAATCGTTGCATAGCGCCACATTTCATCCATGGTGCATTTGCGCGCGCGCCAGCTTTCCCGCAGAGCTTCAATTGCCACATCGAGGCCGATCTTGTTGCGGTATTTGAAGCAATCGGCGATTGTTTTGGCCAGGCAGTAAATTTTGGTGGGTACGCCGTCTATCGTATGCGTCTCGATTCCGGCTTGCAGCGCCTCTCCCGAGAAACGCACGATGCGCAGCGGTGTTTCCTGGGCAGCGGGCGCGCGCGCCTTGTTGTCGATTGCCATCCACACTTCAAACGGTGCCTGGGTAGTCACGCCATGAAACCGCAGCGCTGAGAGCAGGCAAACCACGCCATGGGGTACGCGCTTTGCCGCTTCCGCTAGGCTGTGGTTGGTGGTGATGTTGCCGTTGGCCAGCATGTAAAGGCCGCGTCCAAGCCGCTGGAGCTTGCCCGCTTCGCATAGGCGGGCAAGATATGCGCGGGGAATGCTGTGGGGTTCCAGGTCTCGGGCGCGAATCACGCCGCCTTGCTTTGCGAGAGTCAGAACTTTGGCGACTTTTGAGGTTTCCATGGCTGATACGTAACGTCGGTATTTGTTAATAATTACCGACATTCAGTATCATGTCAACAAGTGGTAGCAAGATCGCCAGGGTCTACGCAGAGCAACAAAAAGATCATGCCCGGCAGGGCGGTGCGTTACGGAGACACAATTTTTTGCGATTTTTACCAGATATCAGTAACATAAACGTATAGGCGTTTATACGCTTTTTCGTTGATTGGAGGCATTATGGAAGACTCAATTCGTTGGACGATCAAGGTTTCCAAGGGGACGGATATTTCGCTCCGATCTTACCTTGCCCAGCATGGTATGAAGAAAGGTGACTTGTCGAAATTCGTCGAAGAAGCGGTGCGCTGGCGCGTACTCGATAAGACCGTATCGGAAGTTCGGGAGCGCAATGCCAACGTTCCGGATGGAGAAATCGAGGCGGCAATCGACGAGGCGTTTGCTGCTGTTAGGGCGGAGATGAAAGCAGAAATGACCGCAAAACAGCTACGCAAAAAATAGCCGAACATGCGTGTTGTGCTTGATACAAATATCCTGATCAGCGCGCTGATACGCCCGAAGTCGGTAGCGCGCCAGATTTATGAAGCCGCAAGATCAGGGCGCATCGCGCTGGTGACGTGCGATGCTCAGCTTGATGAGTTCAGGCGGGTGACCCGTTATCCGAAAGTTCAGCGCTATATCAGGCCAGCGGAAGCGGGAACCATGCTCAATGAACTGCGCGAACTGGCGGTGTACATTGATGTGAGAGACAAGGTAGATGTCTCGCCTGATCCGGCAGACAACTTCTTATTCGCGATGGCGCAAGCGGGTGAGGTGGATTACCTGGTGACGGGTGACAAAGAAGACGTGCTTGCACTAGGCCAGCATGGGAGGACGCAGATTGTTACTGTGCGAAAATTGATTGAAATTTTGAGGCTATAATCGTTGACATGTACTGATTGACCAGTTATTCACGTTGAAAAACAATCATGGATTTCTATCGAAAATACTATGTTTCATAGAGGCGTGATAGCTTCCATTTCGGGGC
The DNA here is from genome assembly GCA_043782425.1 of Betaproteobacteria bacterium. Taxonomy (GTDB): domain Bacteria; phylum Pseudomonadota; class Gammaproteobacteria; order Burkholderiales; family Usitatibacteraceae; genus JAYWAM01. The sequence continues at coordinate 3,395 of JAYWAM010000324.1, forward strand.
ATACGACGGCAAGCAGAGTAGCCTTAAAATCATC
>JAYWAM010000325.1:0-9041 GCA_043782425.1 Betaproteobacteria bacterium
GGGAGAGGGTTAGGGTGAGGGGAGACTGCATTCGCGCTATTTTATAGATTGGTGATATGCCCCGACCCCTCACCCCGGCCCTCTCCCCGAAAACGGGGAGAGGGGATGAATACTTGCTTGCTACCCGCGCCGCGCTGCGCCTAGCAGGGGTGCAAAGAGGTACTCGATCACCCGGCGCCGCTCCAGAATGAGGTCGGCTTTGAGCGTCATGCCTGACTGCAAGGGATGCGCTTTGCCATTGACCAGCACATCTTGCCGCTCCAGAGCGACGATCACACGGTACACCGGCTCGTCGGCGGAAACGCTGCGCGGCAGATCGTGCGCGTCCATGGTGGAGCGTGATATTCGCACGACGCGCCCTTTGCTGACGCCAAACTTCTGGTACGGAAACGCGTCGTAGCGCAACTGCACTTCTGAGCCAGGATTCAAAAAACCGGTGGCGCGGCTGGGTGCGAAGAGTTCGACCTGAATTTGCGCGCCCTGCGGCAAAATCTCCACCAGCACCGACTTCGCCTTGGCGCTTTCACCGGGTGCGACACGCACGTCGGCGATTCGCCCCGCGAGCGGCGCGGTGAGCAGCACATGCGAGCGGCGGCGCGCCTCGGTGACGCGCTGGTCAAGCGTTGCGAGCCGCTCGCCTATTACCGCAAGCGCCGCCTGCCGCTCGTGCGGGAGGGCGGCCAAGTCATGGCGCAACGACCTGGCTTTGCTTTCCTTGACCAGGGCATCTTGCATCAGCTCTCCTTTTGCTTGCTGCACAGCCAGGAGCGCATCTTCCAGTTTTTCGGCGTCCAGCTTGGAAACGAAGCCTTGCCGCAGCAGTGCGGTGCGTTGCTCCCACTGCCTCTTGGCGAGCTCGGTACGCGCATCGAGCACAGCCACTTGGCGGCGGTATTGCGCCAGTTCGCGCTCCAGGCCGTCGGCTTCGGCGCGCAGCCGAGATTCGCGCACGATAAATTGCGCCTGGGCGGCGGACATCTGCTCTTGCAACTGGCGGCGCTCGTTTTCCAGTTCCGCCGCCAACTGTCGGCCAAAGGATTCGCCGTTGCGCAGATCGGCATCGAGGCGCAAGCTGAGCAAGGCGGCACCCGCTTCGACATCCTGCCCTTCGATGACAGAAACGCTTTCCACCACGCCTTCATCTTGCGCCTGCACCCGCACCACGCCGCGATCCGGCCTGACCCAGCCGCCTATGGTTTCCTTGCGCGCGTACGAACCAAATAGCAGAAAACTCAGCAACAAGACTATGGCGAGCGCAATGACGGTAGTGATGGCCCAATGCGTCAAAGGTAGCAGCATGACGACTTCGCCGTAGAGGCGCTGACGATGATGCTCTACGGCTTCGCGGCGGAATAGCTCAGACATCGCGTTTCGCCGGGCGCGGCTGCAAGCGGCCATTGCGCAATTCAAAAACTTTTTGCGCGCGCGATACCAGCTCAGGCCGGTGCGCCACAATGACGCGCGTTATCGGCATGGCTTCGATAAGATCGGCGATGCGGATTTCGGATTCGACATCCAGGTTGGCCGTGCCTTCGTCAAGGAATAACAAGGCAGGCCGCCGATAGAGAGCGCGCGCCAACAGCACGCGCTGGCGCTGCCCCCCTGAGAGCGTGCTGCCCATGTCGCCCACCAGGCTCAGGTAGCCCATCGGCATGGCGGTGATTTCCTCGTGCACGGTGGCGGCCTTGGCGCTTTCGATAACGCGCTCCATGTTGAGATGCGCATCGAAAAAACAAATGTTGTCGGCGATGGTTCCCATCAGCAGTTGATCGTCTTGCTGAACCACGCCTATCCTGCTGCGCCACTGCTGCACGCCGAATGTGCGCAGCGGCTGCCCGTCCACCAGAACCTCGCCCGCGCTGGGCGGCAACAGGCCAAGCAGCACCTTCAGCAAGGTTGTCTTGCCGCCGCCGGACGGCCCGATGATGGCGGCAAATTCGCCCGGCGCGATGTCCAGCGAGATATCCTGCAAAATCATAGGCTCGTTCTGCGCGTATTTGAAACTGACATTGCGCATACTGAGACTGCCGCTCACTTCCGCGCTGTGCGCGCGGGAGTCGTCTATGCCCTCTTCGCGCTGGGTATGGATGATGTCGGCGAGCCGCTCAAGGTGCAGGCGCAGCAGACGAAACTCAACAACGCGCTGCGCCAGCGCATCGGCGCGCTCGGTGAAGCTGACGCGGTACAACATTACGGCGAACAACATGCCCACGGTGAATTCCCCGCGCATCACCATGCCCGCGGCAAAATACACGACGGCGACGATTTGCAATCCAAAGATTAGCGTGCGCGTTGTTTGCCCGACGATTTCCAGCTTGCCCGCGCCGATGGCCGCATTGATGACATTGGCGAAGTGATTGCGCCACACCGCTTCGCGCTGCGTTTCACGGCCGAAAAGTTTTACCGTTTTCGACGCGCGAATCGATTCAATCAGATAGGTCTGGGCTTCCGCATGGGCAACCAGTTGCTCTTCCTCGCGCATGCGCCGGAACGGGTAGAGCGACATGACCACGCCGAAATACAGGATGACCGAGCCGACGACGATGGTTCCGAGCAAGGGGCTGTAGGCGAACAGCACGGCGGCGGTCGCCACCGCCATGACGCCGTCTATCATGGCGGTGACCACCGATTGGGTCAGCGCCTGCTGTATCGGGCGGATCGATCCCATGCGCGACAGGATGTCGCCGACGATGCGTTTCTCGAAAAAATCAGTCGGCAGGCGCAGCAGATGATGCAGTACATTGCCTATCATCTGAAAGCCCATTGATTGCCCGAGTTGCAAAATAACCCAGGCGCGCAGCGCTTCAGTGGCGGCCTGGATGACATACATCAAAGCGAACGCACCGGCGAGCACCAGCAGAAACTGGTCGTCCAGGCGCGTCACCGCTTCATCGATCACAAGCTGCAAATAGGACGGCGCGCTGAGCGCGAACAGTTGCAGCAGGAGCGACAGCAGAAAGGTTTGCAGCAGCGCGCGCTTCCAGCCGACGATGCGGCTCCACAGATCGCTGAAGCGCGTGCGCACGCGCACTTTCATAGGCCGGAAATCGGCCGTGGGCGTGATTTCGAGCGCAACGCCGGAGAAATGCTTGGACAACTGTTGCTGCGAAAGATGGCGCACACCCAGGGCCGGGTCGTGAATCACCGCGCCGCCGCGATGCACCGCCTTGAGAACGACGAAATGATTCAGGTCCCAATGCAAAATGCACGGCACGCTCAGTTGCCGCAGGTGTTCGAGCTCCAGGCGCAAGGGACGGCAACTGAAGCTCAGCGCGCTGGCGATTTCGATCAGATCGCTTAAGGTCGCGCCCTTGAGCGACAGCGCGAAACGCTGCCTCAGTCCGTTAAGATCAACCTTGTGGCCGTGATAGGCGACGACCATCGCCAGCGAGGCAAGACCGCACTCCGCCATTTCGGATTGCAATATGAGCGGCAAGCGCCGAAGACGCAAGAATTCCAGCGCTGACAAAAAATATTCCCCTTAAAGTCTCCAGCGGCAAGATAGCGGCTATAGGGCGGGCTTGTCAATGTTTGGCAGCGGGTTGATGGGTATCGCTGCGCTCAACCCATCCTACGCGCGTCACGAGATCAACCCATCGCGCGATTCCCACAGCGGTTTGGGTCGCGCCCCTTATTCGACTTGAGACAACGGCCTTGCTAGACTATTAGTCTTCAATCAAGAGGTTTACCATATGACAACTTCTACCGAGTTGCTGTTGCGTCAAGCCATGCAACTATCCTCAAATGATCGTGCCGCTTTGGTCGAGGGGCTTATCGTCAGCCTGGACAAGCCCGACCCCTCTGTTGACGCCATGTGGTTAATAGAAGCTGAAAGCCGCCTGGCGGCTTATCGATCCGGGGAACTCGGTGCGCTTGAAGTTGAGCAGGTTTTTCCAGCGCTTGGAAAGAACATCTGAATTCTGATCTTCAGATCGTTGTGATTGCAATTGCGCATATGCATCGTGAGCCGGAATATTGGCGCAGCAGGTCGCGTGAGTAGAAGGGTGGTAGAAGGGTAGGATGGGTTGAGCGCAGCGATACCCATCACCGTTATGCACCCATGACACCCGCCGCAGCCGCAGTGCCAAAGCCAGTTATTTCCTTACCCTCAATCTTACCCAAAGCTTGGGCGCGCGATGCGGATGTGGAATTGGATTACGCAGCGCGGGAGGATGGGTTTGATTGATTGTTGTTTGATGGGTATCGCTACGCTCAACCCATCCTACGCTTTACGCTTTACGCATTGTGGCCCATAGAGGTGGGATGGGTTGAGCATAGCGATACCCATCCGCTCGCAACTTCAGCGCTTTTCCTGCGTGGGTTTTGCGGTGCTCTTGGCATCTGGTTTCAGGAACACACCTACACCACCGTGGCCTTTGCATGCACCACTGCGCGTCAGGCGTGTTTCAAGGGTCTCGTCTTTGCATACAGCGGTCGTGTCCGCAAGGACGTTCACAGTGCGCACCTGGCCGGGACATTTGCCGCACGTCACACGCCCTTTCGGGCTGACATAGGCGCAAAGACCGCGTGCGAGGCATTCATCTGTCGTGACCGGACGCGCTTCAGCGTTGAGAGAAAGAATTCCAGCACATGCTGCAATGATTGCAAGGTAGCGATTAAGCATTTGAGACCTCCAAGTATTTAGTTGACTAGCAATTTACCCCAGCCGCTCATCCCAGTGACTCACGCTGCAGTCGGCGTTATACTGGGCCTGTTGCACGGACGGCTGACCGATGCTCAGCCGGTTAATTTTAGCACTTATGATGGCCTCTCCTGCCAGCAAAAACTCAGCCGCCTCTAGCAAAATCAGCTCTGCCGCCTCCAAAGCGGCGGCGACGACTTCGCCGACAACGTTTAGTAACACCGACACTTTTGCGGCGACTGAGTTATCCGGTCATGACAGCCCTACGCTGCCGCCGCTGTTTGAGGCAGCGGTGCTGTACTCGGCCGCCCACTACGATGCCGCATCGGACGTGCTGAAAGAATACTTGCGCGAACCTGCCGGCAAAAACAATCTGCGTGCCTGGCTGATGCTATTTGATTTTTATCAGCTCACCAATAACAACAAGGAATTCGACGCGCTGTCCATGCTGTTTACGGTGAAATTCGAGCGTTCTCCGCCGGTGTGGATTGATTTGAGTGCGGGCGGCGATCCACGGCGCACGGAAAAGCGCGAGCGCAAAGATTTTTTCCAGATGAAACCGGCATCTGATGGCGCGCTGCTCTCGGAGATTGACCGCCTTGAGGAATTCGTCAAATCAATGCGCAGTGCACGCCTGGATTTTTCCAAGATTAAATCAATCCAGGCTGAAGAAGGGGAGTTGTTTTCGATTGTTTTGCAGCGCATCCGCAGAGTCAAATTGCCGATCTGGTTCAACGATTTGGACCAATTTGCCGTGCTGCTCAAGAAATTGATTAATGAAACGCCAGGCAACGATGGCCAGGGCTATTGGAGCCTGCTGTTTGAACTTTATATTCTCGATGGCAAGCTGAGCGAATATGAAGATCTGGGGTTGGAGTATGCCGTTGCTTTCGAGATGTCGCCTCCCTCATGGGAGACGGTTCCGCGCCCAGCTGTGCCCGGTAGCGGGCCAGTTGCGGGCGAAAGCAACGCGCAGGAATCCGCATCTACAGGCTTCCAGATGAAGGGCGTGTTCGGCGCCGATAGCAAGGACATGCTTGCGCAACTTGCGGTATACGCTGCGGCGCGCCAGGAAGTGGTGATCGATATGGGAGGCGTGATGCGCATCGATTTCACCTCAGCGGCCATTTTTTTTGAGGCGATACGCGCCATTCATATGGCGCAAAAGCGCGTTATTCTTTCCAACCTGAATGAACTGGTGGCGGCGTTGCTTGAAGTCTTCGCGGCCAACAAGCACGCGATCCTGATGCGCAAAAAGTCCAGTTGATTTTTGGTGCAGCTATTGAATTTCGGCGTAGCCAACCTCATTTTGTTGCTCAACACGCTTTCCCCCGTCAGTTCGTATCTACTAAGCGCCATCAGCGTTCTATTTTTTTTTTGGCTGCTGAGTAGTTATGTTAGATAACCAATACCACAAGCTACCCACCCAATCCATGTCTACAGTTGAACAATTCCACGGCACCACCATCGTTTCCGTGCGCCGCGGCAGCAAAGTGGCGATGGGCGGCGACGGCCAGGTGACCCTGGGTAATATTATCGTCAAGGCCTCGGCGCGCAAGGTGCGCCGTCTTTATCACGACAAGATACTCGCCGGATTTGCCGGCGCCACGGCCGATGCGTTTACCTTGTTTGAACGCTTTGAAGCCAAGCTCGAAAAACACCAGGGAAACCTGAGCCGATCCGCCGTAGAGCTCGCCAAGGATTGGCGCACCGACCGCATTTTGCGCCGTCTGGAAGCCATGCTCGCCGTGGCAGATCATGAGGCCTCGCTCATCATCACCGGCACCGGTGACGTGCTAGAACCCGACAAGGGCTTGCTCGCCATCGGTTCGGGTGGCGCCTACGCTCAGGCGGCAGGGATAGCGCTGCTGGAAAACACCGATCTTGCACCTGCCGACATCGTAAAGAAATCGCTGGTCATTGCAGGAGATCTTTGTATTTATACCAATCAGAATCATGTTGTCGAGTCTTTGGATAATTGAGCATGGGACGTAATTCACCTAACGCCCATTCTCAAAGCGTCTCACCCTCAACCACCATGCCAATGACTCCCCAGGAAATCGTCCACGAGCTCGACAAACACATCGTCGGTCAGAATGCTGCGAAGAAGGCGGTTGCCATCGCCTTGCGCAATCGCTGGCGGCGCTCGCAGGTGCCCGAGCCGCTGCGCCAGGAAATTACTCCCAAGAACATTCTACTGATCGGCCCGACCGGGGTAGGCAAAACGGAAATCGCACGGCGTCTCGCCAAGCTCGCCAATGCGCCTTTCATCAAGGTGGAAGCAACCAAGTTCACCGAGGTGGGGTATGTCGGGCGTGATGTGGATTCCATCATCCGCGACCTGGCGGAAATTTCCGTCAAGCAGGCGCGCGAGCTCGCCATGAAAAGCATGAGGCATCGCGCCGAAGAAAATGCCGAGGAGCGCATTCTCGACGCCCTGCTGCCCGGTACGCGCGGCAATTTCGATTTTTACAATCAAGCGAACGAAGCGCAACCCGAAGATAACGCGACGCGTCAAAAACTGCGCAAGCAGTTGCGCGAAGGCAAGCTCGGCGAGCGCGAGATAGAGCTTGAGCTTGCCGCGCTGCCCTCGCAGATGGAAATTTTCGGGCCTCCCGGCATGGAAGATCTGACGCAGCAAATCCAGGGCATGTTCCAGAACATCGGACAAGCGCGCAAGCACACGCGCAAAATGAAAGTCGTCGATGCACTCAAGCACCTCGTCGATGAAGAGGCCATGAAGCTCGTCAACGACGACGAGCTGAAGATAAGCGCCATCCGCAACGTGGAACAAAACGGCATCGTATTTCTTGACGAGATCGACAAGATCGCCAGCCGCTCGGAAATGCAAGGCGCCGACGTGTCGCGCCAAGGCGTGCAGCGCGATCTGTTGCCGCTGGTGGAAGGCACCACGGTTTCGACCAAATACGGCATGATTAAAACCGACCACATTCTGTTCATCGCCAGCGGCGCTTTCCACATGGCCAAGCCGTCCGATCTGATTCCTGAATTGCAGGGACGGTTACCGATACGCGTTGAACTTTCCTCATTGTCGGTCAATGATTTTGAACAGATTCTCACCAACACCGACGCCTGCCTCACGCGCCAATACGAAGCATTGCTCGAAACCGAGGGCGTGAAACTTCAATTCACTGCGGACGCCATCAAGCGCATCGCGGAAATCGCCTTCTCGGTCAACGAGAAAACCGAGAACATCGGCGCACGCCGCCTTTACACCGTGATGGAAAAGCTGCTTGAAGAAATATCCTTTGATTCGGGCAAGAACAGCGAGTGCAAGGTTGATGCCGCTTACGTTGACAGCAAGTTGATGGAATTGGCGAAGAGCGAAGACCTGGCGCGCTACATTCTCTAATTGAAAAATATTACTGTAAACATCGCTGCCTACAAGTTTGTCACGCTCGACAATCTTCCCGCTTTACGTAGTGAATTACGTCAGCTCTGCGCGAAACTGGAACTCAAGGGCACCGTAGTGCTTGCGCCCGAAGGCATCAATCTGTTCCTCGCGGGAAGCGACAATGCCATTGAGAGCTTTCTTATGGCGTTGCGCGCCCTGCCCGCCTTGCGGGATTTGACCGTGAAACGCAGTCATTCCGCTGCCCAGCCTTTCGCCAAGCTGCTGGTCAAACTCAAGCAGGAAATCATTCCGCTCGGTCGCCCGGAAATTGATCCGGCGCGCGCTCCCGCAACGCGACTGGCGCCGCTAGAACTCAAGCGCTGGCTGGATGAAGGGCGCGCAGTCGTGCTGTTCGATACGCGCAACGCTTTTGAAGTAGAACACGGCACTTTTCACGGCGCGCAGCATATCGGCCTGCAAAACTTCCGCAGCTTTGGCGAGCGCGTGTGCGAGATCGATCCCGCACTGAAAGACAAAACCATCGTCACTTTTTGTACCGGCGGCATCCGCTGCGAAAAGGCCGCACCGCTACTGATGCACGAAGGGTTTCGCCATGTCTACCAACTCGACGGCGGCATTCTCAACTATTTTGAAACCTGCGGCACTGCACATTTTGACGGGAACTGCTACGTGTTCGACGAACGTATCGCGCTCGACGCCGAGCTTGCCCCTGTTTAGCGTTTGTATTGACAACAGATATACATCGCGGCATGATGCGCCATTCATTATCAACCGATTCAGAGGACTCCATGCGTAACACCGCCATCAATATTCGCGCTCGCTCGGAGCAGCAGGAACTCATCGACCAGGCAGCAAACCTTTTGGGGAGAACCCGTTCCGATTTTATGCTGGAAGCTGCGTGTGAAAAAGCACAAGGCGTAATGCTCGATCAAGTCTTTTTTCGGCTTGACGCAAAGAAGTTCAAGCAATTTTGTCAAACCCTGGATGCACCTGCTTGCTCAAACGTGGGGTTGGATCGACTGC
>JAYWAM010000326.1:0-9023 GCA_043782425.1 Betaproteobacteria bacterium
TTGTGAAGCCGAGCTGGTGCGGGATTTCCTGCAAACGCGCTGCAAGGCGCATCTGATTAGCAACACGCTATTACCCTCGCCCCCGCCTTATGCCGCCGAGGAACTGAGCGTCTATGTTGTTGCCGCCGCCCAAACCACAGAACAAGGCGAACCCATCGCTATCAAAAAGGGCTTTTACTGCGACGACCGCAGATAAGTGCCTGGATCGCGCTGAGAAACGGGCGCACATAACATAAAAAAGCCGCAAGTTAACACTTGTTGCGTTGCGCGGCCTGAAGAATGTTTGTCTAATGGCTACATGACTAAATGCCTAACCATTGCGCGGCGCCCGCTCTCAGCGCTTTCCTTTGCTCGTTGCTTACCAAACAACGATCCCGCTTCCACCGCCTGCCAGGGCAAGCGTTTCGCCCTCCAGAAGCAAAAGGTCGCTGCTTGTGGGCGTAGCTTGGTTCTCGGTCAGTACTTCACAAACTTGCAGAGTTTCAATAGTGTTGGTTTGGTTCATGATGTCTCCAGTTTAGGTGGTGTGAGTAGCAAAGTGGAACTGTGGCCGCCGCCTTACGGCGGCCACAGACCATTATCGCAGGTGGCCGTGCGTCCCACAAACCCCGGCAGAGTCGTGCCTAAGTGAGGCCGCTCAATAGAGTCAGCCAGGTACGCATCGATAAGTCCGCCTCTGTTATCGATCTGGACGGTATCGCTTTTCATCTCAATTTTGCCGAAGCATCAATCGAGAGCGGCAATATCGATGTACTGGTCTTCGTCTACGGCGCGGTGCGCGCCTTTGTGAGCAACGACGACGCAAGGCAGTTGATTATGGCGGGCGTGAAAGACAACCGCTAGTGTGTGCCGCGCAGGTTCATTGGGGATACACTGCACTTAACCCACGGACCGATATGGAGTACGGCGGCAAGACGCCGCTTTTTTCAAGACACGGCATGTCGCGTCAAAACCAAAGCGGTGACATGTCACCACAATGCAAAACACTTTAATATCCTTTACGCCACTCTACCCCTACCTCAGTATGTAGCTTTGCTCTAATCACACTATAGATTTTAGGGAGTTTCCGTGAAAGGTTTCATTGTTGCGGCTGGCGCTGCTGCCATGACCAGCGATTCGAACTATAAGCATACCGCCTCAGGTATCGTTCCCAAAGTCTTGAAACAGCATGCCGGTGAAGCGTCCACACTGTGGCGTCGCAGGCAGGGAGTTTGCATTAGCAGACACAATCGTTTTGTTGATCTAGTCCATTATGATCGCAGGCTGGATGACAATCTCTATGCTCTGACCATCGTCGGCCAAAGCAGTTATAGTGCGCTGGATGCTGAAATCGCCATCGATCAAAGAGACGGACTTTTCGCCGCGTTTTCCTGTGCGTTGCGCATGAATGACAAGATCCGCCTCCTCGCTTTATTGGAGCGCTACGCCGATGCAGAATATTACGCGCATGCTCTTACCGGTGCACTTTCATGGCATCTTGAACTGCCGCTTGCCAAACACCTCTGCGACACGAATTTTTGGGCCCAGGTAAAGCGCCCCATCGACCGTCTTATCCTGCTTGCGGCAGTGGCCGATATTCGCGCCGATCCAGGGCGCCTCCTCGATCTTGCCCTGCTGGAAAATGATTCCGCTATTCGGCAGCGTGCGTATCGGGCAATTGGCGAATATGGATTACGTCAACACGTACAACCGCTACGCGACGCAATGGCGAACGAACAGGGGCTGGCCAGGCATTATGCAAGTTGTGCAGCCTATGCTTTAAGCGAAGACAGGAGAGCCGATCCTGCCTTTGATATCCTGGCCCATGCGTTATGTGAGGATAGCGAAGCGGGTTGGCAAGCTGCCAAGGTGTTAATGACGCTTGCAGACCTCCCCGATGCTGACCGGGTGGTGTGCTGGCTGTCAAAAAAGGCGCCGCTTCACCCCCTGCTGGTCATCGCCACAGGATTGACCGGTAACCCGCGTTATGCCGAGTGGTTGCTCGAGGTAATGAAGAGACCCTCTTCAGCGCGACTGGCTTTCGCCGCCTTTAGCCTGATTACCGATATTGATGCAACTGCTTACGAGGATCAAACGCGACGCATAGCTGCTGGCGAAGGGCAAGCTGCGCCTGCCAAAAGCTGGATTGCAGACTACTTTGAAGATTGGCCTCTACCGGATATTGAGCGAGTCTCTTCCTGGTGGCAGACCAACAAGGATCGCTTTGTGTCCGATCAGCGCTACGTCCTGGGGAAAGCTCGCAGCTTCGATGCGTTAGCAGGGGCGCTGCTTAACGAATCGCAAGCGGTGCGGGAAATCATAGCGGCGCATCTCAGGGGGGCCATGCCGCTCTTGCCACTGGCGCCGGTTTTTGCACCGGCTTCCGCGCAGATGAAATATTTGCACATTGACCCAACGTTCATCGGCTAACTTTGTATTTCTTGAAAGGACGCATCATGTCTACTATTACCAAACGCAAAACCAGCGCCACACCCATTAAATGCGCAACACACGAAACCCTGAAAACCAAAGCGGCAAACCCTTTTCCCGCAAAAATGGATGTCAAGAAAACTGCGGTAGAAGCAAATTTCGCGCTGGACGATAGCCAGGAAGAGCTGACCATCACACTCAATAAACGACTGCGCATCATCTGCGGCAAGTCTCTGATATTGATCGAGCCCGACGGCTCCATCACCATCAAGGGCGATTATCTGGAAAGCCGGGCCACCGGGCAAAACCGCATACGCGGCGCCTCCATCAGCTTAAATTGAGCGGCATAACGGCGACCATGAGCAAGCAATAGCATGCAAATCATCAATCACACTCGTGCGGTGGCCGATTGCAGTATCGGCTACGCCACCGATGGTCAGGCTCATCTCATATTGGCGGTCAAAGCCACCTATGAATATACGCCGACAGGAGAGGTTATCTTTGCGGAACAGCAGATAGCGCTATTTGACTCTGACCAATTTGTGGGTGATCCGGCCACGACCTCCCATGAATTTGAAAATGATTTTGCATTACGCAAAGCCCGCTGCGATATATTGCTGACAGGGCATGCCTATGCGCCGCAAGGCCGTCCTGCACCGCTAGTGGGAGTCGGGCTGCGGGTCGGCGAACGCATGAAAGTGTTCAACGTTACGGGAACGCGTCACTGGCAAGCCGGATTGCTGACCATTACACCCGGCAAACCGCAGCCGTTTACGAAGCAGCGCATTGGCTACGAAGTGGCGTTTGGCGGCGTCGACCTCAGCGGCAAAACGATTGAATCCTACGATCTCAATCCCTGCGGCCGGGGTTACTTCAAACACCTCAAGCATAGCAATATCGATGGCAAACCGATGCCGCAAACCGAAGCGCTGACCTCTCCCATCACCTCACCTACAGGCAAATACATTCCGCAAAGCCTTGGCCCGATAGCCCGCAACGCCATGCCGCGCGCCGGCTACGCCGGCACTTACGACGCCGCCTGGATTGATGAGCGCATGCCAGTATTGCCCGAGGATTTCGATGAGCGTTACTATCAGGCCGCCCCCGCCGATCAGCAAATCGATGCCCTGCGTAGCAGTGAAGAGATCGTAATGGTCAATCTGTCTTGCCAGGCAGAGATACGCTTCAAGCTTCCCGATCTTGCGCTCAACGTTCAGCTACAACCCAAGAAAGGTAACGCGGAAACTCACGCCGCCCGTGCCGACACGCTCATTCTGGAGCCCGACCACAATCGCTTCAGCGTGGTATGGCGCGTAACCCGGCCCATCAGGCAATCGCTGCAAGAATGGGAGCACGCCATAGTAGGCAACGCCAGCGCAAGCCGTAGCGCCAAGGAAAGCGTAATTTCGCTTGACGTGATGCGCGAAGGACTGCGCCAATTGGCATCACATAAAACGCCCAGGTCATGAGCCAGACAGCCTTTCAAGCTATCGCGGTTGACGATGTCGAGCTCATCAGCGCAGTGGGTCTGAGCGGTGAAGCATCGTTTGCGGCCATGACCTGCAACATCAACAATTACACTGACACGTCCTTTCAAGCGTCGCACGACGACGCCGTAGTCGGCGCAGCCGTTCCGCTCATGCCCGAACTACGCGGCAATGCGCGCTTGGCCGCGCTTGCCGCACACAGCGTACAAAACCTGCAACTGCGCCACCCCCACCTTGATCTGGCGCGCATCCCCGTTCTCCTGGCCCTGCCTGAAGATACGCGGCCCGGACGCGATGCGCAGACCAATCGCAACCTGCTCAACGACCTGCAAACGCACCTGTCTACCCGCTTTGCAGCGGGCAGCATGCTACTTTCATGCGGTCGTCCCGCTGTTGCGTTGGCGCTCATCGAGGCACATCGCCTTTTGCACCAGGAGCGCCATGACCAGGTCGTCATTATTGCTGTCGATAGCCTCCTACAACGCGCAGCGGTGTTGCACTGGCTCAAAGAAGGCCGCTTGCTTACCGGCAAAAACGGTTATGGTTTCATTCCCGGTGAGGCGGCAGGCACCCTGCTGTTAAGCCGACCCCGGGCGCAGCAGCGGACGCCAACGCAAACCCAAGCGCTTTTAATCACCGGCATTGGCGCCAGTGCCGAGCCCTGCACCTTTGCCTCCGACCAAACCAATCATGGCAAGGGCTTGGCGCACGCGATGCAGCAGGCGCTGTTGCAAGCGGGCCTGGCCAGCACGACAAAGACACCGGACAAAAAACATTCACGCCTTGTCGTGACGCGCGATTTTGCCACCAGCATCGGCGATTGTTCCGGCGAGACCTTCTATTTCGGCGAGGCCGCGAGCGCCAAGTTACGCGTCTTCAAAGACCGGGGCCAGCCGACGCAATTTCTGCTGCCCGCGCAAACCCTGGGCGATATCGGGGCCGCAACCGGCATTGCCGCCATCGGCTGGCTCGATTTTTTGCGCAGACGGCGCATGACGGCAGTGTTGCCCGCTCTGCTGCACTTTGCCAACGACGATACGCAACGCGCAGCCGTGGTCATCCAGTAATGGGACACAGTCAAGCATCCAAGCTAACCACCTAATTCCATTTCTCAACCATTAGGCTATTAAAGGACCACTCGAAATCTAAAATATTCGTCGTCCCAGCGAAGGCTGGGACCCAGTCCAGTACACGATCTGATTATTTTTTCATAGTGATGTTGATGGGACTGGGTCCCAGCCTCCGCTGGGACGACGGGTTGCCTCATTGCTCAATACGACTTTCCTGTTTGAGGCCATTATTAATGCACTAATGAATTGGAAATAGAATAACAACTTAACCACTTAACCACTAACCAACCTACCCACCTACCCACCAACCACCCACCAACACTCCTATGGCCAATCCTTTCCTGATCTATGCCAACGGCCGCTCGATCGCGGCCAAAGCCGCCGAGAACGGCAAGAGCAAAAATGCCTTCCCCGACGTATGCGGCTCGCCGCCCAAGCCCGATAAAGTCGGCATCCCGATTCCTTATTTCAATACTGCCGAGGCCAAGGATACGAAAAACGGCTCGAAGACGGTACGCATGTACGGCAAGGAAGTCGTGCTCCGTGACAAGAGCTATTTCGAAAAAAGCACAGGCGATGCGCAAGCGACCGAGCAATTCAAGAAAGGCATCCTCTCGGGCGAAATCAACGGTCGTGCTTACTTTGTCTCGTGGTCGATGAATGTGTTTATCGAAGGGTATAACGTGTGCCGACACGATGACCTGATGACGCATAACCATAAAAAATAAGAAAGAGTCAGACGATGGTTCTAGTTGTCGAAGTCCTGGTATTGACGCTCGCTTTGCTGATGGCGATGGTAATAGGTAATGCTGAAAACACCAAGAAAATAGCCCAGCAACTGACCGATCTGCTGAGCCGCTTTCAAGCCAAAAATCCTGATGAGGAAGAGGCCAAGAGAAAAGCCGAAGAAGCGATCAAGAAGGCGCAGAAAGTAGAAACAAAGCCAACACCAGAGCCAGAACCAGACCCCAAAACCCCGCCGAATACGCCGCCTCCAATACCCTTTGTCGATAACAAAAAAAAGGACAAGGATAAGTGTGCAGAGATTCTTGAGAAGTTGGGTGTGCGTCCTTATGGCACAACAAAGGTGCCAGATAAGGAATTGCATCACATAGTTCAAAATGCTTACTTTCAGCATGGCGAACCTCCTAAATCCATTGACAGCATTTGTCCGGGATATTCGCAGAAAGCGGCTTTGGCGATACCGCTAGATAAGGGAACTGGCAATGCTCATGACAGAATTAACAAGATGCAGAAAGACATAGGGGTAGCTGTTCGAAAGGATTTCAGAGATTCCAATGGAACTTTACGACCCCAATACTGGGAAGCAAAAGAACAGGCGAGGTATCAATTGAGAACCATACCGCTCACACCAGAAGAGGAGGAATGTGTACTGAAAGCCGCTGATGCAGCCATCCATGCCATGTGCCCTGATATCACGGATTCAACAAAGCTTAGAATACTTGGCACCAGGGACTTGGGTCCTTAACGCAATAAAGGAGATTTAAATATGGATTGGTGGATAAGATCAAATAACGCCGTGTATTTGCCCCAAACCCAGCAGTTGTTAGTGCTGGTGCATTTGGATGTGGATGCGTCTAGAAATGTATCTTTTCTGTTTGAGGTAAAACTTCATTCGGACGGTGTGCAATGGATACCCTTGTTTGAACTTATGCCGTCCGATTGGACAGTATTGTATCGCCTCAATGCCGACACGGCGCTCATTGCAGCAAATACACTCGATGACCAAGAGCTGTTAATCTTTAAGGACAATCGTATTCAACAACGTAGAGTGATCGATTGCCATAGTTTTCCCATTGACATCTATGCTGATAGCAAACAGGTCCATGTTTTAGGCTATCGAAAAGAAATTAACTACATGGATGCAACGGGCAGCGTCCGCGAAGAGCTGCCCGCGCGCTTTAATGCCATTCATGGTGTCCCAGGCGAATTCGTCGTTGTGGTGGGTGAGGATGGTGCTGTTGGCTTGCGCAAGCATGGTCAATGGAGTTTTGCAATTGATTCACCGACCAATCTACCATTGCTGTCCGTATATTGCCATTCAGTGAATGAAATTTACATTGGCGGGATGGGGGGTGCGGGATTTCGGTGGGATGGCGATCAACGCTGGGAAGAAATAAATTTCCCGAAAAATGTCAACGTTCAAGATTTCCTTGAATTGAACGGAGTCATTTATGCCAGCGCAGAAGAAGGCATTTTTAGAATTCAAGGCGACAACGCAGAACGTATTAGCGAGCTGGGTGCCAGAAAGCTATTCACGTTACCCAACAACAAATTAGGGGTGACCTTAATGAATTCCGCCGGTATCGCCATTCTCGATGGTGACCAGTGGGTGGTTCATGAGTATGACGTTCTAAATCACTATGCAACCCAGCTTGAGGAGTTGCTGAAGACCATGCCTTATTAGGGGAAGATTTTTGTTGGGCGTCGCGCCGTGTAGATCGCCGCCGATGACGCCGAACTAATCAGCAAGCGTAGGGCAATAACCAACGGGCATTGCGCCGCATGTCAGTCCGCGTAAGCCAACAACGCCTCCTCTCCGCCAGCCCAGCCTTTGGGATAAGCACCGCAACAATCCATGAAACGTTAAACACCGCCAATCGGCCACGCGCGAGCTTTTGGAGTGCGGTGACATGTCACCGCTTTGGGTTTGACGCATCGTGTCGCATCTTGAAAAAAAGCGGCGTCTTGCCGCCGCACTCCAAAATTGTTGTCTGAGCGTTGCATACGGCGCAATGCCCGTTGGTTATTGCGCCCCTACGCCAAGGCTCACCGATTCATGTGCACAACATAAACACGCTTCCACGCTCTCCACCGGAACGGGGAGGGCAAGCGTGCTGGAAGTCAAGAAACTGCCGTGAATCATGAAATGCTCAATACTACGAGAAATGGCATCAAGTCCGGATTGCGTTTTCAATCGACTCAACAAACAGCGCCGCTGAATCAAACCCGGTCTGGTCAAAAATCTCGACCATGCAGGTGGGGCTGGTGACATTCACCTCGGTGAGGTGGTCGCCGATGACATCGATGCCGACAAAGATCAGACCATCGGCCAACAGCTTGGGGCCGAGCGCCTCGGCAATTTCCAGATCGCGCT
Organism: Betaproteobacteria bacterium; assembly: GCA_043782425.1. Lineage (GTDB taxonomy): Bacteria > Pseudomonadota > Gammaproteobacteria > Burkholderiales > Usitatibacteraceae > JAYWAM01. Next base: position 8,085 of record JAYWAM010000326.1, read on the forward strand.
GCGACAACGGCTGCGCCACGCCGCGCCCACCGGCGGCCAGGTTGCCGCGCGTTTCGCCCGCTTTGGGGATACGCGCCAGACAGAAGGGCGCGGGTTTCCCGGCGATGATGAGTATGCGTTTGTCGCCTTGCGCAATCTCGGGGATGTAACGCTGCGCCATGACGCTTTGCGCGCCATTATCTGACTGCACTTCAACGATGGCATTGCGGTTGGGGTCGTCTTTTCTGACGCGAAAGATTCCCGTGCCGCCCATGCCGTCGAGTTTCTTGAGTATTGTGTCGCCCTGTTCGTCGATGAAACTTTGCAAACGCGCGCCATCGCGCGTCACCAGCATAGGCACGGTGAACTGCGGGAACTTGGTGATGGCGAATTTTTCGTTGTAGTCGCGCAGCGCGCGTGCACGGTTGAACACCTTCGCCCCCTGTAGCTCGGCGTGTTCGAGCAGCAGCGTCGAGTAGAAATATTCCATGTCGAAAGGCGGGTCCTTGCGCATGATAACTGCGCTAAAATCCGCCAGCACGCTTTGCTCATGCGCTGCGGCGTCAAACCAGTGTGCGTTGCTGTCGCTCACTTTAAGTTTGCGCGTTGCTGCAACGACCTTGCCTGCCGAGAAAGCCATTGCGTGCGCTTCGAAAGCGTGGATTTCATGCCCGCGCTTGAGCGCTGCGCGCATCATCGCGATGGAAGAATCTTTGTAGGGTTTGAGCTGGTCTAGCGGGTCAGTGCAAAAGGCGATGCGCATGGTTTCCTCGGTATTTTTTCCGCATTAAAGCGAGGGCGGAAGTGAGAAGTAACGGGACTATTGAGTGTTTCCTAATTCACGACAGTTTCTTGGCTCCACCCCCCCCTCACCCCGACCCTCTCCCCCGTTCCGGTGGAGAGGGAGAAAACTCCCTCTCCCGCTTGGGCGGGAGAGGGCTGGGGTGAGGGTGGGGCTGT
>JAYWAM010000327.1:0-3412 GCA_043782425.1 Betaproteobacteria bacterium
CATCCAGTGATTTATACCGGGAATCCTTGGCGTTGTCCAGCTTGTTGTGCTAACCCCTTGGTTTTGACAACCATTCTCGGGAGGACATATTCACCCTGACCCCGTCCGCCCCCTGGGTGCGCACAAGCTGCTTTGCGTGGTGGAGAAAATTCAGATGCGCGATGGCTTCTCCGAGGGCAAACATCAATTGGTGGTCGTCGAGCGTGCGCTTGAAAAGCAGCGGCAATATCTCGCTGGCCGAGGTCGGCTGCTGGCAGGCGGCCAGCACCTCTGCAAGCCGGGCGGCATGGTGGTCTTGCAACTGCGCCATGCGCGTATGCAGGCCGCGAAATACGCGGTCGTGTGACGGCAGCACCAGCACATCGCGCGGCAAGCCTTCGAGCCTGGCGAATGAATCCAGGAAAAGTTTGAGCGGATTGCCTTCTGGCTGGCTGGGTACTACGCCGACGTTGGTGGTGATACGCGGTAAAACCTGATCGCCGGAAATCAACACGTTCAGCGCAGCGCAATACAAGGTGGCGTGTTCCGGCGCGTGGCCAAACACTGTTGTGATGCGCCACTCATGCTTGCCGATGACCATCACGTCGCCATCGATCAGGCGGCGGTAGGTTAACGGTAAGGTCGGCACGCCAGTGCGATAAGCGTTGCCGCGCGCACTCTGCGCTTCGAGCCGGATTGCATCAAGCCCGTGGCTTTGGAACAACGCGTTACCGAGCTCGCGCGCCGCGCCGCCGCTGCCCTCGCGCACCGCGTGGGCGGTGAGAAATTCCGCTTCGGTCATCCACACCACGGCGCCACTACGCTGCGCAAGCCATTGCGCGCTGCCGATGTGATCGGGGTGAAAGTGGGTGACGATAATACGCGTCACTGGCCGGCCCTGCATTGCCTGGGCAAAATGCTGCTCCCACAATGCCCAGGTGGCTGCAACGCCGTAGCCGGTGTCGATAATGGCCCAGCCTGCACCGTCTTCGACCAGCCACAGATTGATATGGTTGAGCGCGAAGGGCAGCGGCATGCGTATCCACTTCACGCCGGGGGCGACGTCGATGAATTCGCCCGGTGCGGGCGGTGTTTCGTGAGGGTAGGAAATCAAGTCGAGTTACTTGGTGGTGAAGATCGTCACGCCATCCCAACTTGGGCCCGGCGGTTTGACGCGGTAGGCTTTGATTTGCTCCAGAAACACTTTATAGAGCTTGGTGTCGGGCGCGCTGTATAGCAGCGTTTTGAGCAGACGCTCTGCCTCGTCCCATTCCTGGCCGCGAAAGCGCTGCAAAACCTTGTGGAAACGATCCGTTTCGTCGAGCACTTGATCGCCTACCTCGCCAATCAATCCCAAGGGTTCGTAAATGGAAATGGGTTCCTGCTTGCCTTTGACGCGCACCCGGTCGATCTCACGGTAAACGGCGATAGGCGCGGCATTGACGATGTTCTCCGACACCAGCGTGCCGACGCCATATTGCTTGGTCAGACCTTCGAGCCGCGAAGCCAGGTTTACCGCATCACCCAGCACCGTGTAGGCGAGGCGGAATCTTGATCCCATATCGCCGACGTTCATTTTGCCGCAGTTGAGTCCAACACCGATCTGAATCACCGGCCAGCCACGCTTCTGGAACGCCGGACCGCAATTCTTCACCACCTTTTGCATCGCCATTGCGGCGATGAGCGCCTGCTTGGGATGTTCGGGGTCTGGAACCGGCGCGCCCCAGAACGACATGATGGCATCGCCGATGTATTTGTCGATGGTGCCGCGTTCTTTTTGGATGACCTCAGTCATATCGCTCAGGTAGGTATTCATCATCTCCTTGAGCTGGTCCGGCGAGAGTCCTTCGGAAATCGAGGTGAAGTCGCGCACATCGGAAAACAGCACGGTCATGTCGCGGCTTTCGCCCTTCATGGAATAGTCTTCGGGATTTTTGGCCATCTCCGAAACCAGTTCCTTGGGGACATATTGGCCAAAGCGCGACACGATGGCGCGCTTGGAGCGCGCTTCGACAAAAAAGCCAAAGGCCATGTTGTAAACGTAGAGCACAATGAGCATCATCAGGAACACCGCAACGCTGTACACCGTGTTCTTGTAATACCATTGATACATGTTCGCGGCAAAAGTGAGACCGATTACACCAATGATGAACAGCGTCGCCATCACCGGCGACAGGCGTGGCAAAAAAAACGAAAGCAATACGCCGAATAGCAGCATGAAAAGCACGCCGAGCTGGTTGTCCCATTCGGATTTTTCTTTGATACGATTGTCAAGAAAACCGCTGATCAGATTGGCGTGGACTTCAACCCCCGGATAGGCGGTTCCCACCGGCGTGGCGCGCAAATCAAGCAGTCCTTGCGCCGAGGTGCCGACAATAGCAATCTTGCCGTTGAGCTCGCCTTCGGGAAGGGCGCCGCGCAAAATATCGGTGGCTGAAATATAGCGAAACTGCGGGTAGACGCCGCGATAGGGTACGAACGCGCTGGTGTAATCATCGAGAGGAATACGTGTTTCCTGGATTTCAATGCGCGACATACCTGCTTCGCCCTGCGGATCAAGCGCTTCGGCGGGAAACACTGCCTTGATAGGAGCGTTGTCGCGGTAGGTGCGATACAAGGCCAGCGCAAATGCTTCATAAAACCCATCCTCATACTTAACCAGCATGGGCACACGGCGAATAATGCCGTCTGGATCCAGCTCGGGAATAATATGGCCGGTAATCGCCGAACTTTCTTGCAGCAGCTTGAGGTTGGCGCTGTAGCCGTTAAGTACGTGAGTATTGATCTGGCGCTTAGCAAAAGATTCGTTGGTAAACGTCGGTGGAGGGAGTTGGCCGATTTTCAGGAACTGGCTCGCTTCCAGATTGCTACCGCCGGCAAAACTCAGGACGATAGGATATTTTTTGAGCGCATCGGCAAACTTGCCGTCATAGTCCAGGTCCTTGCGCAGTTGCGGCAGCAAAGTCTGGAAATCGTTGTCCGACTGGAGATTGTTTTTTCCCAACTGCTCCAGCGTCTTAAGGCCAGAAGTCTCATCCGCTTCGGAAAAAAGAATATCGAATCCCAGTACATTGATCTTGTAGCGCTCGAAAAGCTGCTGGGTCAGCAGCGCCATTTTGTCGCGGTTCCACGGCCAGCGTCCCTCAGCGACCAGACTTTTTTCATCGATATCAATTATGACAATGCGTGGATCAATGCTTTTTGGCAGAGTGAGTTTAAGCCGCGTGTCGTAGGCCTGGCGCTCGAGTTGCTGAAAAAACGGGATATCAATTTTCCCCAATTCGCTGGCAATGAAGAAAATGACCAGCGCCAAACTTAGCGATACGCGGATCACCATGTTAATCGAGGAAAAGTAACGTCTCACGAATGCTTTAAATTGCACGGCCAAGGCTCCGGTGGTGTTGTGTTTATTTCAGCCTTCTTGCTTCGCTTG
>JAYWAM010000328.1:0-8997 GCA_043782425.1 Betaproteobacteria bacterium
TAAGTATCGGTATCAGAGCCATGCCGCATTTCGGGCAACTTCCCGGCGCGTCACTCACGATTTCCGCATGCATCGGGCAGGTCCACTGGTTTGCGTTGGCTGCCGGTGCGGTGGATGGAGATGTAGAGACCGGGTGCTGGTGGTGGTGCGAATGGTTCACGTCTGTATTCAACTCAAGTCAATTACGCCCTCTGCCCACGGACGCGCCCCCGGCCAGTTGGCGTGTCTACGCGCTAGCGCTTCGTGGTATCGGGTTTTTGCGATGCTTGCGGCGACAGCGTGGAGTGGTCATTGGCCTGACCCGGCAATGGCATGGCGTTCGACTGCTGGGCCTTGCTGATCGAGGACTCGACGGGCGAGGTCGTGGCCGGCGCTTCCTTGGTTGGCCCGGCCGGCTCGACACCAACTGCTTTCGAGCGCTGGTCCATACCAGCGGCGGTAGCAGGTGGCGCCTGCACTTTGGACGGTGACGTGCCTTTATCCGTGCAAGCCACCGCAGATAGGGCGGCAAAAACAACGGCCGCCGCCTTACAACTTTGAATGTTTATGATGTTCATAGTGAACTCCTGGCTGGCAAATTGTGGAACGTATCAAAGCGGTCGAAATGTATTGTGAAATTATTAGGTATTTTTCTTTGGCTCATCGCCAACTTGATTACGCCGCTGAGCTACTGCTTACCTTGTTTGCAGGTAGGCCGCCACATGCTCCATATCCGATAACGTCAAGCCGTGCGCCACTACTTTCATTACGCTGCCTTCCGGCCGCTCGTCGGTTCGCTGAAAAACAGTGAGCTGCTTGACCAGATAGTTGGCGTGCTGACTGGCCAGGCGTGGAAACTGATCGCTGCCTTTGCCTTCCGCGCCGTGACAACTCGCGCACGCGGGGACGTTCTGGGCAGGAATGCCTTGCTGGAAGAGATCTCGTCCTAACACGACGCGCGTATTATCGGCAGTTGTGACCGGCAACGGTTTCTGCCGCAGATAATAATCCGCCAAGCCATCAATTTGGCTATCGCTCAGGCTTCGGCTCAGGCCCCACATATACTCAAATCCTGCCGGGTCGGCGCGGTTGTGACTGCGAAAACCCTTGAGTTGAGCTACCAGATAGTTCTTCTGTTGAGCCGCCAGACGGGGGAAGTTCGGCGAAACGGAATTTCCATCCAGGCCGTGACAGTTGGAGCAAACTTGTTCCGCCAGCGTTTGCGCCGAAGCACTCGGATTGGCCATATTGCGCGATCGCTCTGGCGATGCGCAACCCATTATAGAGGTCGCCAAAACGATACTGGCGGACAATGCGATCAGTTTCATGAAATTCTCCTGGGTATCCATTAGTAGGCAGCCCACACGTAAATAAATAGCGAATTGTTGTCCTTCGCGTTGCGGCCAAATCCGTCGTAATTCGTCGCGGCGCCATTGAACTTGGAAAAAGCAGTGTATTGTGCACCCAGGCGTACATACTGAATCGGCGTCCAGAATAGCTCGGAGACGATTCCGTTTGTATTCGGGGAACCCGTGAAGTTGCCTGTATGACTTTCGGCTGGCTGCAGGCTTCCGGTATCATCGAATCCCGCAGTCTGGTTCATCGAGTTAGCGTTTCCGGTGATGTTGAAATATGCCAAGCTCCCGCCGTATTTTGCGTGGTATGTGTACGACACCTTGGCCCTGAAGAATTTCAACGTGTCGTTATCATTGAAGCTGGGCTGCGAGGTCGCGCCGGTCGCGTCAAAAAATGTCGATGCGTTGCTCGAGTTGTGGGACGGACCATAGCTGATTCGTTCGTGGATATAGCTCATCTGCGCGGTCACGGCATGCGGATCCAGCAGGTATTGGTACTGGGCATCAAGTCCTATATCACGGAACTTGTCGGTATCGCCCCCATCGCGAACGATGGGATCGTTGTACTGGGTCGTGGTCATACCGAGCGCGCCGACCATAATGTTATGGGCGCCCCATTCACGCGTCAGCGCGACGCGCCAATACGGATTCAGTCCCTTGACCATACTCATCTGGTCGGCGGTGATGCCCTGACTCATCCAGGCCCAGATGCCTCGATCAGCCGCGCGGTAGGCCGCAATTTCGGCGTAGAGGGATTTATTCCAATAGAGATAGCCGCCAAGCCCCGCGACATTCTGGCCGAGGCCGGCAACTTTAGGTTCAAAGCCTGGCTGCGTGGCCGAGAGACCCGTCTGGTACGGAAACCCCCAGGCCGGCACACTATTAAAAACATCCTGCACAGTCGGATTGTTATTCAGACTCAAGCCCACAATCAAATCCCGATTCGGGTCGATGAACCGGTCCGCATAGCGTATATCCACGTTATCGGACTGGGTGTGCCCCTGCCAGTGTGAATCGCTGCTCGCCTGCCCGCTGTAGTTGTCGTAGGTATGTTGTATGAAGGCGCCGATATTGTTGGTGATCTTGCCGGCCAGGAACAGACTTCCACCCGCGAATATCGCATTGCCATCCTTGGGAAAGTCGGCGCGCGGATTGCCGCCTTGTGCGTTGTCGTCGGTATTTTTTGTCTTGGTGATTGAGGCAACGCCCATGACCGACAACGGCATCGTTCTTTCCCCTAGCGTATAGCCGGTGAGCTTAAAGATTCGTCCGTAAGGCGTGAGTTCGGGAAACTGTCCCCCGGCGTGACAGGCCACGCAGTTTTGTCCGGTTTGTCGCGCAAACACCGGGACTGCATGGGCGTATCCGGGGAGGATTGTCAGCAGGAATGTAATGCCTGATACAACCAGGCCCCACATTCTGCTGGGCATCGAGATCGTGCTATGCGGGTGGCAAGTATTCATTTTGTCTCATCAATCATTTGGATGGTTTTTTTCTCTACTTCTTTGGCAACTTGAACAATCGCTGCATCCTGAGATAACGTCGCAAGCATCTGCACTGGCTTAATCAGGCCGATCTTCGTTTTGCCTTTCTCTGTAAATACCGAGATACGACACGGTAATGCCATATTTAGACGCATGTCAGCAGACAAAACTTTCGCAGCCTGTCCCGGATTGCAGACTTCAAAAACCTTGCACTCCTCTTCAAATGCAATGCCTTTACTGCGCAGCGTAGTCCCCAAGTCGTGCACATGTAGCACCCCGAAGCTATGACGTGTCACCGCCGATTCAAGATCAGTGGATGCTTGCTTGAATGATTTGCTGGTTTCAACTATGTAATACATGAACGACCTCGATCATTGTGGTTAATGAAAAATGCGCCCACTGCTGTGGGCGCATTGAATTTGTACCGTTTAGCCGGCCATCTTGCGGCAAGCCTCGATGCAACGACGACAAGTCTCGGCGCAGCGCTTGCAGTGATCCATGTCGTGCGCACCACATTGTTTGGCGCACCAATCGCAGATATCCGCGCACAGCTTGCAGATCTGCTTGGCGAATGGACTGTGGCGGGCGATAGCGTCCGCGCACAAGCGGCAGACCGCCGCGCACTCGATGCAGCAGGCAGGGCAGTCATTTATGCTTTCCTTGCCGACCATGTGCGAGAAGCAGTTGCCGCACTCGGTAGCGCAGTCGTTGCAGGCGGCAATACAGTTTATGGCGTTCTGGTCAAGAGAGTGATCCATGATACTTGTCCTTATTTGTGGTGATCGAATAAAACTCGCGCGCGGCACAACGCGCATAGTTCTTGAGTCAAACGTAAAGTTGTAGTTCGCCGTTATTTGGCGGACATTGACTCCATAGCCTGTACGCGCCGCGCCAAGCGCTCAGCGCATTCGATACTTAGTTAATGGGATCCACGACATAGTTCTTTTTCGATTGTAAATAAGCGACCTCGGCAAAGCCGGAGGGCACGATATCGCGGTCGGTCACGTGATAAAGCTGATTAAAATCGATGCCCTGTTCGCGTAGGGCATTGTCGCAAATGACAAACTGCACGTCTCTAGCTTTCAGCGCATCTATCTTTTGCTGGGTTTCTGGGTCCGGGCTCATTAATAACGATACGCCCTTGGCGTAGAGTACGACCGTACTCTGGACTTTGCCACCCCATTTGGTAGCCGAATTTAAGCTATTTTCCAGGTTGCGTAACTTCATGCCTAGAATGGCCTTATCGTCCGTTGAGATCGGCATTACAATTTTCAGCACGCCGTATTGTCCATGACTTATTTTGGGCTCAACATAACTACCGGCCTCCGCGGTCTTTGCTTCCGCGCCTGCATGCGGTTTTTCGTCGCTGGCTGCGTATACTGCGCCCGCTACAAATATCGAACTGATTATGGAAATCAGGGAAATTAAAATATTTCGAATGCGCTTCATGATTCTCTCCTGGTGCGGTTAAGGAAATAACTGTCAGAAAAAGTGACGTTTTGCCGGGTAAGGGCAATCAAATTTGAAAATGACTGCGAAATGGATAATTGAGCACTCTATCATTCAGGAATTACCATCCAGAATGGCTCGCTTACGTGGCAGGCGAAATGCGCATGTTGCTAGTATGAAGCGGAAAATTTTCACGTCTGTTCGTTATCGAACATATTTATTCACTTCTTTCCGGCGTTTTTGCTCTCCTTCTCAGGACTTTTGAGCAACAGCGATGGGTTGGCTTTGACCTTTTCCGTCAGCGCCCCGGCATTGGTCACGACTTTTTTGACCTGGTCCTCCAGAACGCCGAATTTCGTAACCAGCTTCGGCAACTCGTCTAGCATGGCTTTAAGGCCGGTTTTTTCCGAGGGAATCTCAGGGATTTTGCCCTCTGGCGTGGCCGCAAGCAGAGTCTCAGCCGCCGGATCTCCGCCGTTCAGTTCGATAAAGACGACACCGGTGATGCCTTTCAGCGCGAGGCTGGCCCGGGTGTCGGTCTTGATCGGGGTTTCCTTGCGCAACCTCACCTCCACCCGCACCAGGCGCGCATTGTCAGGATCGATGATTATCGACTTGACCGTACCAGCATCAACACCCCGGTATTTCACCTGATCGCCGAGCGCGAGTCCGCTCACCGATTCGGCGAAATGAATGCGGTAGAGCACATCGTCATGCCTGCCCGGGCTGCCCAGCCACACAGCAAATATGGCTGCGGCAAGGGCGAACCCTATGATGAACAGCCCCTCGAAAAAATAGTGCTTGTCAGTTTCCATGGCTTGATTTCCTTGCTTTCATTGCGCCTTCTGCACGCGGCCCGTGAAAAAAATCGTGTATCCACGGATGGTCGGACTTCATCAACTTATCCGCCGTGTCGACGGTGACATTCCTGTCAACCAGCACGGCAATGCGGCCGCAGATGGTAAACAGGGTTGTGAGATCGTGCGTGACGATAACCACGGTAATGCCGAGGCTATGGTTGAGCTGCTGAATCAGTGCGTCGATGCCACTGGCGGCGATCGGGTCGAGATCGGAAGTCGGTTCGTCGAGAAAAAGTATTTTCGGGTCGAGAGCAAGCGCCCGCGCGAACGCCGCGCGCTTCACCATGCCGCCGGACAGTGCTGCGGGAAACTTGCTGCCGCTGTCTGCGGGCAAACCGGTCAGCGCGAGTTTCATCGCAGCGATCTGTTCCTGCTCATGGGCCGGCAGCACAGTATGTTCGCGCATCGGCAGCATGATGTTCTGCGCGACCGACAGCGAGGAAAACAATGCGCCTTGCTGAAACAGCACGCCAATTTGCGCCGCTTTTTCCGCCGCGCCGATGGATTGAACCGCCTTGCCGTTGAGCAGAACTTCGCCGGCATCCGGCTGGCGCAGGCCAACGAGTGTTTTGAGCAGCACCGATTTTCCCGCCCCCGATCCACCGGCGATGCCGATGATTTCGCCGCGCAGAATATCGAGGTTGAGCTTGTCGTGCACCACCTGCTCGCCGAAGCGGTTGACGATGCCGCGCGCGCAAAGGATAGGCTCGGCATGCGTTTGGGTGCGGGTATTCATACGCCAAGCTTTTCAAACAGGATGGAGAACAATGCATCGAGCACCAGCACCAGAAAAATCGATTTCACTACTGCGCGCGTGGTCTCGCGGCCGACACTCTCGGCCGAGCCGCTCACCCGGAGGCCGTGCATGCAACCAACGATGGCAATGAAGAAAGCGAAGATCGGCGCTTTAAACAGGCCGACGAACAGATCGCTGCCGTCGACGGCCTGGCGCACGCGCGTCAGGTATTGCAGCGGCGATACATCGAGCAGGAATTGGGAAATGGCGGCGCCGCCGATCAGGCCCATCATGTCGGCGAAGAACGTGAGCAGCGGTAAGGTAATCACCAGCGCGATTATCCGCGGCGTCACCAGTACCTGCATGGGCTCGATGCCCATCACTTTGAGTGCGTCGACTTCCTCGCGCGTCTGCATGACGCCGATTTCGGCGGTGAAGGCGGCGCCAGAACGACCGGCCACCATGATGGCCGTGATCAGCACGCCCATTTCGCGCAATACCGATACCGCCACCAGGTTGATAGTGAAGTCCTCGCCGCCATATGGGCGCAGTTGCGCCACACCCTGGTAGCCAATAACGATGGCGATCATGACGGCCATCAGGCCGATGATGGGCAGCGCATGTATGCCGGTTTCCGCCACATGCCGCGATATCGCAGCCGGACGCAGGCAATGCGGGTGAATCAGAACGTTTACGGTCCAGCTCGTCGCGCGACCGACAAAGGTGATGACATCGAGCGCCTCGCGCCTGGCATCGTGCGCACCTTTGCCGAGCTGGCTAATGATCTCGCGCCAGCGTGGTACGGCTGCGACTTTCGCTATCGGCTTGAGATCGAGCGAGCAGATGAGATCGAGTAGCGCCTGGTGTTCGGCACGGATGCCGGTGAGCGCCACACCCTTGTCACGCAGACCACACAGGAACAACGCACCCGGCGTATCTAGGCCATCGAGCGCGGCAAGGTCAAGCGCACGCGCGGCTCCTGGCTTCGACCATTGCTTCAGGGAATTATTTGCATCGGCGAGCGTGATTATTTGCAGTGCACCCGCCAGCGCTAGGCGATCACCAGCGCCGCTTACGACCAGCTTAGGCGGGGAGGGGGCAGCGGAAACTTGCTGCTTGTTTGCTGTCACACTGGTCACGGGTCGTCCGGGCTCCACGAAATCAGGATGGTTATACCCTGCCGCCTCAAAACGCTCTGTACGCCAGCGCTCACAGCAAGAAAAGCGATCACTCTGATCGATCCTTCTTCCGCGTTACGGAAGAGACCGCAATCGCCAATATTGCGCCTGTATTGAACCCGTGATCGAGCATAAGGCGTTACGTTCCAATGGTGATACACCTAAGAGACTAAGTGACTGCGCGCTTTTGCGCCATCCCGCTTGAGCGCAGGGTTCGCGTCGTTTGCCAGGAAATATCAATTTTTCTATGGCTGGATACACAGTCGCGAAGATAAAGATTTATCAGGCTCTGATACGGGACACCCTTCTCATCAGCCATTTGTTTGAAATAGCCAATAACGTCTTCGCTCAAGCGCATCGTGATAGATTTTTTGAGCTTGGCCGCATAAGGATTTTTGCGGGACTTCATTTTTGACAGATCGTATTCAGTTTTCATAGTCCAGTTCCTTGATAACAGTTACTCTCATTTTTCGTGGCTTTTCTTGCCGAGATAATCCGAATGATATTGCCTTCGTCACGCTCGCAATGACAGACAATTAAGAGGCGAGCTTTTTCACTGAAGCCGAGCATCAGAAATCTGTCTTCTGATACGGAATTATTTTCGTCGAAGAATTGCACAGCGAACTCGTCGTAGAAGACAGATTGAGCCTCCTCAAACGAAACGCCCTGCTTTTTCTTGTTTGAGGTCGCCTTAGCTGTATCCCACTCGAACTAATCATGAATACATTGTATGTACGCCGGGCAAATTGTCAAGAAGCCCTAAGCGTGACATTCGCAGTAGCTATGCTCGCGGCGGTGGCAAGGCCGTGGACCATTGAGAGAGCGAGGAGGGCGAGAGCGACGTTCGCATGGTGAGATCTAAACGTGGAACTAAGGGGCTGCGCGCTTTTGCGCAGTTCCGCCTGAGCTTAGGGTTATGCGCCATTCAGATATGGTGCGGGCGGCGGCGTGGGGATTATCGGTGGCAATGTACTCGAAGATGCCCTCGAGCCAGCGCTGAGCTTCTTCGGTCCACGCTATCGTTGCCATGAGCGGATGCGGTGCGCCATCTGCTCATTGGAGATAGTCCGTTTCGCGTCCGAATCGGCGATCCCCCGCTTGACCATTACGTGAAAGGCAAGCTCGCGCACGATTTCCTCGCGCGAGCTGCCTTCTGACTGGCCCTGGATCAGGCGGGTAAGTTCTTCCTTGACTGTGGACATAGCAAAAACCTCCGAGTTACCACTATCTTGCCACGATCACCTGACATCGGAGAACTATCTTTCAAACAAAGCCATCGACTCCACATGCGCGGTGTGGGGGAACATGTTCACCACGCCTGCCGCTTTGAGGCGATAGCCTTTGACGTTCACTAGCAGCGCCGCGTCGCGCGCCAGGGTGGCAGGGCTGCACGACACGTAGACCAGGCGCTTGACGATGTTCTCGTCGATCAGCTTGCACACTTCGATTGCGCCGTCGCGCGGCGGATCGATGAGCATTTTGGATACCTTGGGATACTCCTGAGTCAGGCGCTGCATGGCGCCCGCCGGGTCGGCGTAAAGGTCGGCGGCGAAGAAGTGGCTTGACGCTGCAAGCCCGTTGCGTGTCGCGTTATCGATGGCGCGCTGTACCAGCGACTGGCTGCCTTCGACGCCGATCACGCGCGCGCCGCGCCGTGCGATGGCGAGGCTGAAATTTCCCAGGCCGCAAAACAAATCGGCTATTTCATCGCCCGGCTGTACCTCGAGCAAGTCCACGGCGCGCTTTACCATCAACCGATTGACGCCATGATTGACCTGGGTGAATTCGGTCGGCCTGAAATTCAATTCAAGATCGAACTCGGGCAGCAGGTAGGTTAACGCATGGGCATCGAGCGGATACCACGGCGCCGCCGTTTCCGGCCCCTTGGTCTGCAGCCACCACTGAATCGCATGCGCATCGGCGAAGGCGCGCAGTTTCGGCTCATCGTCCACCGCC
>JAYWAM010000329.1:0-3391 GCA_043782425.1 Betaproteobacteria bacterium
CACGATTAGTCCGCTTTCTTCGGTTCTGTCGCAAAGTTTGATTTTTCGCGCAAAATTGAATTCTTGGTTGCTATTGATTCAATGACCTACAGGATTCCAGATTCATCAAAAACAAACTTTGCGACAGAACCTTGCGCACCATTGTCTTATCGGCCTTCCGCGGCACCGCTTTCTACTTTGCCACAACGAAGGCACGCAGTGTTTCTTCGGCACGATTTGCGGCACTGGGCCGATTACTACGCTCAAACCATACTGGACAAGGCTGAGCCGAGCAAGTACAAATGAAAGCGATTAACGCAGCACATAAGCACTTTCTCAAGAATCCGGCGCGCCTAGAGACAGCCGAATTTACCGACACAGTAAATTACCCGCCGCTTGCGGCGGGTAATTTACTTTTTCTGAAAACCGCGATGACCAAATGGGCACTGGGGCCTCTATAGAAACATACGGCGCAACCCAAAAGAACGGGATTTGATAGCGATCTGAAAGCGTCGGTCCCTTAGAGTGCAAGTGTAAAATCCACGATGATAGAGAACACGAGGGTTCATGCCTAACGTAACGCCCGCTAAACTTACCCGCCCACGTCTGTATGGAACTGTTCCGCGCGCGCGTTTGTTTCAACGTCTCGATGAGCGGCGGCAGCATCCGGTATTGTGGATCACCGGGCCACCGGGCGCGGGAAAGACCAGCCTTGTCGCCAGCTATGTGACTGAGCGGAAAATTCCGGGTATCTGGTATCAAGTCGATGCGGAGGACGCAGATCCGGCTACGTTCTTCTATTACCTCGGCAAGTCGGTTGAAAAAGTATCGAAGGGCAAGACACGCATGCCAGTGCTTGCGCCGGAGCATTTGTCGGATCTGAGCCGCTTCGTAAAGCGGTTCTTTCGCGAGCTGTTTGAACGCCTTGACGAGGGCTCGCTCATCGTTCTGGATAACTTTCAAGAAGCGTCTGCTGATTCGATTTGGACGCAGCTTATCGAAACGGGTGCGGAAGAAATTCCCGAGGGAATTAATCTTGTTTGTATTAGCCGTACTGAGCCGCCGCCCGCCTTCGCGCGACACGCGTCGACCGGGCGACTCGCCACCATCGAATGGCAGGACTTGAGGCTCACCCTGGAGGAAGCTCGGCAAATCGCAGCGGTTAGGCAGCAAATCAGTGAGACGACGCTTGCTCGGCTGTGTGAACAGTGTGACGGCTGGGCGGCCGGATTGACGCTAATGCTGGAGCGCATCGCACGCACGGGAGAAATCCCAGATGCGATAGAAGTCGAAACGCAGGAAGCGATCTTCAACTATTTTGCCGGTACCTTGTTCGATCGCATTCCGATCGAGAACCGGCATGTGCTGCTATGCACTGCATTGCTGCCGCGCATCACACCGGCGGTAGCGGAAAAATTAAGCGGCAACGCCGGCGCAGGAAAGCTACTTGAAGATCTTCATCGGCGCCAACTCTTTACCTACAGGCGACATCTTGCTGGGCTCGGGGCGCGAAATCGTAGCGAAACCGTTGAGCCCACCTATGAATACCACGCGCTGTTTCGTGCATTTCTGCAAAGCAAAGCCAAGGAAGAATACACGCCGGCGGCGTTGCGTCGCCTGGCAGCGGCTGCCGCCCATTTACTCGACACGTCCGGCCAGCCCGAAGCCGCCATCGCGCTCTTTGGCCAGGCAGAGGATTGGGAAGCGCTGAGCGCATTGATCCTGCGTCAGGCACCGTCATTACTGCGTCAGGGCCGTGGCCAGACGCTGCGCGAATGGATTGCCGCCATTCCGCAAGAGGCGTTGGGCAACAATCCGTGGTTGTCCTATTGGCTGGGCGTATCGTTGATTCCTATTGACCAGGCGGGGGCGAGCGAGCGCTTGGAATGGGTATTCGATCAGCTCGGGCAAGTAAATGACACCACTGGCCAAGCGCTCGTAGCAGCTCGCATCATCGAAGCCGAACATCGCGCCTATACGTCGCTGAAGCGATTTGATCGGTGGATTGATGTATTGAGTAAGTTGATCGACCAGGGATTGAAATTCTCCGACCTGGAAATTGAACTCAGAGTTTATTCCAGTCTTCTGCTGGCTATTTTTCAGCGTAATCCACGTCATCCGCTGCTAAAGAGCACCATGGAGCGTTTATGCCAGCTCGTAACGCAAGGCTCCGATCCGGACCAGATATTGACTGCAGGGGACGTGTTGTTGCGCTACTTCGATCACGGCGGCGAACCCGAACGCGCGGATTGGGTGATCGGCTTGGTGAACGCCATCGTGGATGACCAAGCGGTGATGCCGCTCAGCCGGCTTTATTGGTGGGGCCGCGTGGCCGATTTTTCTGGTCACCAAGCGCGTTACGCACAGGCTGCAGAAGCGCTTGCCAAAGCGGATCGGCTTGCCTGCGATTTCAGTGGACATCCCGCCGCATTGGTCGTGGGCAATTTCCACGTGTTTTTGAGTCTCCTGCGCGGCGATATCGAAAGGGCCAAAGAATACGATGCTCGAGTACGCCGGGCGGCCCATTCAATAACCGGTGTCGGACGCGCGATGTGTAGCTTGATCCATTGTCTTGTGGCGGCATCCAGCAAGACTTTAACGAGTGAAACATTTACCAGTGCGCTCGAGTTCAACGAAGTCTCGCTGGAAGCATTTCGTGAGGCAGGGATGTTCTTCCCGGCGATAAACGTGCAAATTGCACGTGCCGCATTGATGGCCCCAACCGCGTCGAGTGACGAGCTCACCGTACTCATTTCCCAGATCAGGGAGGAGATGTGCGATACCTATATGCAGCACCATGAAACGGCGTTGCTGCTCATCGAAGCCTTCGCAGCACTGCACGATGGCCGACCCAACGATGCCGTTGCTTTTATTAAGCGCGCCCTCGCAATTCGGCCCGTAAGCGATCTTTATATGTTGCGTATGTTGCCGCAGTTACTACCGACGACACTTGCCTTCGCGCTGCGCGAAAAAATCGGTGAGGCGGAAATCAAGCAATGGATTTTGCAATACGGTATTCGCGGCGGGCCGGATGCGCCCGAGGAATGGCCGTGGCCAATCAAGATTCGAACGCTCGGCGCCTTCGCGTTGGCCCGCGAAGATCGGCCACTGGTGTTTAAGGGCAAGCTACCGCGCAAACCACTTGAATTACTCAAATTGCTGGTTTGTGCCGGTGTAGAAGGCCTTCCGGCTTCTGCCGTTGCCGACAAGCTGTGGCCGGACGTGGAGGCGGACGCTGCGTTGAACAACGTCGATACCAATGTTCATCGCCTTCGCAAAGTGCTCGGAATAGACGCGGCGATCAAGTCTTCCGAAGGACGCGTGGCGATCGATTCTTCACAGTGCTGGGTCGATGCTTGGACCCTTATGGGCTTAGCCGCAAATGACAAACCTGAGCGCCAGGGAGCCCTGG
>JAYWAM010000330.1:0-23590 GCA_043782425.1 Betaproteobacteria bacterium
CCAGCTTGTTCTTGCCATCCTGAAGAACACGCATGACATCTTTTTTACTTGGCCCGGTCTTGAACGACACCTGGAAGACGGGGTGGTCCTTGAGAAAATCATGAATATCGGGCAGCGCGGTTTTCATGTTTTTCGACTTGATCGCGCCGTGACAATCGACACATAACGAGGCATCGCTGCGCACCAGACCTTTCAGCCCTTTGTGATCGCGATGACATTGCGCGCAACGCGTGTCTCCCAACCCGGTCTGTTGCAGTGTCTTGCCCTCGACGTGCGCGCCTATGGTTTTGTGGCAAGTCACGCAGGTTTTATCTTGAACGTGCTCGAAAGGTTTGTCGTGACATTCCTTGCATTTTTTTCCGAACGACTGATGGCCGGCGGAAAGCGTGCCTGGGTCCCACGATTCGTCGGGCGCGACGGGCAAGCTGGCTGCCGCCTGGCGAAACGCCGGATTGATCACGTTCAGGACGGGGAATAGCAAGAAAAGCAGCGCCACTATCAACGCCAGACCGAGCGCCGGAAGGCGCTTGGAAAGCCCTGCCGCAGCGAGTGTGATGCGCGCCTTGGATTTGAGCTCCTTATAATCGTCCGGTAAAGGCTGGGCCAGCTCTACGGTGAGGATAAAATCGTGATCGCCGCTACGCGCTTCGGCGCTGAGTTCGTAGGGGCCGACCAGGATGAGTGTTCCCGGACGCAATTTGGAACTCTGCTCAAAGGCGCCGTTGATGTTGAGGGTGGCGCCCTCGCCTTCGATATACAGCTTGCCATCATCGGCATTTTTGATAATCGCATGGTGCAGATTGACGCGCGGATCGGGGAGGTGCACTTTGCAGTCCGAACCACGGCCAATGCGCAGCGTGTCACCGACGATGATGCGCTCCTCGCGGATCGGCTGACCGCGACGGTTGCGTGTGATGTGAACAAGCAGGCAGCGAATCATGGAGTGTCCCGCCTACCAGTAGAAAAACACAGAGACAATATGCGCACTCAGCGCCACCAGCAAGGCGATGGAAAGCGGAACATGGAAAAACAGCCAGATTTCCAGGCGCGCCTTATACATCACATCGAGACGTGCGCGCTCAATCAAAGTTTTCTTGCGCAGCATCACCGAGTAAAGTTCGTGGTTGAGCTTGGCTTGCTCGCCCTTCAGTTTGGCGCCAAGAGCCTGGATCTGCTTGACGGCGGCAGCGGTCTTGCAACCCGGCGGGTTGCCGCGCAACTGCGCAAACAATCCGCCGCCTATGCGGGTTGACTGGCTGGCTTCGAGCACAATGCGATTTACCTCATCGGATAGCTGCAACGCAAGACTGCGCGCTTCGTTATCGAGGTCGGCGATTTTAAGAAACGCCGATTCCAGCGTGTCCTCGCCCATGTTGTCGGTCACCATACGCGGGAAGCGCAGATAAGCGTAAACACCATAAAAGCCGCTGAAAATCACCAGCAGCATCAGCACATAAGCGAGAGTGTGCACATTCCAGCCGATTTCAAAACCGGCATGCAGCGTGGCGATCACAATCAGCGATATGCCCAGATACACATGCGCCGAAAGCCATCCTTGCAATGTGCCAGGCGCGGATTCGTATTGGCGCTTGCGTATGCCGAACCACAGCAGCAGCAAAATAATGGCGGCAGCGATCGTGCCCAACGTGTAGCCCAGCCAGGTGCCGCCGTAAGGAGCGACTACCGGCCGGTGCAGTACATATGCCGCAATCGACGCGATCACCAGCACCAAAGTGATCTTGAGATAACGGAAATGCTTGAAATCAAGTAGTGTGGTGCGATGCTGCATGGTCCCCGCCTGCTATCCCCAACCCAGCTTCAGTTTTAGTACACCTCGATAACTCCAAACCCGGTTGCGCCGCGGGTCGTCCTAAAAATGCTTAGTGCGCTGCACTTGGAACCCGCTAGGGGCCCGCTTAGGACTTTGAAGGATAGGAAATTCAAGCACACAAGTCAAATTAACTTTGCCACACGGGTGCGATTCAATTGGAATGCCGTCGAAGTTGCTGTGAAAACTGCTGCCCTTCTCCCCGGCGCCCACGGTGATGGTTTTGTGGTTGCCGATGGTTTCGCTTTGCCAGATAAAAATAATGCAACCAAGCCTAACCCCGTTCCGTTTCCTGAATAACGGCTGCTCCAAGCGTTAGGTCGTAGTCTGGCGCAAGCGCGCCGACAAGTCGTCCATGTTCGGAGGCTTCATTATTGTTTGCCGCCCGGCGCAAGCGGAACCAGGAATCTTGCTTCGAAGATTTCCGCCGACACCGGTTTGCTGAACAGGAAGCCCTGCATCTCATCGCAATTCAGCGAGAGGAGCTGGCGTGATTGCTGTTCGGTTTCGACGCCTTCCGCGACCACCTTGAGCTTCAGCGCATGCGCCAGAAGAATGATGGTGGACACCAGCGCCATCCCCTCCGGGTTATCCATTTTGACCACGAAGGCGCGATCAATCTTCAGCGTGTCCACCGGTAATTTCGACAAATAGCTGAGCGAAGAGAAGCCGGTGCCGAAATCGTCGATGGCTATAGTGACGCCCAGGGTGCGGATTACATGCAGGCTGGCGATACTGAGCTCGACGTCCTCCATGATTAGGCTTTCGGTGATCTCCAGTTCCAGCCCTGCCGCCGCATGTGCGTCAAGAGCGATCACCTGCCTGATCTCGTCTATGAAATTGATATTGCGCAGTTGCAGCGGGGACACGTTCACCGCGATACGCACTACAGGCAGGCCCGCAGCGCGCCAGCGCAGATAATCCCGGATAGCTTGGTGCAGCGCCCAGCGCCCAACTTCATAAATCATTCCGGTTTCTTCCAGGATTGGGATGAACATGCCGGGCGGTACCAGGCCGGTGCGCGGATCGTTCCAGCGAATCAGCGCCTCGGTGCCGGTAACCTTGCCGCTCACCAGGTTCACCTTAGGCTGGTAATGCAGCACGAATTCTTTGTTATCGATCGCTTGGCGCAACTGATTTTCCAGAATGAGCTTACTGACCACCGCTTCGGTCATTTTCTGCGTGTGGAACAGGTAGCGATCACCGCTCTTCTTAGCTTTTTTGAGCGCGGCCTCGGCGTTCCTGAACAAGGTATCGGCGTCAGTGCCATCGTCCGGGAACAGCGCGATACCGACCTTGATGCCGAGACGGAGCACAGTGTCATTCAGGTGGAACGAATGTTCCAGAAAAGCGACCAACAAGTTCTCGACCAGCTTCGCCAGGTTGCCATCCGACTTGACTTCCGGCACCACGATGGCGAAATGGTCTGCGTCGATACGCGCCAACAGGTTGGTGTCCCGCGCGAATTGTGTCATCCACTCCGCCACCAGTTTCAGGAGCTCATCGCCGGCCGGCCGGCCGAGGCTGTCGTTGATATTCTTGAACCGGTCCAGGTCGATCAGGCCTATCGCAAGCTGGTGCCCGCCGCTGATTGCGCTGTGTATATACTGCGCCGCCCGCTCGAGAAACAGAGTGCGGTTGGCGAGACCGGTGAGCACATCGTAGTAGGCGAGGTAATTGAGCTTTTCCTGTTTGCCGATGTGATCGATCGCGAACGAGATGTCGCCAGCCAGTTCCGTCAACAACTGCATCTCTTCCTCATGGAAAAATTCAATCTCGCTGGCGTAAAGCGTAAGCGCGCCTGCCGCTTCGTCAGAGACTATCAGCGGTAAAACAACCAACGATTTGACTCCGGCTTCGGCATATATCTTGCCAAACAAAACTCTGGGGTCGCTTAGCATATCGTTGGACACGAGGGCCTTTTTCTCCCTGATCGCCCGCGCGACTATTGTCTTTGGAGAATCCTCACTCGATGACAGGATGCTTCTGATGGATATCATGAGTTCCTCATTCTTGCCCGCCGAGGCAATCGAGACGACCTTAATCGTGTTCGAATCGACGACGGCTATCAAGGCCATGTTGAACCCGCCTTTCTCGACCGCGATGCGGCACGCTTCCCTGAAAAGCTCGTCGCGATCACGCACGCGCACGATCAGCGTATTGATGCCGCTCAGCACGGAAAGCACCCGGTTAAGAGATTTGATACTGGCTTCCGCTACCTTGCGATCGGTGATGTCCTCGCCTATGCTTGCCGTTCCGATCACATCGCCGTCTGTCGAGCGCAGCAGCGAATTGTTCCAATGTATGAGCCGGTGCTTGCCTGAACGGGTGAGGATCTCGCTTTCATGATGCCGTGCTTCGGGCCTGTCGAGGAGGAGCTCCGCGAAAACAATCTTCTTCTGTTCGGCAATTTCGGGGGGCACGAAAAGTTCGACCCAGTTTTTCCCGATAACTTCGTTGTATCGCCAACCTGTCAGGTGGAGCAGGTACTCGTTGCAATAGGTGATTCGTTCTTCTCGGTCACGCATCACTGAAACCAGCTCCACATTTCCCAGCATGTCAGTGAAGCGGCGTTCACTCTCGCGTAATTCCATCTCTATCAGTTTACGCCCGGTGATGTCCTGGGCCATGACACAAATGCCGCGAACCTTTCCGTCCTTGTCGCAGAATGGAACCTTGTCCGTCTGCACCCAGAGTACTTTGTTATCGGAACCCCGAACCGTCTCGACAATCGCCAGTTTGGGCTTTCCCGAACGGATGACTTCCAAATCATCCACATAATACTTGGCCGCATCCTGCGGATAAATTTCGACCGATGGTTTTCCTTCGATCTCCTCGACGGACATCCCGACGGCTTGCGCAACATGTTTGTTGACTCGCATAATGCGATTCTCCGTGTCCTTGAACCAGATCATTGTCGGCAGCAAGTCGAGAAGTACCCGCAACTCGGTTTGTTTGCGCAGCATCGCCTCTTCGGCCCTTATGCGCTCGGAGATGTCGGTCAGCGTAACCACGCTGCCGAGCAGTTCGTTTCGTGCGCCCTTCAGGTGGCCGACACTCACCAGAAGATCGAATTCCTGCCCGTTGCGTTCCAGCCTTGCCTCTACCGATAGGCTACGGTTCGTATCGGTGGCGACGACAGCTGAAAATGCCGTGCCATCCAACTGGCGCAGAGGAAAAGCGTGCTCAAATAGTTGTCCGATGGGGTTGTGGTCGTAGAGCGCTTGCGCCTGCTTGCTGGCGCGCATGATCCGTCCGGTCTCGTCGCAGATCACGATTGCGTCGGCAGCCTGTTCCAGGATCGCGTTCGAAAGTTTTTCAGCGGCGAGAATCGCCTCATTGCGTTTCTGCTCCGTCAGGTCGGTCGCGACCATGCATACTGATCCGATCTCGCCCAGAACAAGACGGTTCACCGATATATAGACTGGCACCTGTGTGCCGTCAGCGGCAGCGAGGGCCAGTTCCTCGCGGTGGTTGTCAAGCGCATCTTTTTGCAGCAGTGTCTGAAGGACATGCCGGCTTTCGGACGCAAACCAGTTGTGAATCCCGGAGCCGATCAGTTTTTCGAGCGGTGTTCTGAGCATCTCGGCAAAGCGCCGGTTGGCGTACAAAATCACGCCCTCCGCTGTCAGGGTCAGCGCGCCTTCGCTCATGTTCTCGATCAACAGCCGGTAGGACTGGTCGGCGCCCTTGAGCGTAAAGAGCTGCGCGCCACCCACCCCCGAGACAAACAGCGCATCCGCCTCACCGCTGAGTATCTCGCGCAGGGACTCTTCGGCTTTCTCAAGCCGGGCGCGCAGGTCTGCGTTTTCGGCGAGGAGTTGCGCTTGGGTTGTGGGCTTGTTTGGCATTACACTCTTTTTCGAATATCCCGCAGCGTAGGGTGGGCAGGTTTTGGTGCCCATGCGGTTTCACTTATCTCGCACCGCGTGGGCAAACGATGAAGCTGTTTGCCCACCCTACAAAAAACGGGCAATGGCGAATTTTTAGAGTTGCCCATCACGCTTTACTTCGTATATCCAGCCCAACCAGCACACGCTCGGTGTTTGACATATCACCGATGATGCGGCGCAACGGGGCCGGGAGTTTTCTTATCAGTGTTGGCACGGCGATGATCTGTTCGCCCTGCGCCAGTTGCGGCTGCTGGTACAGATCAATCACTTCCAGCTCATAATTCCCTTGCAGTTTTTCTTCGCAGATCTTTTTGATGTTGGCGATGGCGTTAACGGATTTTGGCGACTGTCCGGCAACGTACAGTTTCAGAATATATTGGCTGGATGCTTCTTCGCGCAGTGCTGTTATGTTTCCAGTCTGCGCAGGCCGGACTGGGTTCGTTTTCATTTCGCCCCCCGTTTCGGTTTCTTCGCTGCCGCGTCCTCTTTGCGGCTCAGCCCCATGTCCACACGACCTTGCGCCAGTTGTGCGCCCTGCGCCAGTTCTAGCCCGGTAATTCGCAGCGACTCGGTTTTTTGCACCTCAAACTCGGCACGCAGCGCGGCAATCTGCGCTTCCAGTGCCTGGTGCTTGCTTTTCAATTCGAGCTGCCGACGCTCAATTTCCTGCTTGCGCAGCATTTGCACGGCCTGATCCTGCGCCTCCTGCGTCAGCCGCGCCGAGCCGGTGAGCACGCCGCTCGCACCGACGTACACATCGCGCAATTCCACGCCATGCTCGGTGAGCAGGAACTCGCGAACCTGGTTCGAGTGCGCCATGCCGCGCGATTTCAGGATGGATAGGCCGCGATTACGTTCGCCGCCACTGTCGATAGATCTCAGTAACAGCCATGTGTCAATCAGGGACGAAATGCCAATCTCGGTTTCCTCAAGCACGCCGCCGCCCGACGTTAAATTGGTGAACAACGCGGTGATCTGCTTCGTTTTCAGAAAATCCAAAAGCCGCATGAACATCGATTGGACCCCGATCTCGTTTTCCCCGACGACGAAACTGTTCAACGGATCCAGAATCACCACCTGCGGATTGAATTCATTGATCACTTTGTGCTTCATAGCCAGGTGCGTTTCCAGGCCCGCAAATGAGGGGCGGTTCGCATTAATATGCAGAAGACCTTTTTTTACCCACTGCTTCAGGTCGATCCCGATGGAATTCATATTGCGCATGATCTGGCTGGGAGATTCTTCAAAGGAAAAATAGATTACGCGTTCGCCGCGGCGGCAGGCGGCTGCGGCAAAGTGCGCGGCGATACTGCTCTTGCCGGTGCCCGCCGTGCCAGAGACCAGCACGCTGCTGCCTCGGTAATAGCCCTTACCACCCAGCATCGCGTCGAGTCGCGGGATGCCGGTGGAAACACGTTCTGTGGAGGCAATGTGATTCAAAGCGAGCGAAGTGACAGGCAGCACGGAAATACCGTCTTCATCGATCAAAAACGGATACTCGTTGGTGCCGTGCGTCGAGCCGCGATACTTGACCACGCGCAAGCGCCGCGAGGAGGTCTGCTCGCTCACCCGATGGTCGAGCACGATCACGCAGTCGGAGACGTATTCTTCCAAGCCCTGGCGCGTCAGCGTTCCTTCGCCGCGTTCGCCGGTGATGATGGCGGTGACTCCTTTGTCTTTCAGCTAGCGAAACAGGCGGCGCAGCTCGGCGCGCAGAATGGCCTGGTTGGACAAGCCTGCAAACAACGATTCGACCGTATCCAGAACGACGCGCTTGGCGCCGATGGAATCGATGGCCTGGCCCAAACGAATGAACAGCCCTTCCAGATTGTATTCGCCGGCCTCTTCGAATTCGCTGCGCTCGATGTACACAAAATCCACCACGATCTTCTTGCGCGCCATCAGGTCTTTCAAATCGAACCCGAGCGAAGCAACGTTCTGGGTCAGGTCTTTGGCGGTTTCTTCGAAAGCCATGAACACGCCCGGCTCGTTAAACTCGGTCGCGCCGCGCACCAGAAACTCCATCGCCAGCAGCGTCTTGCCGCAACCCGCGCCGCCGCACACAAGCGTAGGCCTGCCCTTGGGCAAGCCGCCGTCGGTGATCTCGTCCAAGCCCTGAATGCCGGTAGGCGCCTTGGGGAGTTGAGGGTGAACGGTTGGCTTGGTTGCGGGTTTATTTTTGGGCTTGGCTTGGGTCATGGTTTTTGTTCCTTCGTAGCTTGAGCTGTAGAGTTGGCAATACGCGGGAGGTGTTTGGCCTGCGCCCACGGTTCGCTCATGTGCTGCTTGCGAGCGGAACTCTCGGCATTAGCCGTAATACCCGGCTGTTACAAGCCCGCGCGCCGTGCATCAGAAATGTGAGCACGCATCTTCATTGGGGTACGAGGCCAGTATTTCTGAGTGCGTTCGCCATCCGTTCGGCGTCCGCAGGCGCAGCTTCGAGAACCAGTACGCTTAGCTCTTCGGCGTCGGGCGACATTCAATTTCCTCCTGTAGCTATTTTCATGCGGATCTGAACCAAGGCTCATGTCTGAGTTTAGACCCGCCCCGCGAGATGCTTGATGCTCTACAGGCCGTGACTGCGAGAGATCACCTGCCTGGAACTATCAGTCTCCTCGCTTTGTGGTTCACTTACAATGACAAAACTCAACATTTCCCAAAGACAGGAAAATCAAGCACACAAGTCAAGCTTTTATTCAGCAATTGAAAACAGCTTTCACTGAAACTCCGACGCAGAATATTGGCGTCCGCTTTCTGCCTTTCAGCAAGAAAGCAGCGTGGGCAAGCTATAATCCGCACTTCGCTTATTTATGCCCTACAGACGCTTAATTCCAAGCTGCTCCCATTACGCTCCTTACCTGGAAATCAAACAACATGCCTGCCTTTCAATTCAGCGCTGCCTTGATGCTTCTTGTTGCGCTGGCATTCGTGATCGTCCCGCTACTTTGGCGGCGACGCGCGGCCCAGGAAGGGCGCGTCGCCAACCTGGAAAGCAATGTGGCGATTTTTAAACAACAGCGTCAGGAAATATTGCGCGAATTCGAAAGCGGCGTGCTATCGGGAGCGGATAAGGATGAGGCGTTGACTGAGCTTGCCTTGCGTGTCGGCCACGAGGTGGCTGCGGGAACGGACCACACGCGCACTGGTACAGCGGCATCAGTGACTGTGTTGCAGTCCGGCACGCCGTGGGCGTGGATTGCGGCTACCGTAGTGCTGCTGCCGCTACTGGCCATCGGTCTCTACTACAAGCTGGGATCGCAAGAGGCGACAAAACTTGCCGCGAGCGCAACGCCCGAGGCGCCAACGCTTTCCGATAAGCAGATTCTTTCCATGGTCGATTCCCTGGCGGAAAAAATGCAGCAAAATCCAAACGACGCCGAAGGCTGGATGCTGCTCGGGCGTTCGCAAAACGCCTTGGGGCGTTTTGCGCAGGCGGCGCAGGCATTCGAGCGCGCCAATCAATTGGCGCCTAACAATGCGCAATTGCTGGCTGATTATGCCGACTCCCTGGCGATGGCGCAGGGCGGCAATCTGGACGGCAAGCCGTTTGAACTGGTGCAGCAGGCGCTCAAGGCCGATGCAAAAAATCAGAAGGCGCTCGCCATCGCCGGTACCGCAGAACTGAACCGGCGCAATTTCAAGACCGCGCTCGGCTACTGGGAGCGCTTGCACAAACTTTTACCGGAAGGCTCAGAAGATCAAAAAGAAGTGGCCGGGGCAATGGAGGAAATTCGCCTGGCGATGGGTCAGAATTCTGCGCCGGATAATCGCCCTGGCAAGCAAGCTGCGGCGCCCGCAGCGCCTGCACCCGTTCTTGTGCCCACACCAGCAGCCGCAGCCCCTAAGACTGCTCCCCAGCCTGCTGCCAAGCCTGCGGCAAACACTGTGGCGGGGAAAGTCACCATTGCTGCCGATCTTGCCAAGCAGGTAGCGCCTGGCGATACGTTGTTCATCTTTGCCCGCGCCGCCAACTGGCAGCAGGGAGGGCCGAGGATGCCGCTGGCAATATTGCGCGTACCGGCCAAGGAACTACCACGTGATTTTGAGCTGAGCGACGCGATGGCGATGTCGCCAAACGTCAAGATTTCGGATTTTCCAGAGGTAGTGATCGAGGCGCGCGTTTCTAAAAGCGGCGCCGCCACGCCGCAAAGCGGTGATTTACAAGGTATCAGCGCCGCTATAAAACCGGGGGTAAAGGGTGTTGCTATCGTCATTGACCGCGTCGTGAAATAGGGCCGAATGTGATGATGATTCATCATGATTGAGGTCAAAGGGCTGGCTTGCGAGCGCGGCGCGGCAACGCTTTTCAGCGCGCTTGATTTTGCACTGCACCCCGGCAAGGTGCTGCTGGTGCGCGGCGCCAATGGCAGCGGCAAAACCAGTCTGCTGCGCATCCTTGGCGGCTTGAGTGCGCCGCGCGAGGGCGCAGTGCTATGGTGCGGAGAGCGTGTGGCGCCGCTGGCATTGGCGCTGCGCTCGCGCACGCTTTACCTGGGACACACAGCGCCATTGAAAGACGATCTTACGGTGAGCGAAAATCTTTCCTACGCACTGCGTCTTGATGGTTACGTCGTCAATGCACAGCGTTGTCTTGACACCTTGCATGCTGTTGGTCTGGGTACGCGCCGACGCCTGCCAGCCAGACAACTTTCACAAGGGCAGCGGCGCCGCATCGGTATCGCGCGCATGATGCTGGCGACGCGTACGTTATGGCTGCTCGATGAGCCGACGACCGCGCTCGATGCCCAAGGCATCGAGCTGTTCAAATCTGTCCTCAGCGCGCATCTAGCGAGTAATGGGCTGGCGGTGGTGACTACCCACCAGGCTTTGGATTTCGGCGCTGCGGTGCAGGAGTTGACGCTGCAATGAACGGCCACACACTTCCCCTTGACGAGCACGAAGTTCAGGATCACGGGGTGTGGCCCGGTTACTTCGCCATGCTCAAGCGAGAACTGCTTTTGGCGGTGCGCTCGCGCGGCGAGGTGGTGCAGCCAGCGGTGTTTTTTGTCATTGTGGCAAGTCTGTTTCCCTTGGGCGTAGGGGCCGATAGCAGCTTGCTGACGCGCATCGCTCCGGGCGTGGTGTGGGTGTGCGGATTACTGGCGGCGTTGCTTTCTTTGCCGCGGCTGTTCAACAGTGATTTTGCAGACGGCGCCTTGGAGCAAGCTTTGTTGTCACCTTACCCGCTGGCGGCGCTGGTGGCAGGTAAAATAAGCGCGCACTGGCTCACCACCGGTTTGCCCCTGGCGCTGATCGCACCGCTTCTGGGTTTACAATTTGGCCTTGCGCCAAATGAACTGGGCTTGCTGGTGGTCACGTTATTGCTGGGCACGCCGCTGCTTTCCATGACCGGCGCGATTGGCGCGGCATTAACGTTGGGCGCGCGCGGCGGCTCGGTGCTGATTACCTTGCTGGTGCTGCCACTCAATGTGCCGGTGTTGATTTTCGGCGCAGGGGCGGTTGAAGCCAGTCTATCTGGCGTAGACTACACGGGGCATCTGGCCTTGCTTGGCGCAGGTGCTTTGTTGGGAAGCGTGTTTACGCCCTTTGTGGTTGCGGCGGCACTGCGTATTTCCCTGGATTGAATTTTAGTTATTTTATATTTCGTAACGACTCAGCGCCATCAAATATAATGGAACGCGGATGACGCAGATGAATATGATGAACGCAGATAATTATAGGAAACTCTAAACAAGTGTCGTCCCCGCCCCCGATTAAAGCATTCGAGGGCAGGCTGTAGCGGGGAACCATTTTCTCTTGAAAAAAATGGATTCCCGCTTTCGCGGGAATGACAGATCAGGAATTGTTTAGAGACTCTACATATATTCAGAAATCAAACAAGAAAATCTTATTTGATCATAATTATCAGCGTCATCAGCGTTCCATTTTTTGACTAGCGAGTAGTACAAATTAGCGTCCCTGCAAATGTTAAATTTATATAAATACGCTTCCCCTGCCAGCTTTTATCCGCTGGCGGGAAAAATGATTCCCTGGTTTTCCGTGCTGGGGCTGTTGCTGCTGCTGCTCGGCTTGTATGTGAGCTTTTTTGTGGCGCCCACCGATTACCAGCAGGGCGAGTCGTACCGCATTATTTTCATTCACGTGCCGGCAGCGTGGATGGGCATGTTCATCTACATGGTGATGGCCGGCTATGCTGTCCTGGCGTTGTCTTTCAATGCCCGCCTGTCAGCGATGATGATGCAGGCGCTGGCGCCGACAGGGGCGATGTTCACTGCGGTCTCGCTGTGGACCGGCGCACTGTGGGGCAAGCCGACGTGGGGGGCGTGGTGGGTATGGGACGCGCGCATGACGTCGACGCTCATCCTGCTGTTTCTTTACCTGGGTTATATCGCGCTCAATAACGCCATCGAGGACAGACGCCGCGCCGACAAGGCGGGCGCGTTGCTGGTGCTGGTGGGAGCGGTCAATGTGCCCATCATCTACTTCTCGGTAAAATGGTGGAACACTTTGCATCAGGGGGCGACGATAAACCTGACGATAGCGCCGAAAATGGCGCAGATTATGCTGACCGGAATGCTCATCATGACTTTTGCGTGCTGGATGTACTCCATAGCCATTGCATTGGCGCGGGTACGAGGCATTATTCTCGACAGGGAAAGAAATACGCAGTGGGTTGACGAACTCATCGCGAACCAAACGATCCATACTAAACCATGAACTGGTCTGAATTTTTTCACATGGGCGGTTACGCCTTTTTCGTTTGGGGATCATACGGCGTATTTGCGCTGGCGATTGTTGTGGAAATCCTATTATTGTGGCTGAGCAAGCGCAGCCTGCTGAGCAAGATGTGCGAAACAAAAAATGAGGTTCTACATGATGATTAAATCTAGACATAAGCGCTTAGGCTGGATCGCCCTCGGTCTTGTCATTATCGGCATCGCGGTGACGCTGGTGTTGAAAGCATTCCAGAGCAATCTGGTGTTTTTCTTTACGCCTAGCCAGGTGGCGGCTAACGAGGCGCCGCAAGGCAAGCCGTTCCGCATGGGCGGGCTGGTCACCGCCGGTAGCGTCGCGCGCAATGACGGCAAAAGCGGCGAAGGCCTTACAGTAAAATTCGCCGTCACCGATACCGTTAAGACCATACCGGTGGTATTCACCGGCATTCTTCCCGACCTGTTCAAGGAGGGAAAAGGCGTCGTGACCCAGGGCAGGCTGGCCGCAGATGGGGTTTTTCATGCCACCGAAGTGCTTGCCAAACACGACGAAAATTACATGCCTCCTGAAGCGGCCGAAGCGCTCAAGAAGGCTGGGGCGCCTATAGACGGCGCGATGTTCGCCGGTCAAAAAAACGTCATCACGCAAATGCCGGAGAAAAGATAATCATGATTCCTGAGCTCGGTCACTTCTCACTTATTCTTGCCCTCTCACTTGCGCTGGTTCTTGGTGTGGCGCCTCTGGTCGGCGCGGCGCGCGGCAATGCCACACTTATGGCGCTGGCGCGGCCGGTGGCGCAGGGGCAATTCGTTTTTGTCGCCTTCGCCTTCGCTTGTCTGGCTTACTCGTTTTGGTCGAGCGACTTTTCGGTGCTTAACGTGGCGACCAATTCAAACTCTAAGTTGCCAGCGCATTATCGCCTGGCCGCCACTTGGGGTTCACACGAGGGATCGCTGCTGTTATGGACGCTGATGCTATCGGGGTGGACTCTGGCAGTCACAGTTTTCAGCCGTAATTTGCCGATGGAAGTGGCGGCGCGCGTGCTCGCGGTAATGGGTCTGGTGAGCGTCGGCTTTCTGCTTTTTATGCTGTTCACCTCCAACCCGTTTGAGCGCTTGATACCCGCCGCCGCCGAAGGGCGCGATTTGAACCCGCTGTTGCAGGATCCGGGCATGGTGATCCATCCGCCTATGCTCTACATGGGCTATGTCGGATTTTCGGTGGCCTTTTCGTTCGCCATCGCGGCATTGCTTGGCGGCCGTCTCGACGCCACCTGGGCGCGCTGGTCGCGTCCCTGGACCACTGCGGCGTGGTGCTTCCTCAGCGTCGGCATCGCACTCGGCAGCGCCTGGGCCTATTACGAATTGGGTTGGGGCGGCTGGTGGTTTTGGGACCCGGTTGAGAATGCTTCTTTCATGCCGTGGCTGGTGGGCACGGCGCTGATTCATTCTCTTGCGGTCACGGAAAAGCGCGGCGCGTTCAAAAGTTGGACAGTGCTGCTCGCCATTGTCGCGTTTTCGCTTTCGCTGCTCGGTACTTTCCTGGTGCGTTCCGGCGTGCTGACATCGGTGCACGCCTTTGCCACCGATCCCAAACGCGGTGTATTCATTCTGGCCTTCCTTGTCATCGTGATCGGTTCTTCACTTACGTTGTACGCCTGGCGAGCGCCGAAAGTCGGCCTGGGCAGCAGGTTTAGCGCCTTGTCGCGCGAAACTTTTCTACTCGCCAATAACGTCATTCTGATCGTCGCCATGGTGGCGGTCATGCTGGGCACGCTATACCCGTTGTTCCTCGATGCGCTGGGGATGGGGAAAATTTCTGTTGGCCCGCCTTACTTTGAGGCGGTGTTTTATCCGCTTATGGCGCCTGCCATGTTCCTCATCGGCCTTGGCCCTATTGCGCGCTGGAAGCAAGCCTCGCTACCGGATTTGTGGACGCGTTTGCGCTGGACCCTGGGCGTTACGCTGGCGAGCGCGCTGCTGCTGCCGCTGCTGCTGGGCAAGTGGACGGTACTAGTCAGCCTGGGGCTGTGGTTCGCCATCTGGATAACGACGACCTCGCTGGTGGCGCTGTGGCAGCGGCTGCGTCTTTCCCCGCAACAAGGGGTTTGGGCCAAGATCGGCGCCAATTCGCGCAGCTATTACGGCATGCATCTGGCGCATCTGGGGGTTGCGGTGTTTGTAGCAGGCGTCACTCTGGTCAAAGGCTACGAAGTTGAAAGAGACGTGCGTGTCGATCCGGGACAAACGGTAGTAGTGCAGGATTATGAGTTCAAATTCATCGGCGTGAGCGAGTTGGCCGGACCCAACTACAACTCGATTCAGGGCAAGGTCGAGGTGACGCGCAACGGCAAAGCGGTGCGGGTGATGCATCCTGAAAAGCGCACCTACTTTGCCTCCGGACAAACCATGACAGAGGCGGACATCGATACTGGCCTGTTTCGCGATCTCTATGTTTCTATGGGCGAGCCTGTGGCCGCGGGGGCGTGGGGTATACGCATCTACCTGAAACCTTTCATAGACTGGATCTGGGGTGGCTGTTTTATGATGGCTTTAGGCGGGCTGCTTGCACTCACTGATCGCCGTTATCGCTTCAAGGTCAAGGCGCCACAGGTTAGCGAAGCGCCGCCGCTCGCAGATGGCGCAGCACAGCGCACAAAGGGTGCAGTGCGGCCCGCGAATGGCGCAGTGAAACCAGCATGAGGGCGCTACGCTTCGCCTTGCCGCTGGCGGTTTTTGCGATAGTGGTTTTGTTTCTGTGGAAGGGTCTGAGCCTCAATCCGCGTGAGGTGCCTTCGCCGCTGATTGAAAAACCTGCCCCGGCATTCACCTTGCCGCAGCTTTATGCGCCGGACAAAACCTTTTCCGCAGCCGATCTCAAGGGCCAGGTATGGCTGCTGAATGTGTGGGGTTCGTGGTGCGCTGCCTGCCGCGTCGAACACCCGCTGCTCATGAATCTTGATAAAAGCGGGCTGGCGCCGGTTTACAGCCTGAACTGGAAAGACCAGCGTGCGGACGCCATCGCCTGGCTGCAAAAATTCGGTAACCCGTATAAAACCACGGCATCCGATCTCGAAGGCCGCGTGGCGATAGACTACGGCGTTTATGGCGCGCCCGAGACCTTCATCATCGACAAACAAGGCATCATCCGCTACAAACAAATCGGGCCGATCACTGAAGAAGCGTTACGCGACACTATCCTTCCTTTAATAAAGAAACTACAACAATGATACGCAGCCTTCTTTTCTGTCTGTTGTGTATGCTCGGCGCGGCTGCGGCCCAGCCGCAGCCTGACTTTGAGCGGCGCCTGAAAGTGCTTGAGACGGAGCTACGCTGTCTGGTGTGTCAGAACCAGACCCTGGCCGACTCCAACGCCGGCCTGGCTGGTGATTTGCGCAATGAGGTCAGAGCCTTGGCCGAGCAGGGAAAATCGGACGCGGAAATCAAGCAGTTTCTCACCGAGCGTTATGGTGACTTTGTGCTCTACAACCCGCCGGTCAAGAAAATTACCTGGCTGCTGTGGTTCGGACCGTTCCTGCTGCTGGCTGGCGGCGCTGGCGTGCTTTTCTTTGTCGTCAAGCGCCGCGCCAAAATTATAGAAGAGCCCCCTGCACTTAGCGACGCTGAGCGCAAAAAAGTCGAAGATCTGCTTTCTTAGCCTTTCTACGGCGCCGTAGGGTGCGCTTGCGCACCATGCGTAACGGTGCGCAAGCGCACCCTACCAGACTAGAGCGGCACGCAAAAACGCATACCCTCATTGCTCCAGCCAAGGCGCACCATATCGGCGGCGCCAGAGACGCTGGTGGTATAGCGGTGATTGGGTTGTAGGCGTGGCGGTTGCCAGCCGTTGTTGTAAAGACGATAAACGCCGATTGTGCCGTCAGGGCAATCCCCGGCAGGGCTCGGCAGCCAGGCATGGAATACTGTACCGAGGTAATTCCACGCCTGGCCGTTAGCGCGCAAATAATCACATTCTGCCGGGCTCTCGGTGTAAAACAGCGAGGGCGTCAAAGGCGCTGTAGCGAAAAAGCGGCATACCGGCTGCGAGTTAATACCCAAAATGGATTTAGGCGCCGCCAGGGCCTTGAATTCGTTGCCGCTGCGTATCCAACCTGCAGCGGGGTCAGCAAAGGCGCGTTCTGCATCGTTGGCAGCGGCGAAAAATTGTTGCAGCGGTGTATAAAAATGTTCACTTATCAGCGCCTCAGCCGCCGCCAAAGGCGTGGGAGCGGTGTAATCGATACGCAGCGAATCACCCAGCCCTCCGGCGACCGATTGCATTTTTATCAAACGCGATAATGCCTGGCGGTCATCTTTGACATACGCATCGAGAAAAGTGATGACCCAGGTGAATACATCGTCAGCATATTCTGGCAGGTAGGTGTGCTCTATGCCTTCAAGAGCGACCAAATAGCGGCTGCCTTGCATGCGGTTCATCGCCTGTTGGGTCATGAGCAGCGGGGCGGTGGTATCCGCGGTACCGGAGATGGCGAGATACGGGCGTGTAACAAAATCAACGCCCGACTGGTCGTTGCCGAATGCCGGCAACTGGCGCACCCCGAAGTACGGCACATAGCCTGCTGCCGCCTTGATGCGCGGGTCCTGCTCTACCGCTCGCGCTGCGAGGGGAGAGAAACTGCGCGTAAGGTGCGCCCCCATACTGAGCATCAGGGCTTGACCGCCGAGACTGGCGCCCAGGCCGCCTATCTTGCCGACATCAATTTGCGTGCTATAGCCGGGGCGGGTGAGTAGATCATCGAGCGCACGCTTAAGAGCCAGCGGGCGCAACGACTGTAGTTCGAAATAGCGGTCAAAGTTAAGCAGCATGTACGCCACCTCACCCAGACTGTCAATGCGCAGGCGCACCACGCGCGCATCGCCATGAAATACGGCCAACACAACGTAACCGTGGCTGGCAAGATTGAGAATAGCGCTTAGGTAATCGTCTTTGACCGGGCTGCCGCCCATGCCGTGAGAGTAAAGCACCAGCGGGTATTGCGTTGCGCTATTAGGGAAAATCGGCGCATCTCCGCTGCGCTCCATGCGCGGAATCCATGACCCATCGGGAAGGCGATAATCGGCGCGCGTATTGGCGGGTGAGGTCGGGTAGCACACCAGCGAAACAAAAGGCAGCGTGTCACCAGCAAAATGCCTGTATAAGCCACGATCATCGGGCACCTGTAGATTAAACTGTATGGCGGCCTGCGGCTCAGCCAGAATCTGTGTCAGGTAGCGCAATTGCCCATTTTGCGGGTTGCCCTCCCAGAAATCCTCAACCAACCCGCCGATCTGGTTCATCGCGTTTTCATCGTGCGCCAGGTTGCTGCAAGCCACCTGATACTCACCCGGCGCAAGCGCAGGGGTCACTTTACTGTGATTGGCCGCGTTTGCGGAAGAGGAGAACACGAAGAGCGACACCAGGACAAGGTATGAATAGCGCGATGCCGTAACTAATAGGGAAGAATACATGGGCAGTCTCGAAGATGAATGGTTGTGTCACAATGTAGTGGGATAATATTTCAAAGCATAAGTTTCAGGTATTCTTAGAAACTCGTAACTCGTTCCTCCCGGCTAATGCACCAGTTATACACTTGTTTAGCCGTTTATCGAGTATGCAGTAGCAGTCAGCAAGAAGAAATTGCAGCACTAGAACAACTTTTATCACAGGGAGGCTCGCATGGAAGACTATCTCATCTGGATCGTCGCCGGGTTCACACTGGTGATAATAGAGTTGCTTAGCGGCACCTTTTACCTGCTGGTGCTCGGATTGGGCGCGTTTGCGGGCGCGCTTGCCGCCTGGCTCGGCGCGCCGTTTCTAATTCAGGTGCTGGTAGCCGGTGTCACCGCCGGTATAGGCGCATGGTTCGCCCACCGCTGGCACGCCTCGCACCGCAAAAATGAGGATCAGGCCAACGCCATAGACATCGGCCAAAGCGTGACTATTGATCGCTGGATAAACAACGCCGCAGGGATAATGCGTGTGAGGTATCGTGGTACGGAATGGGACGCGCGTGTGGCGAGCGGCGATGCGGCCGCAGCGAGCGCCGCTCCTGGCGCTATGCTTTTCATAGTGGCGCAGGAAGGCCAGACCTGGGTAGTCGCCACGCAGCAACCCGCAGCGAATGCCAAAATCGGTTAACCACAATAGCGGCGGCGCTGTCAGCATTGATGCGCCGCGCGTCGTATTCGCTTGTCAACGTAAACGCACCTGACTATGCCCTTCAAGATCGCTGTCGCATTCGTGATTGGAATTATGATTGCGACGATTTTTGAAAGCGTATTTTTGGGCTTCCTTGCCGCCGGTGTGGTGATGTACCTGGGTTTCAAACACAGCAAAGAATTCAACGCGGTCGCAGACAGCCTCAAGCAAGCCGTGGATAGCGTAAAGCAGGCCCAGGATAAGCATAGCCAAAAACCCGCCCACATACCCGCCCACAAACCCATGTCGCAGCAAGCGTCACAACCACCTCAGACAGCGGCGCAACAAGTCGCCATGCCAGCACCAAGCAAATTGCCCCACCCTCTGACCCACCTTAGAAGTATTGCCGCATCTCAAGACATCGACACAAGAATCAAGGAGATCTCCATGTTTGTCAAAATCGTCATCGCATTAGTACTAGCCTTCGCCGCTGGATTCATGACGCACAACGCCACTTTCGCTGTGGGTGTTTTCGCCGCTGCGTTTTTCATAGCGCTGCTGGTCGAAGGCATGCGCATCGTGCCGCAGCAAAGTGTGTGGGTAGTAGAACGCCTCGGTAAGTTTCACGTTGTTCTACAACCGGGTTTCAACTGGATATGGCCATTTGTCGAACGTGTCATGTACAAACACTCGCTCAAGGAAGTGCCGCTGGATATTCCCGAGCAGGTTTGCATCACGCGCGATAACACGCAGCTCGCGGTGGACGGAATCATCTACTATCAGGTGGTAGACCCAAAACTCGCCTCCTACGGTTCCTCCGATTACATCCAGGCCATCAGCCAGCTCGCCCAGACCGCCCTGCGTTCGGTGGTCGGCAAAATGGAATTGGATCGCACCTTTGAAAGCCGCGATGACATCAACCACACCGTCGTCAGTGTGCTCGACGAGGCGGGACGCACCTGGGGCATCAAGGTGCTGCGCTATGAAATCAAGAGCCTCACGCCGCCCGAATCCATCCTGCGCGCCATGCAGGCGCAAATTACCGCAGAGCGCGAGAAGCGCGCGGTGATCGCCAAATCAGAGGGCCAGCGCCAGGAGGAAATCAATATCGCCGATGGCGAAAAACAAGCCGCCGTGCTCAAATCGGAAGGCGCCAAAATAGCCGCCATCAACAAGGCGCAGGGTGAGGCCATCGCTGTCACCACCGTGGCCGAAGCGACCGCCACCGCCGTGCGCCAGGTGGCTGCCGCCATCGGCGCGGAGGGCGGCTTGCAGGCCGCCAACCTCAAGGTCGCGCAACTTTACATTGAAGCCTTCGCCCATCTCGCCAAAACCGGCAACACGCTCATCGTGCCGAGCAACCTCACGGATGTTGCCAGCATGGTCTCGTCGGCGATGACAGTGCTGGATAAAACCAGAGGCGTCGCGCCGAAGTCTTGAGTTGCTTTTTGAGGCTTGAGTGCAGGGGGGGTTTCATCGAACTTTGCTTAGCTCCACAAACAATTGACATAAAATTCGATCTCAGCCCATCCCGCAATTTTTTCGTTATGCGTCCACTTGCTAATTTCATGCTGTATTTTCTCGCCATTGGCGTGGCCGGTTACGCAGTCGTGTCTTATGGTTTTTCCCCCCTGGGTTCGTGGGTGCACCCTGACATGAAGGCGGTTTTTAAGTCCCACCCAATCGGTATCTACACGCACATCTTTGCTTCGATAGTGGCGCTGCTGCTCGGCCCACTACAGTTTGCGCGCAGTCTGCGCCAAAAATATTCTGCTCTGCATCGCTGGAGCGGGCGTATTTACCTGTTGCTTGGTGTGCTGGTCGGCGGCGCCGCTGGTCTGTACATGGCGCAGTTCGCCTATGGCGGGCTGGTGTCACGCGCAGGCTTTGCCTTGCTCGCCCTCGCCTGGCTGACCACCGGCCTCATGGCTTATCTGACGATTCGCAGGCGCGATATTCTTGGTCATCGAAGATGGATGATACGTAATTACGCTTTGACTTTCGCCGCAGTGACATTGCGCATTTATTTGGGATTATTTTTCGCTGCCGGCGTTAAGTTCGAAGACTTTTATCCCCTGGTGGCGTGGCTGTGCTGGGCGCCCAATTTACTTCTGGCAGAGTG
This sequence comes from Betaproteobacteria bacterium, assembly GCA_043782425.1. Taxonomy (GTDB): domain Bacteria; phylum Pseudomonadota; class Gammaproteobacteria; order Burkholderiales; family Usitatibacteraceae; genus JAYWAM01. The sequence goes on from JAYWAM010000330.1 coordinate 20,657, forward strand.
GCTCCTGATACCATCCGCGCGCCGGCTAACTGATGATGACGAGCATCATGGCGTAATGCAGATAGGTAGGTTGGGTTAGGCGCGTGGTTTTTGCGCCGTAACCCAACGACCCAAGGGAAAGCTGTTGGGTTACGCGATAAGGCCGCTAACCCAACCTACATGAGGCCAAACGCAGTGTATGCACCACAGCGAGTGGTTGTTTGCACCGGACTATCCACATTTGGCTACAATGTTTTTTTCTCGCCGTTTGGCGCTCTCTATGGTTAACGGTTTTTGCATCGCCCGGCAATGTGTTTGCCTCCCGCGCGCCGCAACGCAAGCCACCTATCCAGAGGACCTTTCCATGTTCAGCAAATCGTCATTGCTTTCCGTAAAGAAGACTTTATTTTGCACCCTACTCACGCAGTCAGCATTGGGGGCGTTTGCGCAAGAGCCCAATCCTGTCGTTCCAGCGCCTACGCCAGTTGCAGCCGCAGCGCCCGCTGCGGCAGCGGCGCGCCCCGAAGCTGCGGCGCCCAAACCTTTCAACGACGTCATCAAGGACGCCAAGGAAATTCCCGGCCTGTTCAAGCTCTATCAAAAAGACGAAAAGATCTGGATCGAAATCAAACCCGAGCAACTGGAGCAACCTTTTTTCTTCACCTATAACATTCCCAAAAGCATAGGCGAACGCGGTTTGTACGGCAGTCAGATGGGCGGTGCAGAGCTGGCGGTGTTCAAAAAAATTGGCAGTCAGGTGCAGTTGATCGCCAAGAACACCGAGTTTTTCGCTAAGCCCGACACGCCCCAGGCGCAATTCGTTTCCGAATCTTTTTCCGATAGCCTGCTGGCCAGTGCGCCAACGGCGTCCACGCCGCACCCCGACACCAAGGCGGTGATTGTTGAGGCCAATACCTTGTTGTTCGCCGATATTCCCGCTTACCTCACGCGCCTTGAATTGGCGTTCCGCATGCCTTTTGCGCTCGACGCCAAGAACACCAGTTTCACGCATGTTTACAACAATGATCTGCTCACCGGGTTACAGGTCAACGCACATTTTTCTGTGCCCAAGTTGTCCGCGCCGCCGCTCACGCCCTCCCCCGTTCCACTTCCGCCGCCACCCAGCGCAACACCCGACCCGCGCAGCCTGTTCGTGAGTTTCTATTACAGCTTCACCAAGCTGCCTGACGAAACCATGACGGCGCGGCGTGCTGACGAGCGCGTCGGGCATTTCGTCACCTCGCGCGTGGACTACAGTGACGACGTTGCAGTTAAACCGCGTGCTTACTATGTCAATCGCTGGCGTCTGGAAAAGAAAGACGCCAAGCTCGCGCTCTCCGAACCCAAAGAGCCGATTGTTTACTGGCTCGATAAAAACATCCCGGAAAAATATCGCAAGTCGGTGGCTGAGGGCGTACTTGAATGGAACAAAGCGTTCGAGAAGGCCGGCTTCAAAAACGCTATGGTGGTTAAGCAGCAGAGTGACAAAGACAATTTTGACACCATGGATGCGCGACATGCCTCGATACGCTGGTTCAGCGGCGCAGATGTCGGCTTTGCCATCGGTCCATCACGCGTCGACCCACGCTCGGGTGAGATTCTCGACGCCGACATCGGCATGTCAGACGTTTTCGCGCGCGGCGCGCGCCGCCTGGTTATGGAAGACATAGGCCGCGCTGTCACCTACGATCCGGCGCTGCTGAGTGACCCCCTGAAAGCGCACAAAGGCCATCTGACCTGCAACTATGCGCAGGAAGGGGCGCACGAAATGCATTTCGCCGTGGACTTGCTGGAAGCGCGCGGCCTGGATATGGATAGCCCCGAGGCCGACGCCATCGCTCAAGCATATGTGAAGGACGTGATCATGCACGAGGTCGGCCACACCATCGGCCTGCGTCATAATTTTCTTTCCTCCACCATCTATAGCCTCAAGCAGATACAGGATGCCGAGTTCACCAAGGTAAATGGGATTACCGGCTCGGTGATGGATTACACACCGTTCAATCTGACGCTGAAAGGTGAAAGACAAGGCGAGTACCTGATGAGTACCCTCGGGCCTTACGATTACTGGGCCATCGACTACGCCTATCGGCAGCTTGATTCCGCCAGCGAAAATGATGAGTTAGCAAGAATCGCGGCGCGCTCGACCGAGCCGTTGCTCGCCTACGCCACTGACGAGGATGCCGGTTACGGCAATTTACTGCTGGGTATCGATCCCGATGTGAACCGCTTCGACATGGGGTCTGATCCGCTCGAGTATTATAAAAAACGCTTGAAACTATCGCGTGAGCTGTGGGACCGTCTACAGAACTTACAGCTTAACGCCGGAGAAAGTTACGAGCGCCTGACGCGCAGTTTTGTCAGCGGATTTGCGCAACTGGCGCGCGTTGCGCCGCTCGCCGCCAAGTTTGTCGGCGGTGTGGCGCATCACCGCGATCGCGCAGGCAGCAGCAGGCCGCTTTACGAGCCGACACCGCTTGCACGCCAGCGCGAGGCGCTCAATCTCATCACCGCCGATTTATTAAAGGTGGACAGCTTCAAGTTCAAGCCGGAATTCGTCAGCCGCATCGGCATCGACCATTTCGAGCGCTCGCGTGGCGGCATCCGCAATCCCGACGTCAGTATTACAACGGCAGTGCTGAATGTGCAAAAAGCCGTGCTCGATCAGCTCATGGCCGATCAAGTTGCCGAGCGCTTGATTGATTCGCAGGACAAGGTCGCCGACAAAAACAAGCTGTTTAGGCTCTCCGATCTGTACGACACTATCCAGGGCGCCATCTGGAGCGAGCTGAAAGCGGGACAGGAAATCAGCTCGATGCGACGCAACCTGCAACGCGAGCACCTGCGCCGCGTCGCCAATACGCTGATCCGCCCCAACCCCACTACGCCCGCCGATGCGCGCAGCCTGCAACGCGAAAACGCGCTCGAATTACAGCAGCAGATTCGCAGTGGATT
>JAYWAM010000331.1:0-56095 GCA_043782425.1 Betaproteobacteria bacterium
CCATTCGTAACGGTGCGCAAGCGCACCCTACAACACCGCGGCGTATTGCAATGCGATACCGAAAAAAATCGCTGCGCCTATCCAGTTGTTGTGCAGGAAGGCCTTGAAGCAAGCTTCGCGTGAACGCGCGCGTATCATGAGGTAGTGGCGGTAGGCTAGCCCGGCGGCAAGCACGAGAGTGGCGAAGTAGATACTAGAAAAGGCGAGACGCCATCCGAGCGCGGCCAAAAGACCCAGCATGATCGCGTAGCAAAGCATCACCGCCAGAACGTCAAAGCGGCCAAACAGCAAGGCGCTGCTGTTGATGCCTATCCTGATGTCGTCATCGCGATCAACCATGGCGTATTCGGTGTCGTAGGCGATGGTCCAGAATACGTTTGCCAGCAGCAGCCACCAGGCGATGGCGGAGACAGCACCAGTTGTCGCAGCAAAAGCCATAGGAATACCAAAGCCGAAGGCGATGCCCAGATAGGCCTGCGGCATTGCGAAAAAGCGTTTGGTGTAGGGATAGCTTGCCGCCAGAAGCAGCGCAGCAAAGGAAAGATACAGCGCCAGAGTGTTGAGAAAAAGCACCACCAGAACCAAGGCCATGAAGCACAATACAGCGGCCACCATGAGCGCCTCCCAGGGCGCGATGTGACGCGCCGCAAGCGGGCGCTCGCGCGTGCGCTTCACTTTATCGTCAAAGTCGCGGTCGGCGTAATCGTTGATGGCGCAACCGGCCGAGCGCATCAGCGCCGTGCCGAGTATAAACACCGCAACGATTATCGGGTCCGGCCTGCCGTTCGCTGCAATCCACAAGCCCCACAGCGTCGGCCACAGCAGCAGCAGGATGCCGATGGGGCGGTGCAGGCGCACCAACAGGGCGTATTGGGTGAGGCGTTCAGTCAATGTCATGGCGCGCCTTGTCGCCTGGCAGCAGCAATATCCCCGGCAAAAAAACTTCCGTCACCAGCAAGCGCCTGCCGCGCAGCAGGAATACCGAGCGCCGCGCCCATAACGTCCGTGGCAAAGCGCCGCAAAGCTCGTACGCGTGCCGGTAGAGCGGGTGCCGCTTATCAATTTTTTTGAACTCTATGGGCAATCGCGCAATGCGCGCATCGGCGAACAACATGGCGGCCAGCGGGCGCGTTCCCAATCCTTTTAATGCGCGCCAGGCGCCATAAAGATCGCGCCGCGCCGCTAGGCTGTGGGCAAACACCAGCGGCGTAGCGCCATTCCACAGGATCACTTCGCGCACCAGCGCCTGCTGCTTGAAGCGCAGCCCAAGCTCGGGCAATTCGTCGATGTTGCCGACGCGATAGCGCTGCATGAGACGTGTCAGGTGAAAACCCGTTTGTGTTTGCGTATCTGGTTGAGAATTGGCGCTAGTGCTGCGGCAGCGCGCAATAATGCGCGCGGTGAGCGAGCCGCGCCAGGTGAGCCAGCTACGCAACGCATGCGGCTGGCTGGGCGGAACAGCGCGCCAGGCGGCGCGATTGGTGAGTTTCTTTTCTTTCATGCTTTGAGAAAATGTTGTTTATCGCCGATCCAGCGGTGCAGGTGATTTTCCACCACCGGCGATTTGGCTTCGATGAGCTGCTCTGCAACGCCGCGCGCCGCCTCAAGCAGCGCAGCATCGCGTTCAATGTCGGCGAAGCGCAGCAGCGCCATGCCCGATTGGCGGCTACCGAGAAATTCCCCCGGACCGCGCAATTGTAAATCCAGGCGCGCAATTTCAAACCCGTCGTGGTTTTCGTAGATTGCCTTGAGGCGCGCGCGCGCCGTTTGGCCGAGCGGATTCTGATAGAGCAGGATGCAGGTGCTGTGCAACGCGCCGCGACCGACACGGCCGCGCAACTGGTGCAGTTGCGCCAGCCCCATGCGTTCGGCGTTTTCGATCACCATGAGTGACGCATTGGCCACATCCACGCCGACTTCGATCACAGTGGTGGCCACCAACAACTGGATTTCGCCTGCCTTGAAGCGCGCCATGACGGCAGCTTTTTCCACGCCCTTCATGCGTCCGTGCACCAGACCGACGACCAGCTCGGGAAAAGTTGCGGTCAATGTGTCGAAGGTATCCATGGCGGTCTGTAATTGCAGCTTTTCCGATTCTTCGATCAGCGGACACACCCAGTAGGCTTGCGCGCCCTCGGCGCAGGCGGCGCGTATGCGTTGCAGCACCTCATCGCGGCGCGCGTCGGACACCAACTTGGTGGCGATCGGCAAGCGCCCGGGCGGCAGCTCGTCAATCAGCGAAACATCGAGGTCAGCGAAATAACTCATCGACAGCGTGCGCGGAATCGGCGTGGCGCTCATCATGAGCTGATGCGGCTCTTGCTTGGCTTTGTGGCGTAGCGCCAGGCGCTGGCCGACGCCGAAGCGGTGCTGCTCGTCGATGATGGAAAGCCCGAGCTTGCTAAATTCAACATCTTCCTGAAACAGCGCGTGTGTGCCGATCACCAACTGCGCGCTGCCGTCGGCGATTTTTTGTTTCGCCTCGCGCCGCTCCTTGGCCTTCTGGCTGCCGGTGAGCCAGCCGCTGTCTATGCCCAGCGGCACGAGCAGATCGTTAATTTTGCGGAAATGTTGTTCCGCCAGCAATTCCGTCGGCGCCATGAGGGCGACCTGGTAGCCGTTCTCGATAGCCTGCAATGCGGCGAGCGCCGCGACGATGGTTTTGCCGCTGCCTACGTCGCCTTGTAGCAGGCGCTGCATGGGATGCGGCTGCGCGAGATCGGCGCTGATTTCGGCAAAGGCGCGATGCTGCGCGTGCGTCAAAGAAAAGGGCAGCGACTTGATGAGCGCGTGCGTGAGTTTTTTCCCGGCGTGTAGCGGCGCCGCCGTCTTGTTACTGCGCGCCTGGCGCGCCAGACGCATGGCGAGCTGCTGCGCCAGAAGCTCATCGAATTTGAGGCGCTGCCAGGCAGGATGGCTTCCCTCCGACAGACTGGACAGCGAGGCATCGGGCGGCGGATTGTGCAACGTCTTGACGCTATCGGCAAAGCTGCCGAGCCGTAACGGTGATAAAACGCTTGCGGGCAGCGTGTCTGTCATCATGCCGCGCGCTACGGCGTGCGTCAGTGCGCGCTCAATCAAACCACGCAGTTGCGCTTGCGACAATCCTGCGGTGGTGGGATACACCGGCGTCATCGCCTCGGGAACCGGCGCATCCTGGCTCACCAGGTGATAGCGCGGATGCACCATTTCTGCGCCAAAGAAACCCGCCTTCACCTCGCCAAACAAACGCAGACGTTTACCGGGAGCGAGCTGTTTTACCTGGCTCATGTAGAAATTAATAAAGCGCAAATACAGCAGTTCGCCGCTGGCAAGCTCCTTGCACTTCACCACCAGTTGGCGGCGCGGACGGTAGGTGACTTCGCTGTGCTCTATTTCAACCTCGACTTGCGCGGCAATGCCTGGCCGACAGTCCGTCAGCGCGGTGATGCGCGTTTCGTCCTCATAACGCAGCGGTAGATGCAAAATGAGATCGAACTCGCGCGCAATGCCCAGGCGCACAAGTTTTTCGGCCAGCGCAGGCGAAGCGAATGTTTCCGCGCCGCGCTTTGCGGGGGCTGTGGCTGTGACTGGACTGTTTACTTTTGTGGAAGACAAACCGGGAGCGCCAGAAGTGGATAGCGTGATTCTAATCGCTGCGGCGGGAAAACTCCGCAAATCCCCTATTGCCCACTAATCTTGCGTCAGCACCATGATGGCATCCATCTCCACCTGCGCACCGCGCGGCAAGGCTGCCACACCGACTGCGGCGCGCGCCGGAAACGGCGTCTGAAAATACGTCGCCATGATTTCGTTCACCTTGGCAAAATGCGCCAGGTCGGTCAAAAAAACATTGAGCTTGACCACATCGTCCAAACTACCGCCTGCGGCGTGCGCCACGGCGGCCAGGTTGTCGAACACGCGCGTGATCTGCGCTTCCATACCTTCGACCAATTGCATGGTGCGCGGATCAAGTGGAATCTGTCCCGACAAATAAACGGTATCGCCCACTTTCACGGCTTGCGAATAGCTGCCGATGGCGGCGGGTGCATCGGGCGTGGAAATAATGGATTTCATATGTGCCTGTTGTGCGGCGTGGCGCTACCGCCCTTGACGCGCGCAATGCGCACCACTTCCGGCAGGCGACGCAACAGGCGCAGGATGTTGGCCAGGTGCATGCGATTTTTCACTTCGAGCGTGAATTGCAAATCGGTATAGGTAATTTCGCCCTCATGCTTGTCGTTCATCTGGATATGTTCGATATTGGATTCGGCGCTGGCGATTTCCGCCGCCAGCTTGGCGAGCACGCCACGCTTGTCGCTGACGGTGATTTTGATGGCGACGCTGAATAGATGATCGAGGTTGGGATCCCACTGCACATCAACCCACTTTCCCGGATCAAATTTAAAAGGATGAATAGTCGGGCAGTCGTGCGTGTGGATAATCAGTCCCGAGCCCTTGTTGATCTGGGCGATGATAGGATCGCCGGGTATCGGCCGACAACATGGCGCAAACTGTATCGCCATGCCCTCGGAGCCGCGGATGGTGATGGCTTCGCGCGGGCGGTGTTCGCCGTTATCGCTATCACTCACCGAGAACAGTTTGCGCGCTACCACCAGTGCGAGGCGTGTGCCTAGACCGATCTCGGCCAGCACTTCTTCCTTGCTCTTGGAATTGTCGCCCTTGAGCATGCGCTGCCAATGCACCTTACTAATGGAATGCGGATCGAAATCGAGCGAATGCACAGCCTGTATAAGCAGCAGTTCGCCCAACTCCACCGATTCCTGGAAGTGCATGTTTTTCAGGTAATGGCGGATATGTGAGCGCGCGCGACCGGTGGTGGCGTATGAAAGCCATGCCGAATTGGGACGGCCTTCGGGCGCGGTGATGATTTCGACGCGATCACCATTTCTGAGGCGCGTGCCGAGCGGCACTGACTCGTCGTTGACCTTGGCGCCCACCGCGTGATTGCCGATGTCGGAGTGCACCGAGTAAGCGTAATCAATCGGCGTGGCGCCTTTGGGCAGCGCAAATATTTTGCCCTTGGGTGAAAACAGATATACCTGATCGGGAAACAGATCGACTTTGATGTGTTCGAGAAACTCCATTGCGTCGCCGCTTTCCGACTGGATTTCCAGCAAGGATTGCAGCCATTGATGGGTTTTCTGCTGCATCTCGCTGATTTTTCCTTCGCCATTGGCTTCGGAGGATTTGTACAGCCAGTGCGATGCCACGCCGGCTTCGGCGATTTTGTGCATGTCGGTGGTGCGAATCTGTAGCTCTATGGGCGTGCCGAAAGGGCCGAACAGGGCGGTGTGCAGCGATTGGTAGCCATTGGGTTTGGGAATAGCGATGTAATCTTTGAACTTGCCGGGGAAAGGCTTGTACAGCGTGTGTAATGCGCCGAGCGCGAGGTAGCACGAGACGACATCCTTGACGATAATGCGAAAGCCGTAAATATCGAGCACCTCGGAAAAAGTCAGCGATTTCTCCTGCATTTTTTTGTAAATCGAGGAGAGGTGTTTTTCACGCCCGCTGACGCTGCTCTCAATTTTGAATTCGGCGAGACGCGCATTGATCGCGTCGAGAATTTTTTTCAGCACTTCGCGGCGGTTGCCGCGCGCTGACTTGACGGCTTTTTCCAGTACCTTGAAACGGTTCGGATGCAGGTATTTGAAGCCTAAGTCTTCCAGCTCGTAGTACAGGCTGTTGAGCCCGAGCCGGTTGGCGATAGGCGAATAAATCTCCAGCGTTTCCTTGGCGATGCGCTCCTGTTTTTCCGGGCGCACGGCATCCAGAGTGCGCATGTTGTGCAGGCGGTCGGCCAGCTTGATGAGAATGACGCGCACATCGCGCGCCATGGCGAGCAGCATTTTGCGGAAGTTTTCCGCCTGCGCCTGCTCAATGGTTTCAAATTGCAGTCTGTCGATTTTCGATACGCCATCGACCAGCGCCGCAACCGCCTTGCCGAATTGCTGGCTGATTTCGCCCTTGGTGGTGGGCGTATCTTCCACCACGTCATGCAGCAACGCAGCGATCAGCGCAGTCGCATCGAGATGCCAGGCGGCGAGAATTTTGGCGACGGCGAGCGGGTGCGTGATGTACGCTTCACCGCTGATGCGCAACTGGCCCTGGTGCGCGGTTTCGGCAACGGCAAAAGCCATCGCCACACGTTCAACGTCTTCAGGCTTGAGGTAGGTGGCGAGCAGTTTACCGAGCGCATCGAAGCTGGGTTTGCCTGCACCTTCAGCACCATCTGCCAGAGCAGCAGGCGCGGGAGAATTATCAGTAGAGCGCGCAACCAGGCCAGCGTGCGCCGTGCCGAATGGGATTTTGGCGAGTTTGTCGTGCGAAGGTTGCAGGCTCGCCATAACCCATCAGTCTCATTTTTTTACAGCGGCTCGGCAGGCGGTGGGATTTGCGTGAGGATTTCCACGCCGATTCTGCCCGATGCGATTTCGCGCAACGCGACGACGCAGGGTTTGTCTCTACCCGCGTCCAGCGTCGGTGTGGCGCCGAGCGCGAGCTGGCGCGCGCGCGTGGTCGCCACCAGGGTAAGCTCAAAGCGGTTGGGAATTCGTTTAACGCAATCGTCAACAGTAATGCGTGCCATAGCTGCCTTAACTTGGATGAAAAAAACCGGTGGATGGCCCTCATTATACCCCACCCAATGCTAACTTGCTGTTTTGCGGCGTTTTTTATCAATGCGGGGCGAAGGTGCTGCCTTGCGGCGGACAGATTGAGGCCAGAAAGCGCTTGGGGATGCAGTCAATTTGCCTAAGCCGGACGAGCCGGAACTAAAAACGATTCTCGCGCCAAGACGCAAAGAAAAACAAAAAACGGAGTTGATTTTCTTTGCGCCTTTGCGTCTTGGCGCGAGAATTCTTCTCACAAATTTCGAAGATTTATCTGATAAGAGACTAAACGAACTTGGAAATGATGTCGGCCTGGCGCACAAGCTGGCGTGCGCGCGTGAGGCGTGCGGCTTGCACTATGGCGCGCAGGTCGCGCAACGCGGTCGCAAAGTCGTCGTTCACAACGATGAAATCGGCCTCGGAAATATGCTGCATCTCCTGACGCGCCCCGGCGATACGACGCGCAATGACGTCTGGCGCATCTTTGCCGCGCGCAGTGAGGCGTTGTTCCAATGTCGCAAAGGACGGCGGCATAATGAAAATATCCACCATATCGGGGAAAATTCTGCGCACTTGGGTGGCGCCTTGCCAATCGATCTCCAGCAGAACGTCATCGCCCGCCGCGCGCGCCGTCGTAATCCATGACTTGGAGGTGCCGTATAAATTGCCGTAAACCTCGGCGTGTTCAAGGAACTCGTCTTGCGCCAGTAGCGCCTCGAACTCGCTGCGGCTTACGAATTGATAGTCGCGCCCATTGACTTCCCCGCTACGCGGCGCGCGTGTCGTATACGACACCGACAGGCGGATTTGCGGCTCCTCCTTGAGCAGCGCCTCAACCAGGCTGGTTTTCCCGGCGCCCGAGGGAGCAACGATGGCGTATAGATTTCCGCTCATGACATTTCCACAACGCTACTCGATGTTCTGTATCTGCTCGCGCATCTGCTCAATCAGCACTTTCAGCTCTACCGCTAACTTCGATAAATCGGTGGTCACCGATTTCGAGCCTAGGGTGTTGGCTTCGCGGTTCAGTTCCTGCATGAGAAAATCGAGGCGCTTGCCCGCTGCGCCACCCTGTTTGAGGACGCGGCGCACTTCCTGGATATGCGCGCTTAAGCGGTTAAGTTCTTCGGCCACATCGATGCGCGCGGCAAACAGCACCACTTCCTGGCGGATACGATCATCGGCAGGGGCCTGTAGCGCCTCGCTCAAGCGCGCGCTGAGCTTTTCCTGAAAGGCTGCCACCGCAGCGGGAATCAGCGGCGTGGCTTGTTTTACAATGGCTTCTATCCCGGTGAGGCGTTCACCTATCATCACGGCGAGTTTCTCGCCTTCGCGCAAGCGCGTGGCGTCCAGATCTGCCAGCGCTTCCTTCAGCATGGCGAGCAGTGCTTCGCGCATGGCCTCTGGTGGCGTCTGGTGTTCCGCCATCACGCCGGGGGCATGCAGCACCTCCCAAACCGAAAGCGGGCGGCTATCGGGAAAGCGCTTTGGCACCAGCGCCGCCGACTGCGCCAGGCCATCCAGCGCGGCCGCATCCGGGGCGCTGAGGGTGTTAGTGGCGACACTGTTGAAAGAAACGCGGCAATCGACCTTGCCACGCGCCAGCCGGGACGCTATGGTTTCGCGCAACGCTCCCTCAAGGGTGCGCAGGTCATCGGGAAGGCGGCATTGAAACTCGAGAAAACGGTGATTGACCGAGCGTAGCTCTAGCGCCAGGCGACCGCCGGGCACTTCGCGGTTCACCAGGGCAAAACCGGTCATACTTGCAATCATGGATTAAAGGCTGCTTTACAAGGGGTTGGTAACACACGACAATTCGCTGTCGATTATAACTCAAGGCTCCAGCTCTCCCAGACTACTGACTGCTATAGATGGCATCGCAACAAAACCACCCCTTGCCGGAAGGCTACATGCTGCAAACCTACCGCATCGAAAGACTGCTGTCATCGGGCGGGTTTTCTATCGTCTATCTGGCGCAAGATGAAAATGAAACGCCGGTGGCGATCAAGGAGTATCTGCCGAGCTCTCTGGCGCTGCGTTCAGAGGGAGCGGAAGTCAAGGTCATTTCGGAAGAGAATCTGGCGGTGTTCCGCCACGGGCTGAAGTGTTTTTTTGAAGAGGGCCGTTCGCTGGCGACCATTTCGCACCCTAATGTGGTGCGTGTGGAAAACTTCTTCCGCGCCAATGAAACTGTCTACATGGTGATGCAGTACGTGCGCGGGCGCACGCTACAGTTTCATATTCATCGCCATCGCCAGGAGTTCAGCGAAAGTTTTATCCGCCGCCTGTTCACCCATCTGTTGAATGGTCTGCGTGAAGTGCACGCCAAGAAACTGCTGCACCTCGATATCAAGCCGGCTAATATTTACATCACCATGGAAAGCAAGCCGGTGCTGCTGGATTTCGGCGCGGCGCGCCAGGCGTTGTCGCAGGATCACATGAAGCTGCGGCCTATGTATACCGCAGGCTACGCCGCGCCTGAACAGTATCGCAATGCCGATGGCATGGGGCCGTGGACCGATATTTACAGCGTTGGCGCGACGATGTATACCTGCATCTGCGGCACCTACCCCATGCCGGCCAACGAGCGCGCAAAGGACGACCAACTGGCGCCGCTCAAATCATTGGTCAAGCAAAGCTACTCGGAAGACTTGTACCGCATTATCGATTGGTGCTTGCAACTCGATCATCTGCAACGCCCGCAGACTGCTTTCGAGTTGCAAAAAGCTCTCAATCAGGAGCCGCCGCAGGACTACCAGGCAGAAAGTTCCTTCGCCGGACGCATCAGACAAACCCTTACCAGAAAACTTTTCTAGGTTAAACCATGCGCTTTACTATCTACCAGGACAGCCATATCGGCGGACGCAAAGTCAACCAGGACCGGCTCGCTTACTCCTACAGCAAGGACGTGTTGCTGCTGGTGATCGCCGATGGCATGGGTGGTCATGCGCGCGGCGAAATCGCCGCCGAGATCACCGTCAATACCATCACTCATCGTTTCCAGCAGGAAGCGCGCAGCACTTTGCGCAAGCCGCTGGAGTTTCTTAATGCCGCTTTCAATGCTGCGCACCGCGCCATCCTGGCGTTTGCCGATGAACACGACATGCTCGAATGTCCGCGCACGACCTGCGTGGCGTGTGTGATACAGGACGGCAAGGCGTGGTGGGCGCATTCCGGCGATTCACGCCTGTACATTCTGCGCAAAGGCAAGCTCGCCGTGACCACGCTCGATCACTCGCGCGTACAGCAGCTCATAGATGCCGGCATGATCACGCGCGAAGCGGCAGAGACCCACCCTGACCGCAACAAGATCTATAACTGCCTGGGCGGAGTGTTGCTGCCCGAGGTCACGCTATCTGACGAGTGGGTGCTCGAAGTCGGCGACAATATCGTGCTGTCCACTGACGGTTTCTGGACGCAGATCCCCGCCCCCCAGCTTGCTGCCAAGCTGCAGAGTGAAAATATCCTCGCCTTGATGCCCACATTGCTTGTGGAAGCCGAAAAGCGCGCCGGCAGCGAAGCCGACAATCTGTCCGTCGTCGCCCTTACCTGGGAAAAGCAGGAGGAGAGCGATGTCGCCACGCAGACTGTGACTTCCACGGTTCCCATGGATGGCTTTCACACGCAGACCAACATGGGCGACGCGCCGCACGAGTCGGTGTCGGACGAAGAAATCGAGCGCGCTATCGCCGAAATTCAGCACGCCATCAAAAAAGTCACCAAGTAGCCCCGCTTACACTTTATCGAGTAAAACATGACACGTCACGACGGCCGTAACCCAGACCAGATGCGCCCGGTGCGCATAACGCGCAATTACACCAAGCATGCCGAAGGCGCGGTGTTGATTGAGTTCGGCGATACCAAGGTGTTGTGCACCGCAAGCGTGGAAGAGCGCCTGCCGCCGCACAAGAAAGGCAGCGGCGAAGGCTGGGTGACGGCGGAATACGGCATGTTGCCGCGCTCGACCAATACGCGCACTGATCGCGAAGCGGCGCGCGGCAAGCAGACCGGCCGCACACAGGAGATTCAACGCCTGATTGGCCGCTCGATGCGCGCCGTGGTCAATTTGAAGTTGTTAGGCGAGCGCCAGATCGTCATCGACTGCGACGTGATTCAGGCTGATGGCGGCACGCGCACTGCCGCCATCAGCGGCGCTTATGTGGCGTTGCAAGACGCGATAAAGGTGTTGATGAAAAAAGGCTTGGTCAAACAATCGCCGATACGCAATGCCGTTGCCGCGATTTCAGTGGGCATCCACAAGGGCGCCGCCTTGCTTGATCTCAATTACATCGAAGATTCAAGCTGTGAAACCGATATGAATGTGGTGATGACCGGCAGCGGGCACTTTGTGGAAGTGCAGGGTACCGCCGAAGGCGCAGCCTTCTCGCGCGCGGAAATGGGCGCCTTGCTCGATCTGGCGAGCGTCGGCATTCAGCAACTGGTGCAGAAGCAGAAAGAGGCGTTGAGTGTGGAGTTAGGCGCCTAGTAAGCGGGGAGCGGGCTATTTCCTTTATAATTCGTCACTTTATCTAAAGCGAACCTGGGGCCAATAGTCCCCATCTGCTCCCGGTTCGCCCTACCCGCAAAGCTCCCATGCTAGACAACTTTCTGAAGAAAATTTTCGGCAGCCGCAACGACCGCCTGCTCAAGCAGTATGGCAAAGTGGTGCAGCAAATCAATGCGCTTGAGCCTGTCACGCAAAAACTCAGCGACGCCGAGCTAAGCGCCAAAACCGGTGAATTCAAGGAGCGCCTGCAAAAAGGTGAAAGTCTGGATGACCTCCTGCCCGAGGCGTTTGCCGTGGTGCGCGAGGCTTCGGTGCGCGTGCTGGGGATGCGCCATTTCGATGTGCAGATGATAGGCGGCATCGCGCTGCATCAAGGCAAGATACCGGAAATGCGCACCGGTGAAGGTAAAACCCTGGCCGCCACGTTACCCTCCTACCTGAATGCCCTGACTGGCAATGGCGTGCATATCATCACGGTTAACGATTACCTGGCGAACCGCGATGCAGAGTGGATGGGCCGCATACACACCTTCCTCGGCCTGAGCGTCGGCGTCAACCTGTCGCACATGGCGCACCCTGACAAGCAGAAGGCGTTCAGCGCGGACATCACTTACGGCACCAACAACGAATTCGGCTTCGACTACCTGCGCGACAACATGGTGACGCAGGTGTCGGAACGCGTCATGCGCAGCCTCAATTACGCCATCGTCGATGAAGTCGATTCGATTCTCATCGATGAGGCGCGCACGCCACTTATCATTTCCGGCCAGGCTGAAGACTCGACGGCGATGTACCAGAAAATCAATACGCTGGTGCCGCACCTTATCAAGCAGGAGGAAGAAGAAGGCGCGGGAGATTTCTGGGTCGATCTGAAAATGCATACGGTTACGCTTTCGGAACAAGGTCACGAGCACGCCGAAGCGCTGATGGAGCAGGCCGAACTGATACCGCCTAACAGCACCTTGTACGATCCGTCGAACATCATGCTCATGCATCATCTTTATGCGGCGGTGCGCGCCCACAGCCTGTATCACAAGGATCAGCACTATGTGGTGACTAACGGCGAGGTGGTGATCGTTGACGAGCACACCGGGCGCATGATGGCGGGACGGCGCTGGTCCGATGGCTTGCACCAGGCAGTTGAAGCCAAGGAAAACGTACACATTCAAAACGAATCGCAGACTCTCGCCTCTATCACCTTCCAGAATTTTTTCCGTCTCTACAAAAAGCTGGCCGGCATGACCGGCACGGCCGATACCGAAGCCTTTGAGTTCCAGACCATCTACGGCCTTGAGACGGTTCTCATCCCGACCAATCAGCCAATGGTGCGCAAGGATATGAATGATCAGGTTTTCCTGACCGCCAAAGAAAAAGACAACGCTGTCATTCAGAATATCAAGGAATGCTTCGCCCGCGGCCAGCCGGTGTTGGTCGGCACCACCTCCATTGAGGCTTCGGAATTGCTCTCCGCGCTACTCGACAAGCAGAGCATGTCGCACCAGGTGTTGAATGCCAAGCAGCACGCGCGCGAGGCGGAAATCATCACCCAGGCGGGGCGGCCGAAGATGATTACCATCGCCACCAATATGGCGGGCCGCGGCACCGACATCGTGCTGGGCGGCAATCCCGATCCCGAGATTCAGTCGGTCAAGAAAGACGACACGCTGGATGAAAGCGCAAAAGAACGCCGCATCGCCGCCATCCGTGAGAACTGGCAAAAGCTGCATAACGAAGTCGTCGCCTCAGGCGGCCTGCATATTATCGGTTCCGAGCGCCATGAATCGCGCCGTATCGACAACCAGTTGCGCGGACGCTCGGGCCGCCAGGGTGATCCGGGTTCTTCGCGCTTCTATCTTTCCTTTGAAGATCCGCTGCTGAAAATTTTTGCCGCCGATCGCATCAAAGCCATTATGCAGCGCCTCAAACTGCCCGAAGGCGAAGCCATCGAGGCCGGCATGGTGTCGCGCTCGATTGAAAATGCGCAGCGCAAAGTCGAAGCGCGCAACTTTGATATTCGCAAGCAACTTCTTGAGTATGACGACGTCGCCAACGACCAGCGCAAGGTGATCTACCAGCAACGTAACGAATTGCTTGAGTCTGAGGACATTTCCGACACCATACGCGTCATGCGCTCCGACGTGCTGGGGCAAACTACGCAGACTTTTGTGCCGCCTGAAAGTGTTGAGGAACAGTGGGATGTTGAAGGTCTGGCGCGCAGCCTCGAAGCCGATTTCGCGCTCAAGGCGCCGCTACAGGAGTGGCTCAAAAGCGATAGCGAGCTCGATTCGGAAAAAATGGCAGCGCGCATTGTCACCCTGGCAGACCAGGACTACGCGGCGAAATTTGCAGTGGTGGAAAAGTCTTTGCTGCACCAGTACGAGCGTTCCGTGATGTTGCAAAGCATCGATTCGCATTGGCGCGAACATCTTGCCGCGCTCGATTATCTGCGCCAGGGGATTCATTTACGCGGATACGCTGCCAAGCAACCCAAGCAGGAATACAAGCGCGAAGCGTTTGAACTTTTTGGCGGCTTGCTCGATGCCGTCAAACGCCAGGTGACACAACTGTTGATGAATGTACAAGTGCGCAGCCAGGAAGAAGTTGCGGCTGCCGAAAAAGCTGCCGAAGAAGCGGCTGCCGCCGTGAAAAATCTACGCTACGATCACCCCAACCCCGATGTAGAAAGCGCGTCGGGTGAGGCGGGCGAAGCTGCGCCGCCAGCCGAAGCGCCGCAACCCTACCTGCGCTCTAGCGAAAAAATCGGCAGAAACGACCCGTGTTGGTGTGGATCAGGAAAAAAATTCAAGCATTGTCACGGCAAGTTGAACTGACCTGCTGAAATGATTGCGACATCCAGTTGTTCTTGCTTTGTAATAGCCAAACGAAACTTTATTTTCCACTCGGCATGCTTACTAATTGCGCTGTCGATATCCATGTTGCTCTCCTTGTGCTCATGAGTTTTAGCCTTGCCCCAATGCTGTTCCCAAAGAAAAATTTCCGTTGCCAAAGTAATTTTCTAACGATCCCTTATGTCATAAACAACCCCGCGGTCTTGCCGCGGGGTTGTTTATTTAAGGGTGAACTAAGAGGGGTTGATGACGAGGTGAAGAAATGCCGGCCGGGATGAAGAAGATCACGGTGCGCGCGATATGCAACTTTGCTGCATGCGCTTGCCGACATCCAGGGCAAAATGGATGAACTTCATGTTTTCCGGATCGCGCAACAAGCGCAGCATTTCAAATATGCCAGTTCCGCTTGCGGGTTGATCCCTGGAAGCCCGCGATGCTGCCTGCAAACAGTGCATGGCGTCACCAAAGAGTTCCAGACTCTCGACCAGCTGGGGCAGGCGGTTGGCCAGCCTGTCGAGCGCTCCCGAAGCGTTCAGTTCTTCAAGCACTTCGACAAGCCGTACCACGCCGCTGCGGCTGAGACGATCCGCGATGGAGACGGCTTCGCCTATGGTTTCGGCAAAGCGTCCAACCATGTCGTCGGTGACCGCGTCTTCGGCGGCCGCCAAGACGCGCGCATAGCCGACGAGGCGCTCAAGGTCGCCATTATTGATTAATTGAGCGATCGCCGGTATGGCATTCGCTGCGCCGCTGCGGTTGAAACGGTCTAGAAGTTCCATGGTCTGGCTTGCGCTTTCAGAAAGCCTCGCCACCATGTCGTCGGTTACCGAGTCGTGCGCAGCCTGGACGACCCTGTCGATTTCGTGGCGCATTTGCGCCGCCTGTTCTTGTTCGCTCATGTCATTCTCCTTTACAGCAACCCGCGCGCCGAAAGCCAGTACATCTTGTTGTAGGCCAGCTTGAACCAGTGTACGCCGCGCGTGGGCGCTTTGGGGTCAGGCGGCTGGGTATAGTTGAACATCGCGTAGGACGCACGATCCGACCCCGCCTGGATGAAGCAGAATACTTTGCCGTCGTATTTTCGTACCGGGGAACCGAGTTTCACCATCGCGGCGATGTTCTCGCCAACCACCTCGGCCTCGAAGTGCGCAGTCGAACCGGCCTTGCTGATCGGGATGTTGGTGGTGTCGCCCAGCACAAAGACGTTGTCGCGCCCCTCCATGTTCAGGTTGTAACGATCAGTGGGGATCCAGCCGTTCTGACCGAGCTTATTTTTCTCGATGACTTCCATGCCCTTGTGCGCCGGGATCGAAATCAGCATATCGTAGTTGACCTGGCTGCCTTCTTCGCTGATGAGCAGGCGCTTGTCGCCATCGACTTGTTTCAGGTTGAACAAGGTCTCGTAGGTGATGCCAAGCCGGTCCATCTCGGGCGCCGCCCACTTCGCGACGTTTTCCAGCGTATGCACGCGCCCGACCGGATAGGTGTAGTGGATTTTCACCTTGTCGCCAAGACCGCGTTCCTTGAAATAATCGTGCAGCATGAAGGTGATTTCGAGCGGCGCCATCGGGCACTTGTGCGGAACGCCCATGGCGATCACGATCTTGCCTTCCTTGAAATCGCGCAGGCGTTTGAACATCTTGACCGCGGTCTCCTCGGTATAGAAGAACTCGGCGTTTTCTGCCAGCCCGGGAATCGCCTCGGGCCACATTCTGGAACCGGTGGCAATGGCAAGCATGTCGTAGCCGTGAATTTTTCCACTCTTGGTCTTGACCTGATTCTTGTCGAGCATGAACTCCTCGACCGGGTCGACATGGAATTCGATGCCGGATTCAAGCAGACTTGCCTGGTCGCGATATAGTTCGTCGGGCATCATCTTTCCGACCGCCACATACAGCAAACCAGGCAGGTACGCGTGCTTGTCCGATGCGGAGAGCATAGTGATTTTCACTTTTCCGCTCTTGACTTCAGGCTTCAAACGGCGTGCCAGATTGTTGGCCAGAATGGTGCCGCCCATCCCGCCCCCGACGACTAGAATTTTCATGTCTGCTCTCCTTGGCGTTGAGAATGTATCAACTGTTTATTTAGTCCTGCGAACCAGCACGTGCCAAACCCCTGCCTCTTCGCTCGTTTCGATATGCTCATGGCCGACCTTGTTGATCCACTGCGGAATCTCTCCGGCCGAACCACGGTCGGTGGACAGGATTTCGATTTCATCGCCCACCTGCACCATTTTCATGGCGGCGATCAGTTCCATGAGCGGCCCAGGGCAGAAGCTGCCGCGCGCATCGATTATTTTACGTTCCATGACATCACTCCGCGACACGACTCAAAAAGTCCAGACCTGACCGTCCGAGGCCAGACCCAAAAACATGGTCAGTCCCATGGGTTCGCCAATATACTCCTCCAGATCCTCCTGTTTCAGCTCAAGCACATCCATGGCCATCGAGCAGGGAGCAATCCTGGCATCGCCCAGCGCGACCGCTTGCTGAAACAGCACCTTGAAGGGCGGAACGTTCTTCTGCTCCATCAGTTCGCCCATCGGGCCTTCGGCTGGTGCCTCGCCGCTTGCCCCTTTCTTGAAATGGGCCAGAGCATTCATCGACAGGAAAACCAGCACCTCGTGGCCGCTGACGGCGCCGACCGAAGCGATCATGGCCGCCATCTGCAATTGTTCGCGTTTATCGGAAAGTACTACGATGCTGATTTTTTTTGAGCTCATGGGTTGTTTCAAACCGTGATGTGCGCTGCTGCTATATTGCGGGAATCCGACATTGCCATGCCGGTTATGGCATATTCAAGCCGGATTCAAGCCGATAATGTAAATATAGACCAAAAAGTAAGGTTGTTGTGATAAAGATTTGTCACATTCCTGCGCGGAATTCGACGCATGGCTGATACGGCGCCGGACGCCATGTTAGCGCACCTCACCCGCCTGTAGGCGATACGCGGAAGCGGCGCGCACCTATGCCGATCTGGCCGCGCAGTCTCGCTATCTGTCTGCGGTCGATTTCTTTCTCTATTACCTTTACGTACCCAAGGATTTTCCCAAGCGCGATGCCGAAATGCTGCGCATCTACCCGACCCTGGTGAAGATACTCCCTGCAACGGCGATAGAAATGGTGGGGATGGCGCTTGAAACGGGGTCATAAACGAAAACGCAAAACGAAACGGGGTCAAAACGGGGTCAAAAACGGAAACGGGGTCAGGCTTGCAAAATTGCATTACTTGGCAAACTTGAGGTCACAAATTGCGACCTCAAGTTTTAAGGTCTCCAAAGAGGTCAGGCACGCATTAAATTCACGCTGTCTGTCGTGCAGTTGCTTGAAGCTATATTTAAAGAGAGAAGTTCTCCCCCACGCCCGCTGATCGCGGGCGTTGTTGTTTTGGGCTGTTCAAGTGTTCGCGATAATCACCAGCGCCTCGGCCCCCGCGACGATGCGCATCATCACCGGATACGATCAAGTCCGCGTGGACCGCGAGCGCACAGACGAGCACCGTATCGTGCATCTCCATCACGGCGCGCTGCTTATTCCATTTTCAAATCAAAAAGCTGTAAGTTGGTCAGAACTTCGCCGAGCGCTCGTCGCGATCGGAGCGGTAGGAAATTCTTCCAATCAGTGCGCCTCAAATTTCACGCTCAGGAACAGCATGCGCCCTGCGGTGTTGTACCCCTGGGCAAGCTCATATTTCTTGTCGGCGAGGTTGCTGCCTGACAACGCCACACTCCACTGTTTATTGATCGTGTAGCGTACCTGGGCGTGGATCAATCCGTAGCCGCCCATGCGCGATCCTGCTGCTTCGGCGGCAGAATCGAAACGTGCGCCACTGCCCGCCAGGGTGGTGGAAGCCTCCCAGGCGCCCCAGGTTCTTGTCAGCGACAGGCTGCCGAAGGATTTGGCGCGGCCTTGCAGTTGCTTGCCGCTGTCATCATCGCGCGGGCGCTGGTGCGTGGCTTTGACATGCACTTCCAAGCCCAGCAAGGTGGTGTCAAAACCCAGCTCCAGGCCACGAATACGCGCGCGGTGAATATTGATTAGCGGCGAGCCGCCTATCAGGTCTTCGATTGTTTGATCGAATCCGACTATGCTGGCAGCAAGTGCACCAGCACTGTAGCGCACACCGACTTCGGCGCTTTTGGAACGTTCCGGTAGTAGATTGGGATTGCCAGCGGGCGCAGAAAACGCATTGGCGGGGGCGTAAAGCTCGTTGAAACTTGGTGCACGGAATGCCCGTCCGCCGCGCGCATAGACAAGCAGAGCTGGACTAAAATACCAGCCATAGGAAGCGCTGCCGCTATTGTGGCTGCTGAATTGGTCTTCCGTGTGGTTTCCCACATCACGGCGCAGGTTAAACTCAATTTGCTGCGCGTCGATTTTCTCGATATAACCGGCAAATAACGCGCGTGTCTCGCGGCGTGATTTTTCGTAAGGCGCGCTGCCGAAAACCCGTTCATTGCGCACGTCAACGCCGGCCATCATGTTGCCGCTGAAAGTCTTGAACTCGTTCAGCCAGGTGAGCTGATCCTGTCGTGTCTTGAATTGCGCGCTACTGACGCCTTCGATAATCTGATCGTCGCTTGCTCTCCCTATTGTCAGACGGCTTTGCCAACCGGGGCTGAACTCGTTGTTCGAGTTAAGTTGATAGCCCGACAAGGTCTGGCGATTGAGATCGTTGCTGTCCGCGCCGGAATCGAAGCGCGTACGCCCGCGGCTGTAAAACGCCGACACTGCCAGGGTTTCGCCATTACGGAAAGTATGGGCGAGGCGAAAATTGCCGTGCTCGTTGCGATACGGGTCGCGGTCGGGGTTGTAAAAGAGTTGTGCCGCCGGGTTGGTCGCGCTAGCAGCGTTGCTTTCACGGTAGCCGACATGAAACGTGGCGCTGGTTGCGCTTTCGCTGGTTGAAAAACCGGTTGCGATGTCGCGCGTTTGCTGGCTTCCGGCGCCAGCGTTGGCATAAAACAAGGGTGTAGCGCTGGCGCGCGTGAAAATCTGGATCACACCGCCTATGGCGTCAGAGCCATACAAACCGGATAACGGCCCCTTGACGATCTCAATACGTTCAATAATCGCCAGCGGGATATTCTCCAGTGCGCTCGTGCCGCGCGCAGCCGACCCGACCCGCAGTCCATCGACCAGCACCAGCGTGTGCCTGCTTTCAGCAGCGCGCATGAACACGCTGGCAGGCTGGCCCGCGCCGCCTGCGCCGCGGATTTCCAGCGCAGCGCGCGCCTGTAGCAATTCGACCAGGCTCATGCCATCGCTGCGTTCAATTTCCTCGCGCGTAATGACGCTGGCCTGAGTCAGCGACTGCGCCAGCGGTTGCGCGCTGCGCGTAGCAGTAAAAAGCAGGGTTTCCCCAGTTGCAGAGGTCTGCGCGATCGCAATTGAAGGCGCGGAGGATGACACAACGCCAATCACTATGGAGGGCAGCGCACCGAGCAGCAGCGCTGGGATTTGTTTCAATTTCATCGTAGTTTCCTGTTGGCGGCGTACGCCCCCGCGCATCAGATGCTAAAGAGTCGCGCGCCCATAAGCAAATTGGCTCGTTGACGATGTGGGAAATACCTTCAAAAACAAGTGTTACTCGTGCAGCTTTGATTATCTGTCAAGTATGTGTATGCTCGACTCAGTCAGCGCGCAATGCACTCTCAATCTATAGGCCAGGCGCACTGCTTACCACACAACACAAAGCAATATTATTCCTGTATGGCCTCTCCCATCTTTGTCATCGGCAGAAACCGATCAGGTACCAAATGGCTGTCAAACATCATCGCCAGTCACCATGATGTTGCCGCCGTGCAACATGAAGAACACTTCGGCATATTGGAAGCCACCGATGTTTTTCTCAACATGCCTATCCTGTTTGGCGATCTTTCCATAGCGGAAAACTATATGGGATTTCTCGATTGTTTTTCGCAAACGGATTTTTTAGACTGACCGGGCTGGAAAAAAGTTTTTTCTATGCGTTTAAGCAGCCAGATTATTTCACTTTCTTTCGCGCAATGATGGACCAGTACGCCGCAAAGGAAGGGAAAAAATATTGGGTGCAGAAGAGCGGAATAATGTCACTGGGCAGCCTTCATCAGCATTTTGCCGATGCAAAATTTATAATCATCACGCGTGACATGGTCGAAAATATTAAATCCACCATTGCACTGGGCAGGCTTTTGGAAGGGCAGCACTATAAGAAAAATCTGTTTAGGTTGCAGTTGAAATATTTCACCGATAGGGTGCAAATAAAAAACTTCGCAATCAAATCCAATGTTTCCGTTATCCGTTATGAAGACCTGGTAAACGACAGAACTTCCGTCACCAGGAAGTTGTGCGAATTTCTTGATCTGGCTTTTGATGCGGCAATGGAAAAAGACTATTTTAGTAGAAATTCAAGTTTCGGCGGCGCAGTGGGTAACAAACTTCCGCTTAATAGAGATGAAATTTTGACAAAATCGGATGCGCTGAAAATGAAGCTATATTGTGCTTTCTTAAATGCTTTACCAAGGCCAATATACGATGGTATTGATTTGCTGCACAAAAAAATTTTCAGAAAAAGTTTTTCCTCGCGCAGCAACAAAGGCTTCTTTCTTTCCGCTTAATGCGAAAAGATCTGGATTGGTAACATAGGACCGTGTACGCACCGCCAAATCGGAATAACCATGTCTGAGGTTGTCGCAATAGTCGGATTGGGTTACGTCGGACTTCCCCTTGCCGTTGAATTTGGCAAGCGCTACGAAACTATCGGCTACGATTTGTCCGAAGAAAAGGTCGCCCATTACAAAAGCCGCCGCGACCCAAGCGGCGAGGTGTCCTGCGTAGATCTGCAAGCCGCGACGCGGCTCAGCTTCGGCACGGATCCCGCCGCCATCGCCAAGGCGGATTTCATCATCGTCGCCGTTCCAATGCCTATAGATCAGGCGCATATCCCCGATTTTTCTCCGCTCGCAAGCGCGAGCGCCACCGTCGCCAGGCACATGAAAAAGGGCGTTATCGTCATTTTTGAATCGACGGTTTACCCCGGCGCTACCGAAGAGATTTGCATCCCCTGCTGGAGCAGCACTCTGGAATGAAATGGCAGCGAGATTTCCATGTCGGCTATTCACCCGAGCGCGTTAATCCGGGCGACAAGGAACGCACCATCAGCAAAATCATCAAGGTGGTTTCTGCCGATGACGGCCCTACGCTGGATAAAGTGGCCGGGCTCTACGCATCGGTCATTAACGCGGGGGTATATCGGACCAGCTCGATCAAAGTGGCCGAAGCCGCCAAGGTGATCGAAAATACGCAGCGCGATTTGAATATCGCCCTCATGAATGAACTTGCCCTGATATTTGAAAAGATCGGCATCGACACTCTGGAAGTGCTACAGGCGGCGGGCACCAAGTGGAACTTTCTGCCTTTCCGACCTGGCCTGGTGGGCGGGCACTGCATCGGCGTTGATCCCTACTACCTGACCCACAAGGCGGAAAGGCTGGGCTATCACCCGCAAGTCATTTTGGCAGGCAGACGCATCAACGACGGCATGGCGGCATACGTGGCGCAACAGACCGTGAAGCGTTTGACCCATGGCGGCGGAGCGGTGAAGGGCGCAAAAGTCATCGTGCTGGGCTTGACGTTCAAGGAAAACTGCCCCGATATTCGCAACTCAAAAGTAGCCGACCTGATAAGGGAATTGCAGGATTTCGGCTGCCAGGTAGCGGTGCACGATCCCATTGCCGACCCTTCTCAAGCCAAACACGAATATGACATTACGCTCCAGCCGTGGGACAAGCTTCCCGGCGATGCCGACGCCATAGTCGCAGCGGTTGCGCACCAGGATTATCTCAACATGGCTTTGCCCGAGCTGCTGGGGAAACTCAAGAAAAACGGCCTGTTCGTGGACGTGAAGTGCGTCCATGACGCTGCGGCCATACGCGCAACGGGACGCAGACTTTGGCGGCTATAGATCAGGCGCGGATCATGACACTGAAAGTAGACGCGCTTGCTGCCACAGCGCTGATCTTCGTGCCGTACTTTTTCACTAAGACCAGATAGCGCGCGATGTGTGGCATTACAGGTATATACAACTTTACAGGGGGCCAAGATAAGCGGTCATTGCAGGCCACGCTAGACGCCATGACCGACACGTTGACGCATCGTGGCCCGGATTCCCGGGGCACGTGGATCGATGGGGAAAGAGGCGTGGGTCTCGGCCACCGGCGGCTCGCCATCCGCGACCTTTCGCGCAGCGGCAATCAACCCATGGTGTCGGCGTCTCAACGTTATGTGATTATTTACAATGGCGAAGTTTATTCGCACCAGGAGATCAGCCTCGATCTGGAGAAATGTGGCCGACGCATGCGCGGCACATCCGATACCGAAGTCATTCTGGAAGCCTGCGCCCAATGGGGCGTCGAGCCGACCGTAAAACGCTTGATAGGCATGTTTGCTTTTGCGCTGTACGACCGCAAGGAACACGAGCTCTATCTAGTGCGCGACAGGCTGGGCATCAAGCCGCTCTATTGGGGGCTGTTTAATGGCCAGTTGATTTTTGGTTCGGAACTGAAAGCGTTGCGCGTAGCGAAAATCTGGGTGCCGCAACTTGATCGCAATGCGCTCGCCGCATTCCATCTACCAAGGCGTGCAGAAACTCGAGCCGGGATGCATGTTGCGCCTAGGCAGGCAAGGCGCGCCGCAAATAACAAAATTCTGGGATTTGCGCGCTATTGCCGAGAGTGGCAGCCGTGCTCCTTTGCAAGGTTCCGATGACGAACTCCTTGACCCGCTTGATGACCTGCTGCGCGACGCAGTGCAGCGTCGCCTGGTGGCCGACGTGCCGCTGGGTTCGCTGTTGTCGGGCGGCGTCGATTCTTCGCTGGTTACCGCGCTCATGGCGGAGCAGAGCGAGCACCCTGTCAATACGTTTTCCATCGGCTTTGCGGAAAAAGCATTCGACGAAGCGCCTTACGCGCGCGCGATTGCCCAGCATCTCGGCACGCAGCATACGGAATTGTATGTCGAGCCTGGGCATGCGCTGGATCTCGTTGAAAAACTGCCTTACTGGTATGACGAACCTTTTGCCGATTCATCGCAGATTGCGACTGCGCTGGTGTGCGAGCTGACCAGAAAGCACGTCAGCGTGGTGCTTACCGGGGATGGCGGAGATGAATTGTTTGCCGGCTACAACCGCTATACTCTCGGCCTTGGCCTGTGGGATAAGGCCAACGTCGTACCCTTGGCGCTACGCAAAATGGCGGCGCATGTTTTACTTTCGCAGCCGTACACCAGGCTCGACCGGCTTGGCAAGTGCATTCCGCAGCGCTGGCGTCCTGCACAGCCAGGCATGAAAATGCACAAATTCGCCAACGCCATTTTGCTTGATGATGCCGATTCCCGGAACCGCTTCATGCTCAGCCATTGGCAAGAGCCTGACGCTATTGTTAGCGGCGCACATGAACCTAAGGGCATCTTGTGGGATGAGTCCGTGAAGAATTCCATCCCCAACTTACTCGACCGCATGCAGTTTCTCGACAGCGTCACCTACCTTCCCGATGACATTCTCACCAAAGTGGACCGCGCCAGCATGTGTGTCGGCCTGGAGGCGCGCGTGCCGTTGCTCGATCATCGCGTTGTTGAGCTGGCCTGGAACATGCCGCGCCGCATGAAACTACGCGGGAGCCAGCGCAAATGGGCGTTGCGCCAACTGCTGTACAAACGCGTCCCGCGCCACTTGATTGATCGCCCTAAAATGGGCTTCGCAGTCCCGTTCGATCAGTGGCTACGCGGGCCGTTGCGCGAATGGGCGGATAATCTTCTTGGCGAACAACGTTTGGAACGGCAGGGTTTGTTTGCGGTCGCTCCCATCCGGGAGCGCTGGCACGCACATCTTAACGGCGCCAATTGGGGCTACCCGCTTTGGAACGTGCTGATGGCGCAGGCGTGGATAGACGCCAATCCCGAGGTGAAGCTGTGAATTTGCTTACATCACCGATCCGCATGCTCTATGCCCGCCGGGAGCGGTTTGTGCGCTACGGCGCAGATTGATATTGTGGTCGCGTCAAGAATTCTTTATGTCATCGGCAGCCTCGAGCTCGGCGGAACCGAGTCGCAAATGGTCATGCTCATGCGGCAATTGAAGCGGCGCGATTACTGCTGCGAATTATTCGCGCTACAGGCCAAAGGGCCATTCAGGGAGATTTTGCAGCGCGACGGCATCACCATTCACGACGGGGGATACCAAGCCAGTGCACATAAAGCGCTAAAGACTTTTTTGCTGCTGCGCGCGCAACTGCGCCTGTGGCGGCTGGCGCTGCGCATGCAGCCCGATGTGTTGCACACTTATCTGCCCTTGGCCAATTTCATGGGCGCCCTGGCAGGACGCGCCGCTAGCGTGAAAAAAATCATCACCAGCCGGCGCGCGCTGGGCACATATCAGGATCGTCACCCCTATGCGAAACCGCTGTATCGAATCGCCAATGCGCTGAGCGATTGCGTGACGGTCAATTCCGCAGCGGTGCGACAAGATGTGATTTCCCGCGATGGCATGGCGCGCGAAAAACTGGTGCTGATTAGAAATGGCCTCGATCTCAGCCGCTTCGCGCACAGCGGATCTGACAGAGGGGCGTTAAGAGCAAACCTGCAACTGGGCAGCAATGAAATCGGGATTATCAAGGTGGGCAATTTAATCCCTTACAAGGGGCACGCTGATTTGATAACCGCCTTCAAAAAAGTCATTGACGAGAATCGCAACGTAAGATTGTTTCTAGTAGGCGAAGACCGTGGCATACAAAATGACCTGGAACGCCTGGCTGCCAGCTTGGGCGTTTCCGATCGCGTGCATTTTCTTGGTCGAAGAAACGATGTGCCTTTGCTGCTCATGGCCATGGATCTCTATGTCATGGCCTCACATGAAGAGGGTTTCTCCAATGCCCTGCTTGAGGCGATGGCCGCGGGGCTCCCTATCGTCGCCACAGATGTCGGCGGAAACCGGGAAGCGTTGGGTGATGGTGTGGCGGGCATACTCGTGCCGCCGCACGCTGCGCTAGCGCTGGCGCTGGCTATCAATACACTCCTTGCCGATGAGGCGCAACGTGCGCGCTTGGCTGCCCAGGCAAAAGCGCGCGCTTTACAATATAACGTTGCGGCAATGGTCGATGCCCACATCGCGCTCTACGCGGGCAATTGCGCATGATTTTCTCTTGGCGCACGCACGGAGACGTCGGGTGAACATTCTCCACCTCACCGAGGCGCTGGGAGGCGGGGTGGCGCATTCCATTTCCCAATTAGCGCGCATTCAGTCGGCAAACGGTTTCGATGTCACGGTTGCGCATTCCATTAGGCCGGATACACCTGATGCGCAAAAACTTGCGCAGCTTTTTCCTGCGCCTATCGAACGCCGGATTATTCCCATGGTGACTGCGGTTTCTCCGCTCGCGGATGTCCGCTCCATTTTTGAAATCGCGCGCTTGTTGCGCGTGCTTAAGCCGGATGTCGTGCACCTTCATTCATCCAAGGCTGGCGTGCTGGGCCGCATGGCGGCGGTATTCACCGGGTATGGACGCAAGACTTTCTACTCGCCGCGTGGATTCGCTTTCCTGCGGCAGGATGTTTCCCCGACAAAACGCAGGCTGTATTTATTTTTCGAGTCGATGGCGGCAAAATTGGGCGGGACTTTGATTGCTTGCTCGAATTCCGAAGGCAAGTTTGCGCGTCAAGAAGTGCGTCATGCCAATGTGGTGGTGGTTGACAACGCCGTAGAGGTGGAAAGCATCCCCCCGGCCCAGGGCAGCGCATGCGGTACGATACTCGTTGTGACATCCGGTCGCGTTTGCTACCCGAAGGCGCCGTGGCGTTTCCGCGAGCTTGCGCGCGCACTGAAAGACGAGGCGCTCGAGTTTGTCTGGATCGGATCCGGAAATCTGGTACACGAACTGGCGTTTCCCGCGCATGAACAGATGAACTTGACCATAACGGGATGGCTTGAGCGTGATAGTGTGATGCGGGAATTGGCGCGCTCGGACATTTATGTTCAGACCTCGTTGTGGGAGGGCATGCCGCTTTCCTTGATTGAGGCCCAGGTGGCGGGATTGCCTGCTGTGGTTAGCGATGCGCCGGGTTGTCGCGATATCGTGGTCGATGGCGTGACGGGCTACGTTTGCAAGGATGCTGCGGAAATGAAAGAAAAAATGCAACGCCTGATCCATGATCGCGCATTACGAGACAGTATGGGAAAAGAAGCCAGAGCGCAGGGACTGGTGCGCTTTGCCACCGCCAGGATGCATAGAGAAATGACCCAGGCTTATTTGGGAAACAGGGGAAGCCCGCTATGACCTCGCGCAGCTTGCTCAAGGAAAATGCCGGGCTGCTGGAAATTGTCCAGCGCCTGCTTGATCCTATTTTGGTGGTGGCGTGTGGCGCTGCGCTTTACGCCGTCCAGTTCGAGAGCTGGGACTTACCGCGCAATTATGTGTTTTTGTTAATTAGCGGATTTCTGCTTTGTCTCGTTGTGTTTCCGTTTTTCAACCTTTATCGTCCGCAGCGCGGCGCGAGTCTGTGGCTGGAAACACAGGCCCTGGCGAGCGCATGGGCGCTTCAGTTCGCAGGACTGATCGTGGTGTTGTTCGCCACCAAGACCAGTACCGATTATTCCCGGCTGTGGATCGGCCAGTGGGCGGTGGCGGGATTTATAACCTTGATCGTTTTTCGCTTGTTGTTGCGCGGCGGCTTGCGACTTTTTCGTCGCCAAGGGTTCAATCTCCGCTCTGTCGCCATAGCCGGCGCAGGCGACTTGGGGCGCGACGTGGCGCGCAGGCTGGCCGACGCACCGTGGACGGGGCTCAAGGTCGTGGGTTTTTACGACGACGATGCAGAAAAACAACACCAGACATTCGAGGGCATTGAAGTGCGCGGCGATCTCAACCGCATTCCGCAAGAAGTAATGGCGCTCGGCATCGATCAGGTTTGGATCGCCCTCCCCTTACAACATGACAAGCCGGTGCAAGCACTGGTGTCGCAGTTGGCGCGTCTGCCGGTGCAGGTGACGTTTGTTCCGGACATCTACGGGGTCAAGCTGCTCAATCACTCCATCGCAGAGGTGGCGGGCCTGCCTGTCATCCACTTGATGGAATCGCCATTATCCGGCGTGAAGGGCATCGCCAAACTGATAGAGGACAAGATCGTGGCGGGGCTGGTGCTGTTGGCGGCAAGCCCGCTGATGGCGCTTATTATTCTCGGCATCAAGCTGAGTTCTCCCGGCCCGGTTTTTTTCAGACAGTTGCGCGGCGGCTTGCACGGGGAACGCATCTGGGTGTGGAAATTCCGCACCATGAAACTGCACGACGAGCCTCCAGGAGAAGTGCCCCAAGCCGTACCCGGTGATGAGCGCGTCACTTCTTTCGGCGCTTTCCTGCGGCGCACGAGCATGGATGAATTGCCGCAGTTTCTTAATGTGTTACTGGGCGATATGTCTATCGTGGGCCCGCGCCCGCACGCGGTGGAGCACGACGAATTTTACCGGCGCCAAATCGACGCTTATCTGCTGCGCCATCACGTCAAGCCGGGCATCACCGGCTGGGCGCAGGTCAACGGTTGGCGCGGAGAAACGGGCGAAATCGAAAAAATGGAAATGCGCGTGAGGCATGATCTGTACTATATTAACAACTGGTCGCTATGGTTCGACCTGAGGATTATTTTCATGACGGTTTTTACAATGCTCGTAGGCAAGAATGCGCATTAAGAGATGACCACAGAAACCTCATCAGGCGCGTTCGCCAAACTCATGCGCAAGGCGTGGCTGGCTGCGCCGCTGCTATTCATTGCGAGCGCAGTGATAGTGTCACTGGTTTACCTGCAATACAACTTTTCCGGCAAGTGGCTGAGCGGCGTCGCACCCTTGAATTGGGGTGGCAATGCGCTGGCCATAAGCAAGGGACAGGGTTACGCTGGAAAAGACAAACTGGTCATCGAAGGACTGGAGGGGCAGATTGCCGTAGCTGCACTATCCATGCCGGTTTTCCGCGCGGAAGATTTTGCGATTGTGAACTGGACGGTCACCGGCATGACGCCGGGGGTTGAAATGGAATTTTTGTGGCGCACCTCAGAAGAGCGCGTTTTCAAGCGCTCTCTCACCTGGGCAGGAGACGCCATGACGCCATTGCAAATGGCCGATGACAAAAACTGGCGCGGCAAGATCGTCGGGCTGGCGCTGGTGGTAAAAGGCAGTCTGGCGCGGCCGCTGACCATTAAGAGCGTTTCGCTCTTATCTGCGCGCGCGGCTTTGCTCATCACCATCAAACGCTGGTTCATACTTGACGCGTGGCAGGGAACATCGATCAATTTCATGGATGGGGATGCCGTTGCGCAGGACATCGCGCCTGTTCCGGCTATTGCCGCGATTATCCTGCTGGCGCTCGCCCTGTGTTGGGGCTTGGCCAAATACAAATTTGCGCCACTGAATATCGCCGTGGTATGGGGTGTGGTGTTTCTTGGCTGGCTGGCGCTCGATGCCCGCTGGCAGACGAATCTGCTGCGGCAACTGGATTTGACGCGACAGCAGTTTGCCGGCAAATCCTGGGAAGAAAAACATCTTGCCGCTGAAGACGGCGCGCTGTTCGGTTTCATGCAACAGGCCAAGGCGAAGCTGCCCACTGCTGCGGGTCGTGTTCTGTATTTTTCCGATGACGATTTCCTGCGCGGAAGGGGCGCCTATCATTTGTATCCGCGCAATGTTCTGGCGGGCAACGCTCTACCCAAGGCGGCGCAGTTCAGGGCGGGAGACATCATTGTGCTGTTCGCGAAAAAAAGCGTGAAATACTACCCTGCGCAGCAGATGCTGGCATGGGATGACCAGTCGCTACAGGCCGAACTGTTGCTGCTGGCTGCGGGTAACGCTGTGTTTAAGGTAAGTTCCTCAGGAGTTGGAAATTGAGGCGACATATATTTCTCGGCTAATGATCGAGTATTACAAAAATCATGCGACGCTTTCCCACCCTCACCCCTTCCCTCTCCCGCCCAGGCGGGAGAGGGGGATTACGCCCTCGCTCATGCGGCAGGGGGGGATTACTCCCTCGCCCCCGGAAACGGGGGAGAGGGTCGGGGTGAGGGGGATGTTAACCACAGACTGTCTTGTCGATAGGAAACTCGCAATTGAAAAAAGTAGCGCTTTCGTTGTCGTCCAAGTTACCGACTCCTGAGTAACGTGGAACTACTCGGCTTGCTCGCAGGATTACTTTTGCCCTGGCTACTGGGTGTGGTGTGGCTGCGCGCGCCGTGGCTCGGCGTCGGCGCAGTAACCTGGCCCACGCTATTGGGATACGGCTATCTGGCGGGTATGTTGGCGACCACTTTACTGATGCGCCTTCTGGATTTGCTTGGCATGCCCCTTGGGTTTCTCAGCATCGGCGTGGCGTTGTTGGTGTTGATTATCGCCGGGGCATGGCTGGGGCGCAAAACGCCGCGGAAATGGCTGGCGCTTGGGGCGGATTGGCGCGATTTAGCCGGATGGCGCAAAGCCGCCTACGCGATCCTGTTGTCTGTCATTGTGCTGCGGCTTGTGGGACTGGGGCTGGAAATTATATGGCGCCCGCTGTTTCCCTGGGACGCCTGGACGCAATGGGCAAGCAAAGCGCGGGTGTGGTATGAACTCGGACACTTGGCGCCGTTTATCCCCGCTCACGAGTGGCTCGCTGGCAGCGCGGTCGGCGCCTACACCGATTTAGCGCCACATTATCCGCCGGCCATTCCGCTGTTGCAGGTGTGGATGAGTTACGCCCTCGGTCGCTGGGACGACACGCTGATGAACCTGCCCTGGCTTTTATGTGCGGTCGCCTTGGGGCTGGCGTTTTATGGGCAGGCGCGCCGCGGGCAAATCGCCCCGCTTCCCGCCCTGATGTTCACCTACTTCCTGTTATCGCTTCCCACACTGGATGTGCATGTGGGCCTGGCAGGGTACGCGGATTTATTCATGGGAGCGGTGTATGGACTCGCGGCAATGGCTTTTTTCCACTGGGCGCGCACGCGCGATACCTGGCAGGGCGCGATGGCGCTGCTGTTTGGACTGGGTTGCATTCTGATCAAGCAGCCCGGCATCGGCTGGGCGCTGACTTTTGTCCCGGCGCTATGGGCGGTTTTCATGCCGCGCGCCGGGCTGGCAGGAACAGCGGCGCTGATAGCCATTGGTGTGGTTGCGTTATTTGCGCTTGGTGAAACAAACATTAACTTGCTTGGCTATCCCCTGCATTTGCGCTTTAGCGCAGACTGGGGGCCATTCTGGGAAAACATGATGGTGATGGATAACTGGCATCTGCTGTGGTTTATGGCGGCGGCAGCGCTGCTAGTGTCGCGGCGCAAACTGCTCGCGCGCGTCTACCTGAGTATGACGCTGTTGCTGGTTTCGGCCCTATCTTTCCTTGCGCTGGTGTTCTTTTTCACCCAGGCGCAGGCGTGGGCAAAAGATTTCACCACCATCAATCGCGCGCTATTGCATATGGCGCCCATGCTTATGTTCTATGTCATGGTGCTGATGCAGCCTCCTTCTACTGGATTTGATACAGGTCAAAAGTGATTCCCTCTTTAAGCTTAGACTCTTGCTCGAAACCTTCTTTCTGGAACGTTGGGAGGGCATTTTTTTGAGACAACGAGGTAGCGTATTTCCCAAAGGAGTAGCTAGATGATTACGCAAAGAATCGACGCCATAACCCGGATCCCCGAGAAATACCTGCATAGCGTACTCCCCGCCCCCCGGTCTGTGAAAATCGAATTAACATCGCAGTGCAATTACCGCTGCGGATTTTGCGCCCACCGCCTGAGAATGAAAGATCGCGGCGAGATGGATTTTTCTCTTTACCAGCGCCTCGTTGCTGAAATGGTGGACGCAGGGGTGGAAGAACTGGGCATGTTCTACATCGGCGAATCGTTCATGTGCGAATGGCTTCCAGAAGCCATTGAGTTTGCGAAAAAACGCGGCATAGATTATGTCTTTCTGACAACCAATGGGTCTCTCGCCACGCCGGAAAAGTTGAGGAAATGCATGGCGGCCGGTCTTGATTCGCTTAAATTCTCCATGAACAACTCGGACGAGCAGCAGTTCAAGGAAATCACCAGTGTAAAAACCAAACTCTTCTACGATTCGCTCGCCAACCTTAAGGCTGCAAAAAAAATCCGCGATGAAGGCGGCTACGGCTGCCGGATATACGCATCGAGTATTCAGTACAACGGCGAACAGCAGGAACGTATGCTCGCCCTGGTTAATGGAATTCGTCCTTATGTCGATGAACACTATTGGCTCCCGCTTTACTCCATGGGCAGCCTGGCCACGCAACGTGAGGAAGAGCTGGGTTACCGTCCGATAGCAGGGAACCAGGGGCGCATTGGCGCGCTACGGGAACCGCTTCCCTGCTGGTCTGCCTTCACTGAAGGGCACATCACCCATAATGGAAAACTTTCTGCCTGCTGTTTTGATGCAGGTGACCGTTGGGTAATGGCCGACCTGAACCAGGTTTCCTTTATGGAGGGTTGGAACAGCACGCTTTTCACCAACCTTCGCGAGGCGCATCTGCGCAAAGATGTCACCGGCACAATCTGTGAACAGTGCGTTGCCTACAATTAAGGGGCTGTTCTAGGGAATTGAAACGCCGGACAACTCGGTATGCACTCGCGTTCGTGCACCCGTTCTTCGGCATATTCACAGGAGATCTATTCGTTGAAATAGGGCCTGCCGACAGCGAAGTACACAAAAAAGCCTCTAGTAGACTGCATACCGGGTGATGCTAAAATCAGCGCAAAAATCCGCTCGATAAATCGCCATCACTCCCCCGATGAAAATCACTTACATTACTTTTGCCCCCGTGTACCAAAAGGACGGGGAAATTACTTCAGAGATGGCCTCGGCGCGATACCGCGTCATCTTACCGGCGATTCAGATCTCCCGGCGCGGGCACCAAGTTGAGATTCGCTCCGTTCCACCATCGGGATGGACCCCTGCTTTGGCAGCGGAGATTACTGCGGATTGCGTTGTGCTTTCCAAGAGTTTTCATGAAAGCAATGAGCTGCTTGTCGATAATCTCCGTGGACGGGGAATACGCGTATTGCTCGATCTGTGTGACAACCATTTTGAGGATCCGCGACTAGGGCCTCATCTCAAAAAATTGATCTCTACCGTCAGCGGCATCATCGCATCAACCGCCAAAATGGCCGAAGTGATCAAAGAGCACACAGGCAAGGACTCAATAGTAATTGGCGACCCTGTAGAGGGTTCCCGTAGCGAACCGGCATTTGAACCAAGGTTTCCTTTTCTCAAGACACTGTGGTTCGGGCATCCTAGCAACCTGGAAAGTCTCATGAGAATAATTCCGGAGCTGGAACGGTTTTCTGGCGCCATCCCGATTTCGTTGAAAGTAGTGACCAGCCTGGTTAAAGGCTTAGAGGAAAAACTACAGCGCATCACTCAGAACTGCGCTGGACGATTGAAAATAGAGCTTGCGCCCTGGAGTATTGAGGCGACCTGGAAAGCGCTTTCAGAAACGAACATCGTACTTATCCCATCCCTGGAAAACGAGAAAAAATCTGTAAAGAGTCCAAATCGTTTGGTCGAATCTCTTTGGGCGGGACGGTTTGTTGTCGCCCATCCCATTCCCGCATATGGCCTTTTTGATGACGCCGCCTGGGTTGGCAACAGCATTACTGAAGGAATTCGCTTTGCCCTGGATAATCCCGAACAGGTCGTCAAGAGGATAACCAAGGGGCAACAGCGGGTGTCGTCCCATTTGTCCAGCTATCATATTGGGCAACTTTGGCTTCAGACATTTGGAGATATCACGCCACGACCCCTCATGCTCAATCTGGGCTGTGGCGACAAGATTCTTCCGGAGTATGTCAACGTTGACGTGGTGGAAAGTCGCAAGGGCATGCGACCCGATGTTATCTGCGATCTCCATGACCTCGTACCGTTTGCAGATGATTCTGTCGACGAAATTCTTTCAGTGCACGTCGTAGAACATTTTTGGCGCTGGGAAGTTTTCGATATACTGCGCGAATGGGTTCGCGTGCTGAAGCCGGGCGGTAAAATGGTGCTCGAATGTCCCAATCTCCAATCGGCTTGTGAGACATTTCTTGCCGATCCTGTCACCCATTCACGCGAAGATCAGGCTGGTCGAAGGACGATGTGGGTTTTTTACGGCGACCCTGCCTGGAAAGACCCTTACATGAATCACCGCTGGGGATATACGGTACAGAGCCTTGGTGAAATTATGATGCGAGCCGGCCTGGTGAACGTCAGGCAAGAGCCCGCTCAATTCAAACTTCGAGAACCGCGTGATATGCGAGTAACAGGAATTAAACCTGGCGCCGGGAGCACACCAAAATGAACCATGAAAGCCGCAATCCGCAGAACATCTGGGATGAATACACGGAATGGTTTCACAGCACCAACGTGTGGAAAGGTATGTCCTATCATGGGATACGGACGTTAAAATTTCCTTCCGACGCGTGGAACTATCAGGAAATCATTTTCGAGCGGGGCATCGATTTTGTGGTAGAGACCGGCACCCGACACGGCGGGTCGGCGCTTTTCTTTGCCGACACTCTCAAAGCGCGAAATGCGAGCGGCTTCGTCGTCACCATCGACATAGATTCCGAATCACGACAAGTCGCCGCTCACGAAAGTATTCGCTTTTTGCTCGGCGACAGCGGTTCGCCCGAAGCGGTCGCCGTGGTCAGGAAACTGCTGCCCGCGCAGCGCGGGCCGCTGTTTCTCATATTGGATTCGGACCACACCAAAGCACATGTATTAAGAGAGCTCGAAGTATGGGTGCCCTCGTTGCAGCGCGGGGACTATCTTGTGGTCGAGGACACAATTGTCAACGGTCGCCCCGTACGACCGAATTTCGGACCCGGCCCCTGGGAAGCGATAATGGACTACCGGGAGCACAATCCCGGACAACTATGGCACGATAAAGCAAGGGAAACCAAGTTCGGAACGACTGCGGCGCCCAACGGCTACTACGTGAAACTGTAAGACGGGACACGCAATAACACGCCTTACGACGAAATGCGTTCCTCAAAATAGGAAGGTCCTTCTGGGGTATCTTTCCGCTGCTGGATCCAGAACTCCCATGCAGGGCCGGGATTACGTTTTGCCGTAGAGCGAATTTTTTCTTCCCACCAAAGCGCAGGATAGATAGTAATGTGGGCGTTTTCGCCGGAAGGCAGATGTTTCTTTGCCGGGAAACAGGCGACATTTGCAAAGACAAATTTCGTGGCGTAACGAAAAATCTCGTCAAGGATCCAGTCCATATCTTCTTCCGGGCAATGTTCAAGCACATCGGTCGAAATTACACCGTCAAATTTTCCGCTCGGCAGATTGCTATGCGGCACATAGCTAGGGTCATAGCAGGAAATCTGTTTCACGCCCCAATATTCTTTGATACTGCCTAACACGCGACCGTCTGCATTTTTAATGTTCATCGGGCCGTACTGAAAACCTTTTCCGCATCCATAGTCGAGAATACTCTCAGCGCCATAGCGAATAATCAGCGTTCTGATACTGTCAGCCTGGGGGATAAGGCTTTGACCGGAAAAGGTATTTTGCGGCGTGATGCCGAGACTCTTTTCTCCCTCGACATGCATGGTCTGGTATTGCTTGATCAGATGATGATAGCGCGGGCTCGGATTACTGCGGCTGAAACTCACATGATTCTCCAAAGATGAAATTCGCTCCAAAGCACGGCCTGCCAATCCGGCCTGACAAGAGCAACAATATGAATTTTATCATTTGCACAGAGTGGCATAGTGATCGCGCATCAAGTCCGCGTGCAGCTTTTCGGCCATATCGGCCCAACTGCCATCTGTCGCCTGCCTATAAATCGCGAATCGCGGAAACCACGGCGATCTTTCTGTTCCATACATCCAGCGCCATTCCGGCGGGTGGGGTACAAGCACCTTTGCAATCCTGTTCACGCCAGCACGAAGATGCATGTTGGTGTTGCTCACGCCCACATAATCATCTAGCAGCGAAACCAGCGCCAAAGCTTGCTCCATATCCTCGTTAGAGGCAGAAAGATCAAAAACTGGTTGACCGATAGCAGAGGCCAACCGATCCAGTTCTGTCGGCTGCGGCGCCCTCTGTAGCGAAACAAAGGTCGCGTCCAGATCCTTTAATCCTGTTGCCAACGCATTGAGCGGCGCCTCCTTGTGAAGAAGGTTGCGTTGCTTTGATGTAGGCCGGACGCCTGCTCTCCAGGTAAGCCCGATATAAGGTGGAGGACCAAAATTGCTTAGCAATTGTTTCATGGCCTGACACATCTCAGGTTTGGCGCTAAGAGCAAACGGGGGGGGCGCATTTTCCGCTTCATTGCACTGCAAGATAAACGGCAAATCACCGAGTGGGATTTGTACTGAACCCGCCGGAATGGGGTCCTGCAATCCGATCACTGAATCAAACAAACCCGTCCTTTGAAACATTTCAGCAAGGCGCGCTTCACCGCAGTAAACCAACGTCGAACACAATTCTCGGACAAGTGGGGCGAAGCGCATAAAAAAAAGAATGTCGCCCAACCCCTGCTCGGAATGGAGCACGACGACTTTATCAGACAGCGTTTTCAGCTCGATGCGTTGCGGGTATCCAGGCTGTCGTGGCAACACA
Source organism: Betaproteobacteria bacterium (assembly GCA_043782425.1). Taxonomy (GTDB): domain Bacteria; phylum Pseudomonadota; class Gammaproteobacteria; order Burkholderiales; family Usitatibacteraceae; genus JAYWAM01. The sequence goes on from JAYWAM010000331.1 coordinate 35,586, forward strand.
TCGGGATGATGCCCGTTTCCCTTCCCCCAAACGTATTCCTTCCAGCCCTCCCCCCAGTTTCCCAGCGCAAGTTGCGCGTGGGCAAGATTGGTGTGGGCCTGCCAGAGATCGGGGTCAAGTTTAATGGCACGGCGGCAATATCCTACTTCCGCCCCAGGTTCGCCGCACTTGCGGAAAATGATTCCCAAGGTCACCTGCGCAATAGCAGAAAAAGGATTGAGTCTGATGACTTCAGCGTGATACTTCTTGGCAAGGTCATACATTTTCTCATCATCATAAACAATGCCTAAATTCATAAAGGCTTCGGAATAGTCTGGCCGGAGTGCGATGGCGCGCTCGAAACACTCGATGGACGCTTTGACATCACCAAGGCGGCACAGCGCAGTTCCCAGATTGTTGCTCGCTTCGGCAAGCTGTGGATTCAAGCCAAGCGCTTGCCTGAAACTCCGGGCGGCATTTTCGTAATCTTCGTGCTCGAGTAAAAGCATTCCCAGGTTATTGTGCAGTTCGGCCACGTCCGGGCTAAGCTCAACCGCCTTGCTCAGCGCTTGAGCAGCCGCAACCAAGTCCCCCTGCTCCTGTAACGCAAGTCCGAGATTGCTGTACGCCGCACCCAGATCGGGCTTATGGGCAATCGCGGCCTTAAATGCCGCCAGCGCTTCATTGAGCCGTTCTGTACGCTTGAATAGGTTGCCGAGATTGTTGCGCGCTTCGGCAAATCCCGGTTTAAGCTCGATTGATTTTTGATAATGGTGTTCAGCCTCTGTAAAGCGCTGTAGATGCTGGAACAGCAGTCCCAGGTTGTAGTGAGCTTCTGCATTTTTTGCGTCGAGCTGAAGCGCCCGCTGGTAGTTCAAAATGGCTTCGTTAGAGCGACCGTGTTCGTGCAAAGCCATTGCCATACTACAGTGGTACACGGCATTATTCGGATTCACATGAATGGCGCGCGCCAGCAGACCAATAGCATCGGGATGCCGCGCGCGATGCGCGATCAGTCCCAATAGATGTAAAGCATCAGGGTGATCCGGCTGGACCTGAAGGACACCCCGATAAAGCCTTTCGGCTTCCTGAATGCGACCGGCCTGCTGCTGCTGCAGTCCCTGTTGCAGCGCTGAAAAAATTTCAGATTGGCTCGTCATTGCCGTCGACAAAGCAGATGGCGACCTGCTCCGCTCTTAGCGGTTTTCCGCAACCAACATGGCGTCGCGTTCACGGAACCACTCTTCTGCATATTCACACTGGCGGGTTTCATTGAAATAGGGTCCGCCGATTGTGAAATGAACCAGTGAAGCATCCCTGCGCGGCGCATCATAGCCGACCAGGTGATTCCATCCGGAGGGAAGCTCGCCAATCAGCGCATCGTCTGCCAGCCACTTGAACTGATGCAGTTCAAGACCCGTCGCAGCATTTACAAAATCAGGCGTGAGGGCGCGGCATTTTGCACAGTTCATTAGCATGACGCTCGACCAGTTCTTTTTCTCATACTTGGTTTGCTGGTAGCCGAGAAACTTCACTTCTTCCTTCGGTACATGGTTGTGCTTGACCACCTGAACCGCAAAGCGATCATCGCGCAACGCCCATAATCTGGCAATATCGTCCAGTACGAGCATATCGTTATCCGTAAAAATCGCCCAGCCTTCAAAACCCGCCAGATAAGGAGTGAGAAAACGCGAGAACGAGAATTCCGTGGATTGTAGAGGATTGCGCTCACGCGTATAGACCCCCTTCAATTGCGCGAGCATCAGCGGCGTTATCGAGACGGGCAATGAGGATCGAACATTGATGCTATGGGAAAGCACATTGTATGCAACCGCTTCGCGCGCGTCGTAACCGATATAAATACGAATTGTGTTGCTCATAGAGGAAGTCTATCTGAAGTAAAAGAAGTCACTTTGCGTCGGGCTTAGCCGAAGATTCTGACAGCATTTTGCCGAGGTGGGCAAGCGCATTTTGCCAGCCGTCCCGCTGTTGCCGGAAAATCTGCATTTCGGGGTACCACGGCGAAAATTCACCGTCCCACATCCAGCGCCATTCTGACGGAATCGGCGCCAGGATGCGCGCACAACGGCCGGTGCTGGCACGCAAATGCACGTTGGTATTGCTCACGCTGACGTAGTCGTCGACCAGCGACATGAGCGCCAGCATATCTTCAAGGTCTTCATTTACGGCCGCTAGATCGTGAACCGGTCGCCGCGTGATCGCAGCAAGCTGTTCAGTCTCGCCGGCTTTAGGCAAGCGTTGTACCGAAATCAATGTCCCCGGCGCAAAACGCAAAGCCGCTGCAAGCTGGACTAGGGGAATTCCCTTGTAAAGGGCGTGCTCCATGAGTTTGCTCCCGGCGCGCCAGGTGACCGCCGTATAGGGGGGTGGCCCCAGACGCCCCAAGGTCTCGCATATCCGTTGCACCCGCTCCGGCTCGGGCATAAGATCAGGTGTCGGCGGGAGCGGATCACCTTCACTCATGCCAAGCAAGCCCGGCAGATCGCCCATCGGTACTCGCGGCAGATCCTCAGGTGGAGTTTCGTCCATGCCGTAGCAGCGCGTCAGTCCAACCCCGCGCGCAAGCATGGGCGCGAGACGTTGGTCTCCCCAATAGATGAGTTCCACGCCGCGCGCGGCAAGCAGCGGGACAAAGCGCGCAAAAAATAGCACGTCCCCTACCCCCTGTTCGCCAATAAGCACCAGCGTACGATGGCGCAACAGGGCGGCATCCAGGTCGGCAGGCAGTGCAGGGATACCACTGATGCCTAGTGGCGCTGCGAGAGGGCGCACACTGCGATATCCATAGGCCCTGAACCCTTCCTTCCATCGGCCCTGGGCGAGAAGAATATGCGCTCTGCCTTCTTGCGCCAAAGCCAAATCGGGCTTTAACTCCAGCGCTTTTCGATAACAAGCCATCGCGCCTTCATGGTCTGCATGCGCCGAGAACAACATGTTGCCCAGATTGTGATGTCCGAGGGCAAAACCGGGATTGGTCAGGATAGTCTGTCGGTAGGCTTTGATCGCAGCTTCAGCCCGTCCCGCTTTGCGCAGCGCATTCCCAAGATTGAAATGCGCTTCGGCAAACTGCGGCATTGCCTCGATTGCCTGGCGATACAGTTCGATTGCGCGTTCTCCCTCGCCTTGTTCTTCGTGCATCAGCCCAAGGCTGTTCGCTGCCGGAGCAAAGCGCGGATTGAGACCGAGCGCCTGCTCGAAACTGGCGCGTGCACCTTGCACGTCGCCCAGTTCTTTCAATATCTGGCCGAGGGTGCGGTGATACGCTGCGCGGCCTGGAGCAATTTCCACCGCCTTACGTGCATGCGTTTGCACATCTTGATGAACGCCGCGTTGTAGCCCTATTGTCGCGAGCAGGTGATGCGCATCGGCATGACGCGGTTCAGCCTGTAGGATGCGCTGGTACAAGCCTTCTGCCTCTTCTAACCGCCCAGCGCGATGATGTTCCATCGCGTCAGATAACCAGCTCGCAACGGAAGAGACGGGCGCGCTGCTCACTTTTTGCACTTTGCCGCAAATTCGCGCGCAAGCGCGTCGTTTAAATCCCGCAACGGCTCATCCTGCCCGAACAGCCGTCCATGCATAGCGCGTATCCTCTGCGACAGTTCTTTTCGAAAATCGCTGTCGCGCGCAAGCCGGAGAGCAATGCGCACATAGTCCTGAATATCTTTTGCGATAAGCTCTTCGCAGCCTATCATCTGTAGCATGGCGTAGCTCTGTCTTCCACGCATGAATTTCCCAGGCAAAGTCACAATCGGTAATCCCACCGCAAGCGCATCGAGGGAAGTGTTGCCACCGGACCAATGCAGCGTATCGAGCATAGCATCACACAACTGACAGATGCGCAGATATTCCGCATGTGCCACCCTTGGCAGGATCTTGATGCGGCCTGCCGACTGCAATGCGCGCGCCGCAAATCCGCCCGCTAGGCGGTTTATAAAGCGCTGTGTCAGCGCGGGATGTTCCGCCGCAAACATAACCAATACCAAATCGGGTGCCGCCTCGAGAATATCGAGAAGCACCACATCATTGTCAGGGTGAATCTTGAACAGGGATTGTGGCACGAGAAAAAGCAGCTTGTCTTGCGGAAGTTGAAAATCGTCGCGTACTGCTGTTACCTGCTCGGTCGGCAGCCGGTAGTTTGTGCCCAACCCTGGGAGCGTGACCAGCTGTTCGACATAGTGATTCGCATGGTCTGCGGGCTCCATCATCGCTGGCGAAAAAAACACATCGATATTTTCATGCCCGGTGGTGACGGGATGGCCCCAGCCTACACATTGCAATGGCGCCAGCCGCATTGATGCGAGCGGAAACAGAAGCGGATTCATTCCCTGTTCTGGATAGATGAGAATATCGAGTTTGTCGACCGCAATGGCTGCAGCGATCTTTAACAGCGACTGGTCGGCAACGTTGCGCCAATGTGCCGCACTGGACTTAATCCTCGTGGTCAGAGGATCGCTGGCCGCGTTAAGGTGATAAACCCATGCCTCGAATCGATCACCGTCCAGTTGCGTGACCCAGCTTTCGAAATACCTTCCTGCGGTGCAATCATAGAAATTGTTGCTGGCGAATCCAACACGCAGACGTCGGCCTTTTGCGGGTTGCGCAGCAATCGGATTGTAAAATTGCGGCGCGGACTTGCTGAGGATGGATTTGACGACAAGCGCATAGTCGCGTTGAAATGTGAGATCGTTCTTTCCCTGGTAGGCAAGATAAAAATTTGCCCAGCCGATTTCGTCCTCCCAAGTGGAAACTAATTTTGCAGCCGGATTGGTGACGCTATCGAGCAGCACTTTAACCCCTGCAATAACGCGCGCTCTACTCTGCTCAATGTGTGCTCCGTCCCGGTAGATCATCGGTAACACGAGATTTGCGCGTATCTGCGCCCTCAGGCTGTCGGGCTGAATTTGCAGTACGCAGCGGTATGCGGTGATGGCTGACTCAGCGTCACCTTGCTCCCAAAAGAAATCCGCAACATCACTCCACAGAGCCGCATCGGCTGTTCTTATTTTTAATGCCGCCTGGAAATGGCGCAGCGCGGCATCGACGTTCTGCCTCTTGCGATAAAGACGCGCAATAATGGCATGAACCTCACCATTTGCAGGCTGCAATTCGACCGCCCTGCCGTAGTGGATGAGGGCGCCGTCTTCATCTCCCTGTGCAGCCAGCAAAATTCCAAGACCGCGAAGCGCAATCACATTGTCGGGATCGGCTATTAGTGCCTGGCGCAGTGAACTGACAGCTTCGGGTTTGCGGTCCTGAGCGACCAAAGCTGAAGCGAGATTGGTATACCCGGGTGCGACGCCCGGTCGGATTTTAATGGCCGCCCTAAATTCTGTTTCCGCTTCGGCAAAGCGGTGTTGATCCATGAGGACGATGCCGAGACTGTTGCGTGCCTGAAAGAGATCAGACTTTGCCAGAATGGCGCGGCGCAGCGCTCGTTCCGCTTCGGACAGGTTGCCACGGTCTTGCCAGAGCTCGCCCTCCAGTGCATGCGCCGCCGCACGAAACGGGTCCAACAGCAGCGTCTGGCGCACGGACTCCATGGCAAAGTCCGTGTTACCCATATGCTGACAGATGCTGGCCATCAGGAACCATGCGTCGCTGCTTTTGGGTGAGTCACGCAGGACCTGTTGGCAGGTTTCGAATGCTGTTTGAAATTGTGCGCGCTGAAACATCTCGCGCGCGGTGTCTAGCAATGCCAAGGTTGCCTTTCTACCATAGGATATTTTCGCTCCACCGCTTCATTGCGGCGGTCGCATGCTGCTGTCGGTCGCAGCCTTTTCAAGTGCATCGAGCATGCCCCACATATGCCACGCCGATGGCTCTAAACGCACCGCTTCTTCAAGTGATTTTACCGCACGCTCGAATAGCCATGCCTCATTGAATTCAGCTGCCGGTGGCTCAATCCAGATTTCTCTTTTGCCGTCCGCCGGATCAACCATAGAGCGAAATATCACCAGCGGTACGCGATGCGCCACCGCGAGCCGTACCGCTCCCGTAGGGAAGAGCGCCTTAGTACCAAGAAGTTGCACGGTTCGGGATTTTACATTCGGCGCGGGGGGCACATCGAACAGTCCGCAGACCGAGACCCCGTTGCGTAATGCAGAGACAAATTGGCGCGCCGCTCCTCCCGTAAAGTTGAGCCCGCCGCCAATTGCGCGCGCAGTCTCAAAGTTGCGTAGCCTCATGTAAGCGTATAAAACCGGCCTGCCGCGAAACGCGTTCTTGTCTACCGCTATCGCCACTCCGGCAAACGGGCCTGTCGCATACTGCATGCTGCGCAGGGCGAACATTCCCTCCCCCCAGTGATACGTCATGCCGATAAAGGGTTTTTGCCTGGGCCACTCCCCATGTCGGATCAGGCGCTTTTCCAGCCACGCCCGGCTGCGCGTAAGCGAGAGAAAAAGATCGACATGATCCATCAGCCGCATAAAACAGTAGCGTGTCAGCCAGTCATCTTCGTCGCGAACGACAAGCCGCGTCTTAGCCACTTCAAGAGCGAAGTGCGCAGCGGCCGCGTAAAACCATCTGCGACGCGCAATCAAGCGGATCCCTCGAAAGGCAATAGGCCACGGCAGTAGCGACAATACCAACGGCCAGATAAATAGTTCCGCAGTGTCAAGCCCTGCCGTGCGCCACCACCTCATGAATCGAGCCATGCATGCATTATTCTCACCACCCCCAACTCACGCGATCCACCCGTGACGCTGAGCGGCTTCTCTACCGTGTCCAGCACGCGCAACGCCTCCGGGTCCATCGCGTGTGCGCGAAATACGTAAGCGCCGGGCAGCAAAGGCAACCTGTCAAAGCGCACGCAAAAAGAAAAACTGTTGTCTCCGTTGTCATGCAGCGATGCGCCATTCACCTCGCTTGAGGTGCCATACACAGACGTTCCATCAATGCGCAAGATGCCAAGCGCCACGTGCGGGCAGCGCCCGTCGGATGATTTTACACACCCCCGTGCAATTAGATTTGTCTGTTGCAAAATGCTAGAAACTGGTAGACCGGCATCGTCCAGCAACTCGAATTCGACGACCTGATATCCCGTCGCGCCGGAGAACTCGGCTACCTTTGCCTCGCCTTCCACCTCTCGCTTGGACTTTTCTTCCTGGTAGGAAAGATATTCGCGCGTGACATCTGCGGCGTTCCCTGAAAGGTGTATGCGCCCCTGATGAATCCAGGCGGCATTTTTACAAAGCTTCTGGATATGGTATAGCCCGTGCGAGCAAAGCAGCAATGTTCCGCCCCGGTCCAGGTAATCCTGCATCCAGCGTATACATTTTCGCTGGAACGCCTCATCACCTACCGCTAACACTTCGTCCGTAATGAGTATGTCTGGGGTGAGCGCGGTCGCAACCGCGAAGCCCAGGCGCACCACCATACCGGACGAGTAGTGCTTGATAGGCTCGTCTATGTACGAGCCGATATCTGCGAAAGAAATAATGGCGTTGAGCTTGTCATAGGTTTCTTCCCTTGAGAGTCCAATCAAGGCGCTAGCAAGATAGATGTTTTCCCGTCCGGTGTATTCTGAATGAAATCCGCTGCCCAGTTCAAGCAAAGCGCCTACCCTGCCTTGTACTTTTATTTTTCCCAGCGTCGGCTTGATAACACCCGCGATAATTTTAAGCAGCGTTGATTTCCCCGCCCCATTTTCACCCACCAGTCCAAAAGACTGGCCGCGGTAAACCTCCAGATTAATGTCCGAGAGCGCCGCAAAACCCTCCAGCCGCCCCGCCATAAGCAATGTCGCCAGGGTGGCCAGACGACCTTTCCCGCCTGTAACCTGGGGGTAGAGCTTGCTCACGCCGCTCATCTCAATGAGTGCGCTGCCCCTGCCGGATATTGCCGAATCGGTCAAAGAAAATCCTCGAAATGCGGCGCGATCCGCTGAAAAAATAGATTCGCAATAAACAGAAATATGCCTGTACATATGATGATTACCCAGTCACCTGCGACTGGCGCTGCGCCCCCTAGCAGGGCATCGCGCAAACGCTCAGATACCATGGCAATCGGATTCCACAGCACAACACTGCGCAAACTTTCTGGCACGAATGACAGCGGATAAAGAATAGGTGTGACGTAAAATAAAACCATGAAGAAAGGGCCGGTGATATGTTCAATATCGCGAATAATTACTTGCATTGCGGACAGAATAAAACCCATGCCAATGGCAATAAGGAACAAAGCAAACAGCATAAGAAATGCAAGCACAATGCCCTGGACCCGAACAGGCTCTCCCGCTAAATATAAGACGGTTAGAACCAGTATATATCCCGCCAGGTGGACAGCAAAAGTGGCGACAACCGTGGCGTAAATCAGCAGCTCACGAGGGAAAGCCACCTTTCGAATCAGGCCGGCGTTGGACTGAATCGTCATGATCGAACGCTGTACAGCCTCCTGGAACATCAGCCACGGCCACAACACCACCGCAAGAAAGGTTATGAATCCGGCCTTACCGATCTCAGGAAACTTGACCTTGAAAATGACGGTAAAAACGAAGTGATAGACAGCCAGCAAGATAAGCGGCTGTAGTAAGGCCCACCCGAGACCGCTAAAGCTGCCCACATAGCGCGTTTTGATATCGCGCAGGACGAAATTCAGCAGCAACCATCTTGAAGGCCAGAGTGCTGATACTGGATTGTGGGTCGCTCTCACGGTACGAATCGAATGTTTTAATAGGCGGGAAATTAAAAAATCATGGCCAGTCAGGTACTCGTGGCATGCAGCATGGCATCGTGCTCGCCGAACCATTGGGCCACATACTCGCAGTCTATTCTATATGGTATATTCTTAATCTAAAATTCCGCTAACATTGTCGGGAGAGGCGGGCCATATTCTCTGCAAACTGTTAAGATGTTGCATAGGAGCCTGTCGGACTTAAAGAATCGTAGCGAAAAAATAGCTGAGCGAGAGCAGAATTTGATTATTTTTTCAGCAATAGTCTTTCCTATTGCTGAAAAAATAAGCGAATTATGGGCCGCTCAGGTATTTTTGCAGCCGATTCCCTTTAAGTCCGACAGGCTCCTAGTATCTCATTCCCCCCCTATAAGATAATGGCTAATAGCATATTTGTAGTTCATTTCGATATCGTCCAAGGTTGTCAGCTTCTCTGCGTAGGTTGCCCAAATTCAACCATACGCGCCAAAGTGAGACAAATGCCGGTAGATGACTTTTCCCGTGTGCTCGCTAACATTGATGTCGACAAAATTCATACTTTGCGGCTTTTTAATTTTGGTGAGGCATTGTTGCATCGTGAGCTATCGAAGATAGTTGCTCGCATACCTGAACAAAAGTGGAAAGTTGCCGTTGTTGAAATTTCTACCAATGCGCAACATGTGTATTGGGATGATTTTGAGGACATGCTTAAACTGCAAGTTGTAAATCGCTTAGTGGTTAGTTGCGATGGGAACGGCACGCCGGAATCGTATGAGGCCTTAAGGCCGCCAGCCAAATGGGAAAAGCTGATCGAGTTCCTAGAGCGGACACGCACGCTAAGGGATCGCTACTGTCCCTCGATGCAGCTTGTGACAAGATCCGTGTGTGATCCAGACCCGCCAGAAAATCGACAGCGCTGGCGTGACGTGCTTGAGCCGCGTGGCTGGAAGCCGGAATTCAGGCGATGGCAGTATCTTCCGGACTCATCAGAAAACAAAACCGGGCGCAAAATCCAAATGCCTGAAGGCGCGTGTTTTTTTGTGGCGAACCCGACCGACTTTCCAAAAGCCTGGGATGGCGAAATGAATCTCCTGGGTATTGATATTGATGGTATCGTCAGACCCTGTTGTTTCCATCCAAAGGCAGGTGATTTAGGAAATCTCCTTACACAAACCTACTCCCAAGTATTGGCGGGAAGGCAACGTTCTGAATTTATTGTGACCTTGACCAAGGATCGGGCAAGTATGCCGGTATGTTCTTCGTGTGACGTGGGGCCTATTGGTAATGAGGGTCCTTCTTTTTTTGCTGGAATAGATGGGTAAGCAATTAATTTTTTGCTGAGCTTGCATTCTCCGGCGCAGGGCCGGGAGCAGGAGCAGCGCCTTTGGGCAGCACACCATATTCAACTTTGAAGCGCAGTTTTTCGATGGCCTCAGGGTTGGGTACGGGTTCCTGTTTAGTGATCAAATCATTCACCATCAGTTTAACCTGCGCCTCAAGATAATCCCTTGTGGCCGCATCCATAAGGTTGGCTTTGACTTCCTCAAAGGTAAACTGTTTCGCTGGCTGGCGCGCGCGGAACTGAATAATATGTAGCCCATAGGGTGATTCGACTAACGCACTGATTTCGCCTGGCTTGGTCATGGCAAACGCAGCGTCGGAAAAGGAGGCAACCATCTTGTCCCGGGTAAAAAATCCGAGGTCGCCCTTGTTGCTGGCGCCACTCTTGTCGTCGGAGTACTGCAGCACAAGTTCATCAAAGAATTTTTCTCCTGGATTGGCTAGCGCCTTGGCTCGCACTTGTTCAGCTATCTGCCGCGCCCTCTCAAAACCGTTCTGCTTGTAGCCAATTAGAATATGCGCCACCCGAACCTGCTCTGGCGAGTAGTATTCTTTGGCATTGGCGCGATAAATATCGCGTGCTCGCGCTTCAAGATTGGGAACCTTTACTTTCTTCTTCAAAGCTTCAAAGTAAAGCGTAGAGAGCTCGCGCTCCGCAGCATAGCGCACCTGGGCCATCACACCAGGATCGCGATCAAAATTCTCGCTGCGTGCAGCTTCGGCAAGCGTGCGGTTGAGGAAGATACGTTCGAGCATTCCATTTATACGCTCTTCGGTGGAACGCTGCTCTAAACGTTTTTCCGGCGGAGTACGGTTGAGTTCGGCCTCAAAATCTCCGCGCGTAGCATTGACGGACTTGCCACGGACCAGCGGCAAATCATAGGGAACTTCTTTCAGGCGATCATTAAACTTGATTTCGCCCGACGCATTATTCTGGGCATACACCATCGTGAGTGTCAATGCACCGAATAAGAAAGAGGCAAAAATTTCTAAAACGACCTTTTTTTTCATGGTTGTGTAGCTCATTCGTGGTGATTTACAAAACAAACTCCGCCCTGGGCTAGGGCGGAGCCTGAGTAACGCATACAGCTCTAAGAATTAAGGCCTATGGTTCGCGATACAGATAACGGGCGCACTGGGCTTGGTTACAGGTGTTCGTGTAAGGATCCTCAACCGTTGGACCAGCCGCGTGACGTAGATTCACATACCAGAAACTCTCATTACCCAACTGGCCGGCCGGGGCAGGCAAAATACATGCAGACGGACTGTTGGCCTCTATGGAAGCCCGGTACTTCAAGCTGAATTCCCCGTTGAGTGATCCAGGATACCCTTGGGTCTGACAGAATCCGGCAGGCGGAGCGTTATGGAACTCGCAGGGATTTGTGGTGAGACTGATCGAGTAGATTGCGTTATTAGATTCAAAAACATAAACCCTGCCAAAGAGCCCGCTGGCGCCGTAACCTTGCCGCGCTGCACTGAAGAGCTGGGAGTACGTAATGCGGTATGCCCAAGTTTGAGCAGCATCTTGGTAGCCGTATGCTGCGCTGTTCGTGATTGAGGCGCCAAAGTCCCCGGTAATATCTTTCACAACACAGTTGGGTGGGAGCACGGCGCCAGTAGCAACCGTCACCGACGTGCTGGCAGGAGAGCTTGACGCGCCATTGCTCGCCGTGACCGAGTAAGCATACGTCCCGGCCGCGATGCTCTTGGAGAAGGCCGCAGTCACTATGTTTCCTACACCCGAAACAGCGGGGGAACCTGATCCCGTAGTCCAGGAATAGCCCGTCGGCGAATTGGTGCACGACGCGGTGAGCTGGACGGTGGTCGCCGTGCCAGCGCTAACCGATGAGGGGCTTGCAGATAGCGTGCACACAGGCGGGGGAACTGCACTCACTGACACCGACGTACTGGCGACCTGGCTTGCGCCGCCACTGTTGCTCGCCGTGACTGAGTATGCATACGTCCCTACAACGGCTGTCGCGGGGAAGGCAGCAGTTACTGAGTTCCCCGTACCCGTAGCAGCGGGGGAACCTGATCCATTAGTCCAGGAATAGCTCGTCGGCGAATTGGTGCAAGACGCGGTGAGCGTAACGGTAGTTGCCACGCCAAAGACGACCGAACCCGGGTTCGCGGCCACTGTGCACGTCGGCGGAACTTGCGTCACGTTGACCGTGGTGCTAGCAGGTGCGCCAGTACCGCCGGCATTGGTTCCCGCCACGGTATAGGCGGTGGTTGCGGCTGGCGTGACCGTGCAAGAGGCGCTTGCACTGGAGCAGTTGGCGCCGGTCCAGACATAGGAAGCGGCCGCCGGTGAACAAGTAGCCGTGAGAGTAGAGCTGCTGCCTGCGGTAACCGTGCTCGGGTTTGCGCTCAGCGTGCATGCGGGTACATTGTTGAAGGTTGCTACAACAGTGCGCGGGCTAGTCATGGTGAGAACACAGGCGCCAGCTCCACTGCAATCGCCGGCCCAGTTGGAGAACGAGAAGCCTGTAGAAGCGGTGGTCGTGAGCGTGACAATGGCGCCAAGCGCAAACGGGGCATCGCATGCGCCCCCAGTATTGGTGCAGTTGATGCCTATCGGGCTGCTGGTGACCGTACCGCCCGCGTTAGCAGCGACGTGTAGCGCGGTTTGCCCAGAGGTTATGGTTGCCGCTTTCCCCGCCACTACAGCACCGCCATTACCGTTAGCTGTAAAGGTGGAAGTGCCGGTTGTGATGGCAGTGGTGTAATAAATGTCCTGTGTGGTGGGAGTGACAATAAGATTATTGGCAAGAGTGGTAATAGTGGTTACGGGGGATGCGGGGGGGGCGGACGTGACTACAGTTTGGAGCCATGTGATGCTGCTGATTGTAGCTGTGCCGCAATCCGCTTTCAGCACCGCCTGGCCGTTGGCAAACACCGTAACGAGCGACACATCGCATGCCGCCCAAGCGGAACCGCATGCCGCCAGCCCCAGCATGGTTCGGGCAGCAAGTTTAATCAATTTGTGGGATAAGTTCATGTTCAATCCTCTATGTGGTGAAACCGCGTTCAAAATATCCGTTTGATATTGTACGCCGTGAGATTTCTCTATTCAACGCCATTTTTCTCTTTTAATCAAGAGAATAATGGTGTTTTTTGATGTCATTTCTATGAAGCGCCCAATTGGCTGCGCGAATCAGTTATGCGCATAGGCTCAAGATTTTGTTGGGAAGGGTGTTATTCAGCTTAGCAAGGGTAACAGCGTGAATCAGATAATCAAGCAGGTTTTTCTGTCGCTTGAAAATTAATGCCGCGTTGGAATAAAAAACGTTCAAGGGCTTTTCTCTCACGATGAAGATTACACGAGCATAGATTTATCTTGCAAGCAAACCGATGGTCGGCCAGGTATCGCCGATGAATGGCCGGTATCCCCTAGACCGCAAAGTGTAGCCGCGTTGGAATGCAATTGATACTGCACAATCTGGAACAGTTCGGCCATTGTGTAAAAGAAGCTCCGATCCATCGGCTACATGCTACACCATATCGGGGCATGGACGCTTAATGCAATGTGCTGCGTATCATAAAAAAAGGGGAGCACGAAGCCCCCCTTTACACAACAATTGCTTTTGTGATCGTAACGTAATAACGATTTATGGAGTGTTGATGGTTGTGTTGAACTTATGATTAAAGATACCACCGTAACCTTGTCCTGAGATTATCGCATTGATCGCAGCGAAGCCGACCATAGGCAAACCACGATAACGCTGACCAGATGTCAGACCCAGCGCGCCACTTATGCCACCAGAAGCAACGTTAGTGATTACCGGGTCACCCGTTGCGCTGCCGATAACGGTTTGACCGGTCTGAGCACCCGTGGGGGTCAGGCTGATCCAGCCTGCGATGTAGTTAGGAGCAACAGGCGAGCCAACACCGTTGGCAGGTAGCGTTATTGAACCAGCATTGGCCGATGCAAATACGCTCGACGCGACAGCGGTGCCACCGTTAGGCACAATGGTTACAACTGTCGATTCCCAGCACAGGTTGCCCGTTCCTGCTGGTGCACCTGCTGGCGCCGGAGAGAACACCGCACCTAGCGTCACAGCATATGGCGCTTCTTCGCGATCATAAGCGGCAACGAACACCGGATCGCAGGATTGAGCGAGTCCAGCAGCACCTGTGAAGTGATTGGCAAACGGAGCCAAAGCCGGAGTAACGCCAACATAAGAGCGTTTGGTCGGCATAGTGATGACCCAGTCGGTCTTAAAGCCCGATCTAACGTCATATTCGTTATGCACTTGCGAGTGCTGGAATACAGCGGACACGGCATTGATTGGGTTCGTCCATGTGTCGGTCACGATCGAAGGAGCTGCGAGCGTGGACTGGAACACCTGCGAAGTTGCCGGAGAAACGCTCGCCAAGCTCGGTGACGTGCTACCCGGCTCAGTATAGAGGGCGGTGTCAGAGAAGTTAGCCAGCGATACCGGCACATAGGCAAACTCTGTACCCGTCGTGCCGTTGATAATAATGGCATTGCCGGACAAACCACCAGTGGGCTGCTGAATTGTGATGCCATTAAGCAGCAGAGCAGGCGCCTGAACAACGGCGCAGTTCGCAGGAGTACCGTTCGCACCATGCTTGACTGCAGTAATAACCGCAGCCAGAGATACAACCCCCATTTCGATTATTTCGACGTAGCCCTCACGCGTACGATCCAAGCCATCGCCACCACGATCAGCCGTGCCGGCCCCCGCTGTCGATCCGCCAGTGTAGTACAGATTACTAAAAGCCTGACCAGCGGCAGGAATTGGGGGAGATGTGCAGGAACGATCTGTGGTGGTTAACGTGGCACCAGCGGGGTCTTGTGCAACGCTACCGGTCCACACGTCGCGCGGCGACAGGAACAAGTTGAAGTCAAGTACCTCAGCACTGTTCTTACCTTCAAGGAAACGCACTTTTACGGCTTTAGTTTCGCTAGTGCTGGAGTTGACGACCGACAAGCTGGTTACATAGCCATTGCGTACCGTGTAGTAAGGATAAATTAGGACTTCACCGGTGTTATCGGTTCCTAGGTTCACCGCACCCGCTTGCATGGAAGCGGCTGTACCTAGCCCGGTAACCACAGCAACGTAGAGAGACTTTCTTTTAAAAGCGTTCATGGTTTTAGTTACTCCTTCTTAAATTTAAAGTGATCACTTTAGAAGCTACAACGACAGAATTTTATATCAGGAATTTTCATTTTACAAATCCTTTATTAGGTGCATTCCCTTCCTCCTCTGAAGAAGCCCTCCTTAACCGTTAAAAACAAACCACCAATTTCCAATGTCTTTTACCCAAATTTCCTCAATAACCGTTGTCACCTCGCCACCTAGACGACGGTCAGAAAACTTAATCTCCAGCTTGACGCTGCACCTATCAGCCTCGCAGTTTGTCGATTGTACCTTAGCTGGCCGCCAGTTGAGTAAGCGGATTTTACCTTTGTAAAGCGCCAGCGGGTTTGCCACCTTACTGCCGGGACTCAAGAACTCATAAGCCTTGTCGAGATCCTTTGCTACCAACGCCCGCCAGCGCGCTTCTGCTCTGGCTGAAACCTGACTCTCACTGCTTGCTGCGCCACTTGAAGCAGTACCAGTGTTTGGTGCGATACCGGCACATCCAAACAACGACGCAAACACAGCGAGCAACAAAATTTTCTTAAGCATGTTATCGATCTACACGGGATTGTTAATGCGGCGTCAGAAACCGCAACCCCGCGCAATAGCGTTCTGCACTAGACGAGAGGCTATTAAATTCTTTCCTTCTCGTCAAACAAAATCGAAAGTAATTTACAACAGTGTGTCTTTTTCGCAACAGGGTTTTCTTGCTTTTCTTGGCCCTTTACTTAAGTCTCATCACCTTCATTCCGCCTGATGCCACACCCAGCTGCAAATGCCCGCACTCGAAATTCAACAACTGCTTGGCGACTACGGGGAAGGCAGTATACCGCAAGCACGGCTTGAAAACATTTTTTTATCTGGCACTCGCAGAGCATCATTTTTTATCTGCTGCCGGGGGTGTTTCTTTCTTGGGTTTTGGCAGCAAACTCTCCAGCGCGGGCAGCTTGCGGCGCAGCTCGTTGGTGACGTCCTGCGCCTGCGACGAATTAGCGACGACCTGGGGCGTTATCACTACCACTAATTCTGTCTTCTTATCGTAGAATTTCTGGACCCCGAATGCGGCGCCGATGACGGGAATTTTCGAGAGCAACGGCACGCCTCCGCCGCTTGATGTCCGGTCACGACGGATTAGCCCGGCCAAGGCCATAGTTTCACCTGAGTTCACCGTAACAGATGTCTGAAAGCTGCGCGTGCTGACGTTGGGATTGCCGCCTGCGCCCAGGTCTGCCGACGGCGAACTAACTTCCTGATTAATTTCCATCGAGACCTGGCCGCTGGCGTTGATTCGCGGCTGAACCGTGAGCAGCACCCCGGTCTCAAGATACTGAATGGTTTGGAGCACACCGACCGTGGTGCCGGTTGTCTGACTGCCGGTGCTGACCGAAATGCGATCACCGACTTTGATGGTGGCTTTTTGATTGTCCTGCACCATGATGCTGGGGGAAGCCAGCACCTGTACCTTGCCGTCGCTGCCAAACGCCCTGAGTATGCCCCTGATGTCTCCATTCAGGGTGTTGACAAGCTGCAAACCTGCACCTGCTGCCGGTATAGCGCCTATTGGCGACGCAGGGAGAGCGCCCCCGGCATTCAATGTACCAGTTGTCAAATTAGGTACCCCATTGCTGGTTCCGTTGCGTGCATTGATGAACCAATCTATGCCGAAACTCAACTGATCCGTCAGCGTAACTTCGGCAATCAGAACCTCAACCAGCACCTGGCGCGGCACGACATCAAGCTGACGCAACGCCTGCTCAATCTTCGCGTAATCCGATTGCGAAGCGATGATAAGCAACGCGTTGTTGTCCTTGTCTGCGACCACGCGCACGTCCTTGGATACCGCCACGCCGTCGCCCTGGAACTGCGTGGTTCCAACCGATGCTGCGGGCTGCTGAATTCCAGGTTGTGCAAATTGTTGCGGTGAACGAATCTCCGCAGGACGCGCGCCGGGCGCGAGTTGCGGGAAGCTCGAGCCGCTCGAGCCCTTGCCACCGAAAATATCCCCGAGCAACGCGGCAAGACTTTCTGCTTTACCGTTCTTCACCTGATAGACGTGCAGCCCGCCGCCTGAGCTGGTGGTTTGATCGAGGCGGTCGATCCACTTTTTCGCCTCATCGAGATAGCGCGGCTGCGTCGTAACGATGAGCAGCGCGTTTAAGCGCTCGATGGGAATCACGCGCACGATGCCGTTGAGCGGATTGCCCGCAGCGCCAAACACCTTGTCAACTTCGGCAACCAGGGTTTTGACATCGGTGCTTTTGATCGGGAATAAACCCACCGACATACCGGCGAGAAAATCAACGTCAAAAAGATCAATGGTCTCGAGCAGATGCTTGAGCTCGCGCTGACCGCCGGCAAGAATAATCAGGTTGCGCACTTCGTCGGCACGCACCGCACTGCCATCGGTGGTGAAGGGCACCAGAATGTCTGTCATCGCCTTGGCGCCGATGTATTTGAGCGGCACCACCAGGATGGAAAATCCGCTGGGCAGCGGGGTGGAGGTTCCGCCAAGCTGCGGCGTCACCGATCCGCGCACTTGCTGGAACGGCAAAATTTTATACATGCCATCTTCGCGCACCAGTGCAAAGCCATTGGTGCGCAACAGCATTTCCAGGGTCGGTATCAGATCCTTTTTGGGGATGCCTTTGGTGGTGCGAAACGACACCGTTCCTGTCACCGAGGGATTGACCAGATAAGGCTCGCGCAAATAGGTGCTGAGTATGGTTTCGATCACCTGACGAATATCGACGCCTTCAAAGTTCAGCACCACTTCTTCGGGGCCAGGTACCTCGGGCGTGGTTACCGGCGTCTGCTTGACCATCGCGCCGGTTCCACTAAATATTCTGGCCTCACCCGCAGGCACTGCAGGCGTTGGCTCTTTAGGTGCTGGCGGAGGCGCTGCATACGGCCCAAACTTAAGCGCAGGCGTCGGCAGTTTGTCCGTTGGCGCGTCCGCTTGCTTGTCTGATTTCTTGTCCGTTCCCTGGATAGAGGCACAGCCGGTCAGAGCGAGAACAACCAAAGCCGTTAGGCTGTTTAAGAGCAGATTTTTTTTCATTGAAACATCCTGATTTTTAAATCCTGAGGTTAGGCTGAATGCCGTTTATTTGCTTTGCTGGCCGCGCGCCGCGCGCCGCCGCGCGAGAATTTCTTCGGGGGTGATCTGCGCCGCCGGTTTTGCCGCCGGTTGATTCGTCCCCGGCAGGGGTGGCGGCATCGGCGCGGGTGGCGACGCCGTAAAAGGCATGACGGGTGACGGCGCCATACCCGGAGAAACGGGTGGCGGGAATCCCGGCTGCGGCAACCCCGGCTGCGAATAAGTTGGCTGCGGAAAAATGGAACCTGGTTGCGCAGCAGCAGGGGGGCCGCCCTTGGGCGACCCCTGTGTTTTTATGTCCACATCTTCGTTATCTGCGCCATCCTTGAGCACCACGCGATGCGCCTCAATTTTGTCTACCGTGATGCCGTTGATTTTGTCGCCTTTACGCACCACATGCGTGCGGTTGGTGGAAACTTCCTTCAACAAGGCGACATCGCCCAAGTCCTTGGTAATGCTCGTCCCCAGCAACACAAACTGCCCCCTAGGCCTCGTGATTACTTCCTTAACCACAGGCGCCGGAGGCGTTGGACGGCGCGCCGGAACAAATATCGGACGCGCGGCTGCTTCGGGGAAACCCTGGTCAAGGGCGGGGAGCTTGAAGGCCGGTAGCAAGCCGGCGTCAGCAACCTTGGCCGGTTCCATATGCTTGGCCGTGACGCCGCCACGAATTGCTTTGCCCCATTCAAGTTCGAGACCTGCGGCAAACAGCGCCAAAACAATTGCCGCAGCAATCAGGGCAGATAAGGCATAAGGCCCGCGCAGAATAGTTTTTATCATGGCCCCACCAGTGCGAATCCCGATACATCCATGGTGATAAACAAAATTTCCGGCTCAGGGCCGGGGGGCGCGCGATAAGCAGAGTGCACGTTGGAGCGCACCACCAAATTATCGGTAAATAAATACGGCTGCGCGCTTTCGATGGCGTGCAGTATTTTTGTGAATGCCGGAACGCTGGCTGCTATCTGCACATTGACTCCAACCTGACGAAAGCGTCCATCATCCTTGTGAGGCGAAATCTGCAGGGCGGAAAGGCGCCCGCCATTGCCTTCGATCAGATTTTTTGCTACATCCTGCACTTCAGAGGCGGCCAGCGAGGCGCCGGAGTTTTTCAAAAAACCTGAGCGCGGATCGCGCGCCTTAACGGCTGCAAGCTTAGCCTCCAGCGCCGCGCGCGTTGCCGCGATGCGCTCATAGCGCGCCAATTTATCGCTGTACTCTTCAATGTACAAATCGTAATGCCGGTGCAACATATACGCTGGCGCGAAAAAAATACCCAGCACTGCAACGACGGCCAGCACCAGTAAGCCCACTGCCAGCGCGCGACTTTGTTTGGGAGTCATCACAAATACCATCGCCTCAAATCCTCATGGTTTGTTGCCGGGTGCAGGCGTGCCAAAAACGGGTGCGGCGGGGATAACAGGCCGTCGCGCAATTGCGCCAGATTGCGGGGCGCCTGCCTTCGCGTCGGCGGGATGCGGCGCTGCGCTTGTCGGCGCATTTCCCGGCGCGCCAGGCGCCACCACAGCGGGAGCAGCAGGCGCGGCCGGGGGCGCGATGCCTGTCGCAGGATTATTCGCTGGGGAAGCCGGGGGCGGCGGCAATTGTAGCGCTGGCATGGGGGCTACTGCCTGTGACGCGGATGCCGCCGCATCAACTTCAGCGATTAGCACGGGTAACGGCTTTAATTTGACTTCCGCTCCCAGGACAAAACGTTGCGAGTTGGGCGTCTGGCTTTGCGTGAGCGGCGAGCGGAAGCTGGCATTTTGCAGCGAGCCAGCCTGTTCGATGATTTCAATCAGTTTTGAAGACGATGCGGTTTCTCCTGTCAGCACGATTTCACGCACCTTGGCGCCCGACTTTATTTCAAGCACCTGAATCCAGGTGTTATCGGGCAGCACACGCGAAACATCCTCGATAAGGCTGAGCGTGGCTGGCTGAGCGTGTTTGCGCGCCAGAATGTAGTTACTCTCCTCAGCGAGCTTCTCAAGCTCCTTGCGCACCGCTTCAGCGGCTTCTGCTGCGCTTTTCGCTTTGTTCAGCGGGACTAAAAAGGCTATGGCCGCCGCGCGCTTTTGCCAAACCGGAATCACCAACACAACGCCAAGCAACAGCAGGAACACACCGACCAGCGCAAAATTGAGAATGCGCACGCGCGAGCCGGCAGGACGCGCCACGCTGCGCTGGCGGAAAAAATTGGGCGCAGGCATGGCCTGCCCTACATGCTCGGCGGGCAGCACCGCCGCCACTTGCGCGCCGAGCGATTCGACGCGCGCCACCAAAGTATCCAGCGGCAACCTGGGCAT
>JAYWAM010000332.1:0-23513 GCA_043782425.1 Betaproteobacteria bacterium
TGTATTCCTTGAGGCTGACCCTCCGACGTTTGCTCCCACAGCGCGTGTAGGCCGTGTAGGCAATAACCAACGGGCATTGCGCCGTATGCAACGTTCGGACAACATTTTTGGAGTGCGGCGGCAAGACGCCGCTTTTTTCAAGACGTGACATGTGGCATCAAACCCAAAGCGACGACCTGTCACCGCACTCCAAAAAAAATCTTAACGAAACGGCGGGCCGTTGATGAAGGCGACCAGGGAATACCTTGAGCCTTGCGTGATGGGGGTGACGCGGTGCGAGAGGAAGGCGGGGAACAGGATCGCAGCGCCTTGCAGTCGGGAGAAAGCCAGCGGCGGCATGGTATGGAATTCCAGGTCGCCGCCTTCGTAATCATCGGGGTCAGAAAGTTGTATCGACACCGATAGCTTGCGCGTGGTGTTGGGGCCTTCGCCGCAGTCCAGATGCCAGCCGATTTCATCGGCGTTTTCACTATCGTAACGGGTGAATTGCAACGGGTCCATCATGCCAAATAAATCGTAACGGTAGTTTTGATTGGCTGAGTGTACGCTTTGCGCGATGCGTTCGTACACCCAGGCGTTGTCGGCGGCGTGATCCATCCACGCATAAAGACAACGGCGCGTCGAGAGGCCGGGGCGCACCATGCGCCCGGCTTCGAGTTGCAGCTTGCTTTCAAACGCCAGGATACGTGCGCATTCCTCCGGCGAAAACAGACGTGGAACCACGCAAGCGGCCGCCACCCAGTTATTGCCCGCAGGCGGCGCTGGCTCGTTGGTAACTGCGTTGCTCACCACAGGAGCAAGTTCACTGTCGCACTGAGAGCCTGCGTGTGCGTCAGACTCTTCCGGGCGAAAGCGATAAGCCCATTCAAGCCGCGCCGCAGCGGAGGGGTCAAACTGCGCAAATCCTGAGCGTTGCATGGGGTTTATAGGGTTAAAGGGTCGTAGGGGGACGGTACAAGCAAAGCATGGTTCTTATTCCCAAGGTTGTTGAGGGGGTGCGATTCAAACTGTTGTGAAACGAATTCAAGGAACCTACAAACAAGTGTCGTCCCCGCCCCCGATTAAAGCATTCGAGGGCAGGCTGCAGCGGGGAACCATTTTTCTCTTGAAAAAAATGGATTCCCGCTTTCGCGGGAATGACAAATCAGGCGAATTTATTCACGTTTCTATCGAAAATTGGAAATACGCCACATCAGCTTGAATCGCACCCAATCATAGGCTGGTTGTTGTGTTGAAGCTACGGCTGGCGCACAGTATCTCCTGACTTCAATTCCTGCATTTATTCAGGTTGCTCCCACAGTTTTTTCTCCCACCCCGCAAGATCGCGACTGCCGTGCACGACCATCACAATCTCGATGGCATCGGAGCGCGGCCGGTAAATAATGCGATAGCCCTGGTAAATCACTTCGCGGATGCGAATGTTATCGGCTTCCGGCATGGCCCGACCGCTGTGCGGAAACTGCGGCAAGTGGCGGGTGGCGTGCAGCAGACGTTCAACGAAGGGCTGGGCGTAAGCCGGGGTGTCTTGCGCGATGTAATCGCGAATATGCTCAACGTCCAGCAAAGCCCGCCGTGACCAGATCACCTTCATGAGGGGCGCTTGCCCAGTAGCCGTTGTTCCACCTCCTCTTGCGTGTAGGCGCGGCCCTCGTCGAGATCACGCAAACCCTCTTCGAGTTTTTGCCGAACGTACAGGGCGTACATGGCATCGTCAAACGTGGCCTGTTCGGACAGGTGATCGGCGATGTCGTGGATGATTTGCTTAACGGTATGCATGATGATGGCTCTCCTTACGAAGCTTGTTGAGTCACGGTATCCAGTATTTCCATTGCAAATTTCAGCTTGGCGGCAATTGATGGGGCGTTACTACTTCTCGTTGCCGCTGTGGTGATCTATCCAGGCATAAATACAGCGGCGCGGCGCTCCCGTGCGCTGCTTGGTTAAGCGCTAATGTAGTGCGTCAAACAGAACTGTCCTTATGCAGCTTTGGCTGACCAGATTAACTCCCAATCTGTCATCCTCGCGAAAGCGGGGATCCATTTTTTTCAAACAGAAAATGGATTCCCGCTTTCGCGGGAATGACAAAACTGGGTGATAAATCCTTTTATTTATGATGCACTGCGCTAGGGCGTACTGATGCCCATCAAGCTCACCACGCAATGCGACACTCTGCTCTTGAATTCCTTCAAGTGTTTCAGATAAGCGGGATCGACTTCGCCGGGGTGGGCTTTGGCGTAGCCGTCAGGGTCGTCGAAAACCGCTTGGGCTTTTTTCACCAGCGCGGCGGCGTCGCTTTCCTCGCTAACGAAATGCGTGTCAAATACCTCAATGTGGGTATTTTTGTCTTTGACGGAAGTCGGATAAGCCGCTCCGCCAATCCGGACCTCAAGACTAGCGGCCGCGCCAGCCGCCGCGCGATGGATGGTGACTTGAGTGGATACTGCCATGATGGGTGTTGCCACTGCTGCACTGGCGGCAGCCGGGGCTTTTAAGGTGCCGACATAAAACACTCCTGCATAGGATTTAGGCATGGTCTTACTCCCTGAATTGTTGGGGGTGGGGGGATGGTGCAAGCAAATGATAGACTAGTTGTTGTGTTAAAACTACCCTCCAAAATGTGGGCAATCCGTCATCGCGCGCGATGGGGTTTGCTGCTTGCGGCGGCTGTCGCGATGGTGATGGCTTTCGTCCTGGTGCGCGAATTTCATTCGCGCGATGACCAGAAAAACACCAAACTCATCCTGTATTTTGAATCAGAGGGTGAAGCGAGTCGCAAGTTGTACGCTGAATTTCTGCGTGAAATAGACAGGCTGGGCCTAAACCACAAGTACGGGTTAACCACAGAATTTATTCCCCTGGGCAACGCAGATTCCGCCTTAGATTCCGCTGTACTTAAAAGGCTCATGCGCGATCAAATACAGCGGCATCCGGCGGCGATTATCGCAACATCCCCTGAACCGGCTGAGGCCGCCCGCGACCTCACCACGGAAATACCCATCATCTTCGCCTCCACTATCGACCCGGTTCAAATCGGCTTAATCAACGATATTCTTCACCCCGGAAAAAATCTGACGGGTTTCACATCAGTGCTGCCGACGTTCGGCAAACGCATTGAAATTCTCCAGGAAACCGTGCCGTCGATTCGACGCGTAGGTGTGCTTATAGAGGAAAACTGGGTATTGGGTAGCGCGGAACTCGCCGATGTGCTGAAGTTTGTCGGGCTGCATGGGCTGTCTCTGCACTGGTTTACAGCCGACAGCGAGAGCGAAATCGTTGCAGCCATTACGGGCCCCCAAGGGCAGCTTATGGATGCCTGGTACATTCCGTATACCAGCGCCGCCTACTTTTATCCCAAAACAATTCTAAACGCGCTGGAAAAAACTGGACGCCCCGCCATTTTCGAGCGCGCCAAATTTGCCGATAGGGGCGGCTTGCTCGCCTACGAGCACACAATCGAAGATCCAATGGGACGTTTGGCCGAAATATTATCAAGCATCCTCGACGGCGTGCCGCCCGGCGACATCCCAGTGGAACGCCCCAAGCGCTTCGAGCTGGTGCTCAATATCGCCACCGCCAAGAAGCTCAATATCAGCGTGCCGAAAGCGGTGATAAAACGCGCTGATCGGGTCATCACACAGTAGATGGGTGAAACCCATCAGCTTTTCAAGGGCGATGAGTTGCGCCCATCTATGGGTACTCTGGGCGTTCGTGAAAGCGAAGAAATGGCAGCGCGGACTTGTCCGCCCTACGCCCCGGTCTCATGGATTCATGCGTTGATCAGCCAAAGCAGAGCGCCTTAGTAGGTCAGTAATAGGCGGTCGGCCACTTCGTGGTCTTCCAGGCTACGTCCGTCCATCTGAAAGCGTTTGAGCATTGAACGGCCAATGTGAACGAACTCCTCGCGCTCAAACAGCCCGTCCGGGATGGACAATTGGCAAACCTTGCCGCCGGAAAACTTGGTGCCATCAATGCTCAGAGCGACGTGCACCCCCCTGGCCTTGCAGGCTGCAATGGCCTCGAACAAGCGAGGCAGCGAAAAGGCTTGCGCGCCGTAAAGAATAGCTTGACTGTCTGCATAGGGGGGATCGCAATAGACCAAATCACCCGCATTGGCTCGTTCCATGACTTCAGCAAAATCGGCACGAACAAACGTCGTGCCCTGTGTTCGCTCCGCCCACTTGCTAACACGCATGTTGAAGCTCTCTGGCGGGACAGGCTTGTGCACACCGCAGGGCGTGGACATGTAGCCGTCCATCTTGCGAAAGCGCACCACGCCGCCATAGCAGGCGCGGCAGAGGAACAACAGGTCGGCGCCGTTGGGCCTGCTGTTATAGCTCGCTAGCACATGCTCGTAGGCTTCCTTCTTGCCCATGCTGTCGATGAGTGCGTATCGCTCGGCGTACCACGCCTTGAGCATTTCGGGGTTGCTGTGCAACATCGCCCATATTTCAACCAAGGCGCCAAACGTGTCACTCGCAATGGCGCGAGGCGGGGCAAGCACGCCTAACACGCCGCCTCCGCCCAGGAAGGGCTCGTAGTACGTGCCAAAGTTCGTGGGAAAGTAGCCGATGATCTCTAAGGCCTGCTTCTGCTTGTTGCCAATCCACTTGAGCAGTTGCGTGTTAAAGGGCTCTATGACGCGCCCTGCGCGCACCATCTGGGTGGCTGGGTCAGGAGCGAAGAGGCTGGCTTGTTCGATGAACATGGCGTAAGTATCCTCCTTGGCCAGGAAAATTCTAAGTTTGAATATTCTACAACAGAATATAGGCTGTCTGGTCAATGAAAAAGCGCCAACTCACAACTCTACTCAAGCAGGTTCGGCTCGATGCCAACCTGACTCAAGCTGATCTTGCGGACCGGTTGGGGCAAAGCCAGTCTTACGTCAGTAAATACGAAAGCGGGGAGCAACGACTTGACCTCATAGAGCTTGAGACCATTTGCAACGCGGTCGGCATACCGCTCAAAAAATTCATAGGGCGCTATCTTGAAAGCTGACCCCCGCTTCCTCCGACAAAGCAAAGAATTCTGGGCTCATGTCCGTACTGTTAGCCAAGAAATAGGCTACACGAAGCGTGGGGCTGGGACGATATTGGCGCCTTCGCTCGATCAAATTCGCACTGCCTTTGCCCGGCTCTCCCTATCCGTAAAGCATATAACCGATGACAAGAACCGACTGACTAAATTCGGCTCCACGCTGCTGGGTTACTTCGAATTTCGCGCAAATCTGTTGGATACCACGGTTCGCGGCAACCTCATGGATAAGGCAGCGGCAGAAGTCCTGTTTAACAAATTGCGAAAACGACTGAAACCAAAATGCACTCTGCCCATGAACAAGCAAAAGGGAGAAAAGCGCAACCATGCCTTCCTCACGGGTATAGTCAATATGCTAATTGAATCGAACATAGGTGATGCTTCCTGCGATTTTGACCCTCGGAGCCTCACTACGTTGACGCATGACGCGATGCCTCTGCGTACACTGTCCAGGCGTGTCGATGGCGCTTTCCCTTCAGTTGTGAATCCCATCGCTATTTGGGAAATCAAAGAGTATTACTACACGACCACCTTTGGTAGCCGTGTTGCCGATGGCGTTTATGAAACGCTGTTGGACGGGCTTGAGCTTGAAGAAATTGAGATTTCGGCACGTCGTAAGGTTCAGCATGTGCTGATGGTCGATGACTACTTCACATGGTGGGAGTGTGGTCGTTCCTATCTCTGCCGCATCATTGACATGCTTCATATGGGATATATCGATGAGGTGTTGTTCGGTCGCGAGGTGATTGACCAGTTGCCTGCTCTTGCGCGCAAGTGGAAATGTCAGCTTGATAAAAGGGTTTAAAAGAAGGGGAAGGGATACTGAGTGTTGCTACCTGTGTGCGACAGCGCTTTAAGTCACGGTAACTCTAAAAAATATGCTCGAACCTACCTGCACAGGTAGGGTTTATAAACAAAAAGTCCCGCATAATTAGCATCGGAAAAGCCAAATGAAGGGGAGCCTGTTCAGAAAGTACGCCGCTGTGATGATGCTGCTGGTCGGCGGCGCGCTCCTTGTTGGCGGCGTTTTGGAGCTGATTTTCAACTATTTCGAAAGCCGTGCACAGATTGACCGGCAACAAAGCATCGAGGCGCGCGCTGCGGCGGCGCGTATCGAGCAGTATTTGAAAGGTGTTGAACAACAGATTCTCGATGTTAGCGCCTTGCCTTGGGCAAGCGCGGTGCTGAACCTGCAGGATCGCCGCGATGAATATCGACGCCTGATGAAACTGGCTCCGGCCATTGCGGAAATCCGCAGCGTCGATACCGAGGGCAAGGAGCGCATCCGCGTTTCGCGTGTCGATGTTGATGAGATTGATAGCGGCAGGCGTCTGGATGCGAACGCAACATTTAGTAAGGCGCGCTTAAGCGGGGTCGATTACAGCGCGACTTATTTTAAGGATGGCTCGGAACCTTATCTCACGCTGGGCGTGCGCGAGGGTGGCCAAAGTAGCGACAGGAACAGTAATGGCTGGGTGACGCTGGTGGAACTCAACCTCAAGTTTGTCGGCGATGTGGTCAGGCAGATCAAGGTTGGGCGTAATGGCCGAGCGTTTGTGATCGATGGCGAAAACCATCTGGTGGCGCATCCCAATATCAGCTATGTGCTGCGCCGTACCGATGTGTCGTCGTTGCCGCAAGTGACTGCATTGCGCGCCGAAGCGGGCAGCGGCAAGCCCGCCCTGCCCAATTCTGTAACTGGAGCGAGCCTCGACGGCATGCCGGTATTGACCACTTACGCGCCTATCAGAGTGGCGGGTTGGTGGATTTTTGTGGAGCAACCGATGTCCGAGGCATTTGGCCCAATCTATGACTCGATGGTGCGCACGGTGTTTCTATTTGTGCTCGGCGCATTGCTGGCGCTTGCTGCGAGCTATTTTTTGGCGCGCCGCCTGTCGCAGCCTATACTCACATTACAGCGCGGCGCGGTACGCATCGGAGGCGGGGATATGGCCACACGCATCAAGATAAAGACCGGTGATGAAGTCGAAGCGCTGGCCGATGAATTTAACCGCATGGCGGCGCAGCTACAGGATTACACCACCGGACTGGAGCGCAAGGTGGCGGAAAAAACTGCGCAGTTGGAGCTCGCCAACCATCACAAATCGGAGTTTCTCGCCAATATGTCGCACGAACTGCGTACGCCGCTCAATGCGGTGATCGGGTTTTCGGAAGTGCTTAAAGAGCAGATGTTCGGCCCGCTCAACGACAAACAGAAGGAATATGCGCGCGACATCAGCTCCTCGGGGCAGCACCTGCTTTCGCTTATCAATGACATTCTCGACTTGTCCAAAATCGAGGCAGGGCGCATGGATCTTGAGGCCAGTGCGTTCAACCTGCCGGTCGCTCTGGAAAACGCTCTGACGCTGATCCGCGAGCGCGCCTTGCGCCATCACCTCAAGCTGGAGCTGGATCTTGAACCAGGCATAGAGACCATAGTCGCCGATGAACGCAAGGTAAAGCAGATTCTTATCAACCTGCTTTCCAATGCGGTCAAATTCACCCAGCCTGGCGGCAAGATAGTGCTCTCAGTGCGGCGCAGCGGCAGTGTGGCGGTGATAGCGGTGAGCGATACCGGGCCAGGTGTCGCGCCCGAGGATCAGGAAAGAATTTTCGAGGAGTTTCGCCAGCTTAAATCAACCGACAGCGCCAAGCACGAGGGAACCGGACTGGGCCTCGCGCTGGCCAAACGCATGGTGGAATTGCACGGCGGCAATATTTCCATCCAGAGCGAAGTCGGCAAAGGTTCGGTGTTTACCTTTACGCTTCCCAATCAGTCGTGGGATCCATCTTGATACTCATAGTCGAAGACGACGAAAAAAGCCGCCGCCTGATGCGTGATGTGCTGACGTTCCAGGGCTACGAAATTCTCGAGACCGATCGTGGCGAGGTGGCGCTGGAGATTATTCGCGCCCATCACCCCGATCTGGTGCTGCTCGATATTCTGCTGCCGGGCATATCCGGGCTGGATACCATTCGCGAAATCCGCAACGATGCCGCTATCGCGCAAACGCCGGTGATTGCAGTTACTGCGTCGGTGATGGACAATGATCGTCACAAGATTCGCGCAGCGGGCTTTAACGCCTTTGAGCCCAAACCACTCAACTTGAAAGCTTTTCTTGAAACCATCAAAAATTTTACCGCCGCCGGCAAGAAAATAAATTCCCATGACAAGTGACGCCCCCGTATTAGGGAAAATACTGGTTGTCGATGACAACGAAAAAAACATCAAGTTGCTGGCCGATGTCCTCACCTATCACGGCTACGCGGTGGCGAGCGTGGAGAGCGGCGAGGCGGCTCTCAGCTATGTGGAAAAAAATGCGCTCGATCTGATCTTGCTCGATGTGATTATGCCCGCCGGCATGGACGGCTTTGCGGTGTGCCGCGAGCTGCGCAATAATCCGCGCCATGCCATGTTGCCCATCGTACTGGTGACGGCGCTCGATCCCAACGAAGAGCGTGTGCGCGGCCTGGAAGCGGGCGCCGACGATTTTCTTTCCAAACCGATAAATTCCGCCGAGCTGCTGGCGCGTGTGCGTTCTTTGCTGCGCGTCAAGCATCTTTACGATCAGGTGCAATCGCAAACGCGCGAGCTGCTGGAGTGGAACCACACGCTGGAAGCGCGCGTGGCTGAAGAAGTGGCAAAAAATGAACGTCTGCTGCGCCTCAAGCGCTTTCTTTCGCCGCAGCTTGCCGACCTGGTGGTCGCAGGCGGTGCGCAGGATCCGCTGATTACGCATCGCCGCGAAATTGCGGTGGTGTTCATCGACCTGCGCGGTTTCACGGCATTTTCCGAGACCACCGAGCCGGAAATCGTCATGCAGGCGTTACATGATTATCACGCTGGAATGGGGCACATTATTCAGCGCTTTGGCGGCACGTTGGAGCGTTTTACCGGTGACGGCATGATGGTTTTTTTCAACGATCCGGTTCCCATCCCCGAACCGGCGCGGCGCGCGGTGGAAATGGCGCTCGCCATGCGCGTGCAAGCGGCGACGCTGGCGGAACGCTGGCAGAAACATGGATTTCATTTGGGCGCCGGCATCGGCATTGCGTTCGGCTATGCGACGCTGGGCGCCATCGGTTTCGAGCAGCGCATCGACTACGGCGCCATTGGCACCGTAACCAACCTGGCGGCGCGCTTGTGCTCGGAAGCGCCTTCCGGGGAAATCTATGTTTCGCAGCGCGTACACGCTGAGATAAGCGGCGTGTTCGACACCGAAGTGCTGGGGCCGGTGACGCTGCATGGCTTGTCCAAGCCGCAGATGGCTTATCGCCTGCTGGAGGCGGTATCGGCATGAAGCGCACCGGCACTTTAGTACATATCCGCCAGCTTTGCTGTCTGGGTATCTCGAGTGAATCGCTCATGCCCGCGCTGCTACGCTCGGTGCGCGAATACGTCGATGCTGATTCGGCGGGATTTTTCTGGGTCGATGCCAAAGGCGAGATGACCAATCTTTATGCCGAGCGCATGCTGCCGCCAAAACTGATGCGCCTGTATTTTGAGCGCCACTATGACGGCGAGCATCCGTTTCGCGTCGAATTCCTCAAACGTGCGCAGAGCGCCGAGGGAGTTTCCACCACCACCCCGAGCCCGGAGTTACTCAAAACCGCCTACTACAATGAAATTCTCAGACATCTGGATGCGCATCATGTGATGTACGCTGTGATACGAGATCAAGGCAATGCGCTTGGGCAACTGTCTTTGTACCGCCCGCGCAACGCACCGGCTTTCACTGCCGCTGAGCGCGCCGCCATCAACGGTATTACGCACTACATCGCCCATGCAGTAACACGCCCGGCACAGGACGAAATATTGCTCGAGACAGAGAGCAAAACACGTAACGAGGCGGACGGCGAAACACAAAGTGAAACGCGTAGTGAAACGCGCAGCGAATTGCCCAGTGAAATTGTCAGTGAAGCATTTGCCGGGCAGTTCGTGGAATCGGATCAGGAAGGTTTGGTGGTGGTCGATGGACTGGGCCGCATTGTGCAGGGCACTGCGCAGGCGCTCAATCTGCTTTCCATGGCTACCCAGGCGCGCTTTAACCGCGCTACGCCGCCGCTCGCGGCCGGCGACCCCACGCCCGAGGCTGTGAAAGGCCTGTTGTCAAGGTTACGCACGGTATTGCAGGGCGGAGAGTCGCCGCCGCCACGCGATGCCTTCGAGACGCCCTGGGGGCGCTTCATGTTGAGCGCCTATGCCTTGAGTGATGAGCCGGCGGGCGAGATCGGCCTGGCCGCCATTCAGGTGCGGCGCCAGGAGCGCCTGGTGGTAAAACTGGCGCAGGCCATGCACGGCCTGGGCTTGCCGCCGCAACAGCGCGAAGTCGCCTTGCTCATCGCCCAGGGAAAAAGCAACCAGGAAATCGCCCAGGCGCTCAGCGTCAGCCCCAACACCGCGAGCTACCACGTTAAACAACTTTTCATGCGTCTGGATGCGCACGAGCGCAGCGAGGCATTGCAGAAGATTTTAGGGGGGTGAGAACGCGCGTGCCCCGTGACCTGCCACTGCACAAAACGTCAGTCGGCTAGAAATCCAAGCCGACTGACTAGTTTTGCTGCCTATTGCTTTACTTCGACCTTAACGAGATTGGCCTCGTCCTTGCCGTTGGTATTGTCTTGCGTGACGACCATCAGACCAAGTGCAGGCGTCAGCGCCCACTCAGTAAGGTTCACTGAGAAGGGAACTG
Organism: Betaproteobacteria bacterium; assembly: GCA_043782425.1. Taxonomy (GTDB): domain Bacteria; phylum Pseudomonadota; class Gammaproteobacteria; order Burkholderiales; family Usitatibacteraceae; genus JAYWAM01. Next base: position 10,725 of record JAYWAM010000332.1, read on the forward strand.
CCGTTGAAGCGCTCGGCGCCATTGGTAAGAATTGCCCATCAGTAATCGCACTCGAGAACGCGTTATAGGCGGTCGTCTGCGAGAACGAATCGGAAGCCCCAGTCTGCACCAGATCGTAGCCTGTTGCGGTGTAGCTGAAACGCGGCTTTGCGGCGTTAAGACCGAGGCGCGACGCCAGGACGGGAATCAACATCGTGCTGCCGTCGGTCGAAGCCTGCGCCAGGAAGTCAACTCTTGCCGCACCGGTTGCCAGGTTGAAAACAGCGGCAGCGATGCGACCGTCGAAGGCGCCCGTTGTGATCAGCCCGATGTCGACGCCCACGACCGCGAAATCGGCATTGCCATCACCATCAACATCGACGTAGAAATCGAATTCCCGCGTGGAAGGTGAGGACCAGGCTTCCTGTGTGGTGACGGCGAATACAACGAGTTGGTCGGTTGCGCTATAAGGGAAGGACTGCACGCCCGCAGCCGAGAGATTAATGATCGGGTTCTTGTTGCCACCCTTGCTCTCCAAACCCCAGCTATAGAAGTCCGCGGTAGCGGCGATGGCGCTTTCCTTGTTGCTCAGTTTGACTGTACCGTTTGGATTGGCGGCTTTGACTTCCTGGCTGAGCTCAGCCCCCACATTGGACGACACACGCGGCACTAGGTAGTACGGCACGCGCAAGGTGATTCCGCCATTTTGCGAGGCCGATGCCGGAGTGAACGTGATGAGGCCGGCAACGTCACGGAACGCATCCGAATTGCCCGATGTCGCGGCAGGTACTTTGAGCGCCATGCGTACCTCTGCATTTTCGTGCGCCTTGATTTTCACCTGGGTTTTGTCGAGCGTTACCGTATGCGGCGAGCCTTGTGGCAGCGTCACGGCGACATTGAAGGTTACGTCAGAATTGCCATCATTCTTCAACTTGATGGACTGGTCTTTGTTGAAGTCCTTCTTGAACTCTGCTAGGCCAAAATTCATCGTGGTGGTCTTGTCGTCGGCGAAGGCGATCACCTGCGTGTGCGCTGCAGACGCCACGTTGACGAAGCCCGAACCAGCGGTATGTGTGAGGTAGCCTGCAATGCTGCCCGGATTGCCGCTATTGATGATCGCTGCCTTGATGTCAGCGGGTTTCCATTTTGGGTGCGCCTGCTGAACGAGAGCAGCAACGCCTGCAACGTGCGGCGCAGCCATTGACGTGCCAGACAGGGACTCCTGCAGGTTGCCGCTGCCAACGAGTGTCGAGATGATCGGGCTTCCCGGCGCGGAGATATCGGGCTTCAGGATGCTATCGCCATTACGCGGACCACCCGAGCTGAAAGAAGCGACACCCGACATTTGCGGGATTCCCGCCGTAATGGAAACGGCAAGTCCATCACGCAGGACGAGCCTGGAGCCATCGGATGTAACCACCGTCGTTGTGCCCTTGACACCGAAGAACGGAATAGTGACGTCAAAGTATTGGCCATCGTCAGGATTCTGAAAAATGATTCCCTCGTAGGGCGGCAGTGAGCTGGCGTTGTTTATCATAACGACTGCGATAGCGCCTGCCTGCTGACCGTAAATCGCCTTGGCGACCCGGGCGCATGTGCCGCGATTCACCACGGCGATTTTGCCGACCACGCCGCCGTTGGCCTGAAATGCGGCGAGGCTACAGCCGAGGCTCACCGGATCGGTCGGCAGAGGGCCGTTGCGCACCACCTTCAGCATGCCATTGAAAGGGGTGGTGTAGGCGGCGCCGTTGGCGTTGATTGCGGAGACGGTTCTTGCAATATCTGCGGCCGGGGCCGGGGGTGACGTAACGGCGGGTAGCGCCAAATTGCCAAAATCAATAGTGGCCGGTGTGGTTGTCGCTGCTACCGAAATGGCGCGGGTGCTCGAGGCAGGCGAGCCGGTGATGTAGCGCAGGTTGTTGGAGTTGCCGGCAGAGGCGACGACCACAATGCCCGCTTTTGCCGCATTGTCGGCAGCCAATGCATCGGCGCTATCGGATGTCCCGTAGGAGGAGCCGAGCGACATATTGACGACATCCATGTCGTGGTCTACGGCCCAGTTCAGCGCCTCGACAACGAGATTGGTCGTACCGTCACAGCCAAAAACCCGTACCGCATAAATGTCGGCCATGGGCGCGACGCCTGGGCCGATGCGGAACGAGTTGGCGTAGGTAGTAGCGTCGTATGGGCCCGCGTAGGTCAGGCCGGTCGAAAGCACGCCGGAACCTGCAGCCGTGCCGGCGACGTGCGATCCGTGCCCAACACCGTTATCGCAGTCGAGCGGATTTGGATCCGGCTGTGCAATGGAGGAGGGATCATTGGCGTCGTAGGCATCACCGGCGAGATCAATGCCACCCTTAACCCTGGGGGCGGCTGGGCCGAACAACGCGGGGTTAGCCGGTAACGTGCTGGCCGCAGCAGCCGCGCTGTAAGCCGCAACGGTGCCAGGTCCGCCGAAGTTGGCGTGCGTATAGTCGATGCCGCTGTCGATCACCGCGATCTTGACGCCATCGCCACGGAAACCGGGCACACCTGCCCAGGTAGCGGGCGCCTGGACGCGCGCGACGCCGATGGTGTTATCGCCGCGCTTGTAGGTGTTAACCCCCTTGATATCAATGACACCGGCGATCTGGCGCAACGCGCCAATCTTGTTGGATGGAATACGCACCTTGAGTCCGTTTATCGCACTCTGGAATGTGCCGGTGATTTTGCCGCCTAAAGCCTCAATCTGGGGTAGGATCGCCGCCTGCTCTATTTTGCGTTGACTCTTGACGTTCTTTTTCTCGTCGTCAGAGAGCTTGCGGCCGGCCGTTTCTTGGACTACCGCGACCGGATCTCCGGCCAATAAAACGACCACGGTCACCGGTGTGGTATCAAGACCTGGCGGCAGCTTGACGCCGCTTGATAATTCCTGTGGATCAACTGTAGTGAAGCGAGCGGCTCCCGCCGCTTGCGCGGTGGCAGACACTGCGGCAATTGTCACTGCTCCAGCTAATACGACACGCCATGTTTGAAAAGTCATGTTATCCCCTTAATAGACATTGAATTTGCCCATTGACGTGGCTACGTGCGCAGGCTGCGGTTGCAGCGAAAAGCCCGAATGCAACGCCAAGTTCATGCACTATACGCTTGCGAATGCCGATGTCAATTTGAAGTTAATTTGCGCTATGGCAGCGCGATGCACATCACGGTCACATCGAAAAATGGGAGAGCGAAGGTTGCTGTTTGATGCCGGGGAAGGAAAGCGTGCGTGCGTGCGCAATGGCATCGCTGCGCCAGTTTTGCACCGCCGCCTTGAGTATGCTTGCGCTGCTGTCTGCCTGTGCGGCGTCCGTGGTGTCCTGCCCCAAAAACTGCAAGGCCGCAATCAGATTTGACGCCGTGTCAGCAGTGCTTATCGCCGCAGCTAACGTTTGCTTGGAAAGTTTCTGGCCCTGCTCGTTTATCGCGACTGGAACATGCAGATAGGCAGGGGTCGAAAATCCAAGCTGCCGCTGCAAATGGATTTGCCGAGCGGTGGAGTCGAGCAGATCGGCGCCGCGCACCACCTGGTTTACGCCTTGCAGCGCATCATCGACCACAACCGCGAGTTGGTAAGCAAACAAGCCATCCTTGCGCAGCACGATAAAATCGCCGATCTGGCTTTCGATGCGTTGCGTCATCCTGCCCTGCACGCGATCAGCGAATTCGATTGCCGCGTCGTCTGTTAACACGCGCAATGCGCCTGCACCAACGGCGTGTTGCTTGAATCTGCAAGCACCAGGATAGACCGGGCCTTCGATGCCGAGCGTGGCCGAGTCGCTGATCTCTTTGCGCGAGCACGTGCAGGTGTAGAGGAGTTGCTTGTCGCACAGCCTCTCAAGGGCAGATTGGTAGTGCGCCGTGCGCGTGCTTTGCAAGACAATTTCGCCATCCCATTCAAAGCCGAGTGCTTCCAGGGTATGTAGAATGCTGGTTGCCCATTGCGGTTTGCAACGCGTTGTATCAACGTCCTCAATGCGCACTAGCCATTTCCCGCCGTGATGCCTGGCATCAAGATAGCTTGCAAGCGCCGCGATTAAAGAGCCGAAATGCAAAGGACCGGTAGGAGAAGGCGCAAATCTGCCGACGTAGGAAGGGGCGGTGGAGGGCAGGATCGGCAAGTTTTTTCCGCGTGGTCGATTGGCTGTGTTCGACATTTAATGGATTGTTGCAATGAGGCGTTTATCTCAAAGGTTGGTCAAGCGGCAGGAGGCGATGTTGGTTTGCGCAGATCGATATGCGGCGCAATGGCCGTTGGTTATTGCATCTTACGCTTTGCTACGGTTCTCACCCGGCTACCAAGGCGCCATCGCGGTTTAAAGTATCCCAAGCGGGACACTTTTATAGCTCATATCAGCCCTTTTATGTGATGCGCGTCACAGCCACAAGGCCGCGGTCAGCTGTTTCGTGCATAACTGCCCGCACGCCGCGAGGTACTGCGATCAGGCAACCCTGCGTTTAGCGGTGCGGCGAGGCATGTTTGGCAGTTTGGATATTTCAATTACTGACGCGAGTGCCGCATTCACTGCATCAGAGCTAGGAAAAATCTTCGCAATTTCGGGATCGAGCTTCACAACATTAGATCCCTTGCTTACTTTGGCGAAGTATTTCCCACGTACGCCCTTGCCCTGCATGGTTTTCAAGGTGAATTTTCTGTCTAGTGGATCAGTTGTTTTAACTTTGCTCATAGATTTTCCTTTCGGCCCTATCTGCTTTTCGAGCACTGATAACCCTGAGGCCATTATTTGTTTCGGTGTGAGAAACCACAAGGACTCGTCCTGACGAGGACAAGCCAAATGTCACATAACGCACCTCCCCGGCTGAGTGTTCGCCGTCAGGGTAGGTAATTGCGAGCGAGTCGTCAAACACCGTGCTCGCTTCAATAAATGAGACTTTATGCTTACGCAGATTGGCTACCGCTTTGCGATCATCCCAAGAGAATTCTAAGCGCATTTAGCCATGATAGCGGATCGGTATGAATAAAGTCGTCATAAAAGCAAGAAACTATCCTTGCCCAATGACAAATGAGCCTGGAGTGGCTGGCGTGTTTCCAATGACAAATGAGCCTGAGCGATTAGCAAACAGGTCATCCTTAAGGTGTTAGCGCAAAGCAGTAATGTGCAAAGGTCTTCAATGCGTACCAGCCATTTCCCGCCGTGATGTCTGGCATCAAGATAGCTTGCAAGCGCCGCGATTAATTAGCCGAAATGCAAAGGCCCGGTGGGCAAGGGCGCGAATCTGCCGACGTAGGAAGGGGCGGTGGAAGGCGGGAGCGGCAAGTTTTTTCTGCGTGACCGATTGGTAGTGTTCGACATTTAATGGATTGTTGCAACGGGGCGTTTATCTCAAAGGTTGGTCAGGCGGCGAGGAAGCGACGTCAGCTTACACGGATTGACATACGGCGCAATGGCCGTTGCTTTTGCGGCCCGGATAGAGATCAGATGCTTGAAGAAGCTTATGGCTATTGACTTGCAGGTGGATTACATACATATTTTGCACGCGGATTGCGCCAGAGTAATCGAACCCGCCCCCATTTCCCCTCCGCAACGCCTCATCTTGGAGAGTAGGTTGTCGTCTTCGTAGTTATCAGGGCGTAGGTCGCCGGGACTGCCGACGATCCATATACCGTCGGTATTCCCGGAGTAGTTATTGTTGCACCCATAAACCTCGGGGATATTGGCGCACTAACCGAATTTACCAATATTGTCGTTGTACCAGCAGGTGTACTTTGCACGGTTGCCACTTGCCACTTTACGACAAACCTACTCACTGTAACGTATACATAACTGTTTTCCCAAAGCGCAACTGGAAAAAGATCGGTTCCCGCCACCTCGAACGATGCGGAGGTAAGGGTGCTCGCACTTAGTGGCAGAGGATAAGGAACAAAAGAAGCGGCCTGTCTGTTTGCCTCGGGTATCGCCTCCTCCGTAGAGCTGTAAATTCCAGTCTGCACCCCTGGCCCGTCTATGGTAGCAAGAGATACAATTATTTGCAGTTGCACTGCATAGACTGGCGGTGTTCCAGGCACTGTCGGCACTTCCGGTTTATAAGGCGTAACGACATTCCCCAAGCTGTAACGTGTCGTTTCCTTCTTCACGTAGGCGCAAGTCGTCGTTATTACATCTGGAATTGGCGCAAGCGCATCAAATTGTGTTTGTGTAACTGCCTGCCCAACTTGCACATTAATCCCATCATTGCTTTGCGGCAAAGCGCACTTAAGTTTTGCAGCGACGGCAGTTAGCGCTTCCTGTCCCATACTGCCCTTAAAAACCAACAAGTATTTTCCCTCTTCTTCGGGAGCAGGATTAGTTGGTACCCTCAATGTCAAAGGTGCGCTTTGTCCATTTGCCGGGATGACCAGATTCCAAGTGGCGTCGGGTATGGCGTTGCGTGTTCCGTTTGTGGCATCGTAAAAGAATGAAAACGCACCATTCATATCTTCAGCCAAAAGATTCTTGATGGTATAAGTGTCGGGTGTATTTGGGTCTGGAACAAAATCTAATTTCCCACGAAAGAAATAGTTGATGAGGCCAGCGGAGTAGCTGACGGCTTTGGGTATCAATGTTTCGTGCGCCGCATCGAAATTGAAGCGGTTAAGCGCGAACAGCCGATCAGAACGGTAAATCGGTTTATCGTCGTCGTCGTTGTAGGTTACTGACAACCCCTTGGCCTGCATGTCTTGATCGAAAATCGACAGGGTGGAAGCCTTGGCTGTCAGCGGCGTCGGATACATCGTCATCTTGCAATTCACGCCGACGTTGCTGCACAGGGACTGGATGCCCGTAGGTACCGATGTACCCTGCGCGTCGTAAAGTTCAGCGATTGTGTAAACCTGGGGTGCTCCCGGCCGGGGTAAGGCGTATCCCGTGGTGCTGGCCTGGCCTTGATACATTCTAAAATTGGTGCCTTGGCTGACGAAGTTGCGATTAGTGAACTCGGCGAGCCCACTGCCCGCCGCATTCTTCCAGAAATCGCGTGCGGTGTTGAATTCTGCGGGGCCGGGGTATACAGCGGCGGCTTGCGCAGTACGGGCAAGTCGTTTGATGTTGTCTATCACTGCCCTTTCTCGCCCATAGACCTCGTATTTGCTGGGATTATAAAAAGGATTTAAACCGTACCACTCATATTCGTCCAAGTGGATATCGTTACGCACATGCTGCGGCTGCGCCATGTCCTGGATGTGGTGCACCACTTCCCCCAGCGATTGAAATGTCTGGCTCCAAAGTACCTCCCTAGCAAGCGCAGCCTGATTGAGTGGTGCTCCAGCTCCGGTAGTCAGAGCGAGAAACATGTAGTTCCTGGCATCCCTGAACGAATTAGATTGCTCACCGATTTCGCCGCGGTCCTCTAGCGCCCAGGAAGGTGAGGTAATCGTTTTTGCCACAAGCAGGGGAAACTCCTGAACTCCGCCGACATTGGCGGCTAGACCACTGATAGGGTCGTAAAAATGATTGGTCGCTCGGGTGCCGTCATCTTCCACCAATACACCTAGCCTGAACAAGGCGGAAATTGTGCCTTTGGTCCCAGGAGGGTAAGGAACTCCGGCGCTAAACTCATCTACAAGGCGGGTTAGGCCGTGATGCGTGAATAGCTGGTTTAAGGCAAATGGCTTCAAGCCGAGATTCGGCAACACATTGGGATCAGTCGCCAAGACCGAGTTGTCTACCGCCGCATCCATTATCAGACTATGAGTATATTTGGGGTCGTAGGCAAATGACCCGGCGGCGCAAAATGCGGCGGTAATTGCCACGCATAACCGTAAGAGTGTTTTCATTTGATGTACTCGCTGAAGAATTTTTCGGGAGGGCGGCAAGAAGAGCGAAGGCCAAGAGAAACGTGATTTCTCTCTGCGGTGATGAGCTTTGAGTAGAATGTCTCCGCATAGTCGTACTTCGCATAACCATCACGGATCACATCCTTGTTAGCGTAGAGTTCTTTGTCCAACGTGATAATCATCCTCGGGATGTTTTCGTAGGAGCAGGGGTCCGTCAATAGTGAGCCTAGTGTTGACATCACGCCCGAATTTAGAAATCTAATATTCTTTGCATACTCTTTGTCATCGCCTTTGAATTTCGATAGCTCGATCTTCTGGCCGTTCATAAAGAAGTTGCGCGTCGAGGACCCCCTCCCCCCCTCCGTAGAATTGTCGCGCTCGCGCACTAGCTCCAGATACCGGTAGCCGCTCTTGAATATAATGACAACCGGATCGCGGTTTTTAAGGCGCGCTTCTGAAGGAAGATGTTTAGGCACCTCTTTCGGCCCCCAGCCTTGAAAATAGAAGCGACCGTTCTTGTCGGTAACCGCCTCGCTGACGGTGAGCGTATCGCTGCCCCCACCCTCCAAACCATAGGAAAGCTCCCAGTGAGCGACGACGTTGACTCCCTCCACGGGCTGCTTCGTCTCGGCATCCACCACCCAGGCTTCAATCGGCTTGGCCGAGTAGGAATTGGAGCAGGCTTGCAGAGGCGCCATGCAGGCCAAAATCAAAAACCATCTTGCGATAGGGAAATCGAACATACGCGTCGCCTCACATTTCGTCGATGCGCCAAACACCATCAACATCTCGCAGGAAGTAAATGAAATAGATACGGTCGACACCGCTGTCTTTTCGCCGCACTGCGTACTCACCGAGACTGCCCGAAATACTCGCGCGGGCAAGGGCCGAATAAGAGGAAACGATCTCGGATATATACGGCTGTAGCACATCAAACACCGGGCCATATTTGGCCTTAGCCTGAACGTTAAGGTAGCCAAGCGTCTTGGCTTTATCACCCGCAATCAAGGCGCTATTCATCCCATCCCAGAGTGCCTTGAACATCTGATCCATTTGCGCGCCGTCCTGCACTGACACCAGCACGACTTGGGTGAACACATTGCTCTGGCTATCCGTTACCGTGATCTTCGCCTGATACATCCCCGGCACAGCGTAGGTGGTTGCTATGGTGGCGTTGGCATCGGTAGCGGTGAAATCTATCGTGCCGTTACCATCAAAATCCACCTCGATTTTTTGGATCGGATTAGCGCTATTGTTCTGCACGGTGAAGCTGGTCTTCAAGGGGGCGATGCCGCTCTTGGGTTCCACGCTGACGCGGATGGGTGAGGCGCCGCTGCTGGTGACGCTGACTGCGTGAGTCGCGGTTGCTCCCCCTGATGTGGCGGCGGTGGCGGTCACGGTGTTGACGCCGGGATTGAGCGGAACTTCAGCATAAAAGCGCTCGCCATCCTGCGCGGCCACCACGCCGTTGACCGTGATGCCGGTGTTCGCCGGCCCCTTGAAGCTGCCGCTGACGATGACACTGCCGCCATTGATAATTGCGTCCGCAGCGGGACTGTCGATGTGGACTGTCAAGCTGTTGAGCGTGTAGCGCAGTTGCGTGCTGGCCTGGTTGCCGGCCAGATCGACGGCGCTTAAGTTGAGGGTGTTGAGGCCGGGTTTTAGCGTCAGCGAATAACTGAAGGTGGCGCCCGCCGGGTTGGGGCCGCTGGCGTTGAATTCGGCGCTATTGTCGAAGTGCACTTGTCCGGGTTCGTCGATACTGCCCGTGAGTGTGATCTGTGGGGTGGTGAAGCTCGCGCCGTCAGGCGGCGCGATGGCGCTGAAACGTGGGGCGATGGTATCGATAGTGAAGCTGCTGCTGACGCTGTTGGACAGATGCCCGAAGCTGTCCTGCACCTGTGCGCTGAAGACATTGACGCCCTCGGGCAGGCGCGCGGCCGGGGTGTAGATCGTGGTGGCGTTCGTGGGGTCGAACACGAATGACGCGCCGACAGACTGGTTGTTGACCTGGGCGCTCAAGCTATAGGTGCTGTAAAAGCTGTTGGCGTAGTCGCAAGGCTTGGCGTTGCACAGCGCGCCGTAGCCAAGCCTGAAAGTGGGTGCGGGGTTGTTGGTGAGCAGCCCATTGGCAGGGGCGAGGAGCGCAAGAGTTGGGGTGAGGGTGAAGGCGGCGACGCCGATGGCTTGGATGTCGTCTTGGAGTGCAATCGTTGCCAGCTTCACGCCTTCTGGAGAGAGGCGCGTGAGTCCCTTGTTATGACCCAGCCACAGCGCGCGGTCGGCGGGATCGAAGACCAGCGCTTTGGGGTCTTTGAAGCCGAGCGCCTTGAGGTCTAGGGTGTTCTTGAGTACGCCGTCAGAACCGTACGCCAGCAGGCTGGTTTCCGAAACTAACCACAGCGTGCCGGTGTGGGGATCGAGAGCGAGCGCTTGGGCATTCTTGTTCAGTTCAATCTTGAGCGGCGCGGCGGCGGGCGTGTGGCCGTCCAGACGTATGAGCTGCTTTTCTCCCGCAAGCCACAGCCACACGCCGATGGCGCCCACGGCGAGGAGCTTGGGCTCTTCCTGGGTAAAGGGTTTGAGGTCGATGGCGGCAAGTTGCGCGCCGCTCGCGGCGTAGTGCCACAAGCGCTTGTTGCCCAGCAGCCACAGGTTTGATCGAGTCCTAACGCCAGGGCGCGTACTTTGCCGGGCGAGGTGAAGCTGCCGAGGGGTTTGCCTTGGGCGTCGAGATGAACGATGCGCTTGGCGCGATCATCATCGTCACTCTCATCATCGCCCTTGCCTTCGGCGAGCCACAGCGTGCCGTCAAAACCGTCGAGGGCGAGGAAACTGGCGTTTTTGAGAGAGAGTGTTGTGAGGTCAAGGTCAACGAGCACCGCTCCGCCGGAAGCGTATTGGGTCAGCCGCTTCTTGCCCAACACCCACACCGATGCGTCGGCGTTCACGGCGAGCTGACGTATGTCCTGCGCTTCAAAGCTGAGCGTGACCTGGTTGGTCAGGGGATCTAGGCGATGCAGTTTGTTGTCTGCGGCGAACCAGAGCGCAGCCTGCACTGCGAAAGAACACAAAAACAGTCCAGCAGCGGCGCCCGCCGCAACAATGAAGCGCTTCATGGAAACTCCCCTCATGAACTGACAGTGGCTACTCAAAAAAACTAGTTGCAATGACTCGTGTAACGACTATAGCTGCCGCGTATCTGATATGTCAACGTAAAGCTACCTATTCTTACGCCTAAATGTCACGATTAGTGCGTGGCTGATAAGTGCACAATGGTTCAAATTTCGGAGCGTGAAGACGACGCTTCGTAAAAAATTCGGCAAAAGGATACAGGCGCTGCGCAAAGACGCGGGCCTATCCCAGGAAGCGTTTGCGGACCTGTGCGGTTTTGCCCGGTCTTACATGAGCAGAATTGAAAGAGGGGCGGGTAATCCCTCTCTCGACGCAATTGAGACGCTCGCCGACGCGTTGCGTGTTCCGGTCAGTGAGCTTTTCTAGCCTTCGTTGAAGGCTCAATAGGGGGCGCGATCCAAACTGTTGTGGAGTAAGCCCGCCGCACGATCCCTTCACAGAAAGGAGAGAAGAAATGGCGGCGCGTAGGGCGGACTTGTCCGCCAAACCAACACTCGATGGTCACCATCGCTCTGGAACGATGCGGCGGACAAGTCCGCCCTACGCAGGGGCTCGTGGCTTCATGCAAGTGGCTTATGCACGCTGCCACATCAGCTTGAATCGCACCCCTCAATAGGCCTTTCAGCAAGATTTGCGGGGGCCTTAGCGCCTACAGCACCAGTATGTTGCTTGGGCCTGAAAGTGCCGGGATAGACCGGGGGCAAATTCCATTTACGGCTCATTTGTGCATTCATTAATGGCCTCGAATACGAAAGTCGTGATGAGTAATGAGGGAACCCGTCGTCCCAGCGAAGGCAGGGACCCATTCCCACCAGCGTCACTTTGAAACAATATTCAGATCGTGTAGCGGACTGGTCCCAGCCTTCGCGGGGACGACGAATAATTGCGATTTCGAGCAGTCATTATTAATGAACTAATGGTTGAGAATTGGAATAAGATGTCCAGCGTTGCCGAGTCGTAGAATTTTTCGCGCGAGCACACACATACTCTTGTAACACCCGCAAGGCAAGCTCAAGATAACGTCTTTACTACACAAATCTTGTACTACGGAGCCAACTATGCTGCAAATTCGCAAGAGTGACGAGCGCGGCCATGCGGATCATGGCTGGCTTAAGTCTTTTCATAGCTTTTCCTTTGCCGATTATCGCGACCCGGCGCACATGGGCTTTGGCGCGCTGCGCGTTATCAATGAGGACTGGGTGCAACCCGGCATGGGTTTCGGCACTCACGCGCATCAGGATATGGAGATCATCACCTATGTGCTGGAAGGAGCGCTGGAGCACAAGGACAGCATGGGCAACGGTTCCATTATCCGCCCCGGCGATGTGCAGCGCATGAGCGCGGGAACGGGCGTGCGCCACAGCGAATTTAATCCGTCCAAAGACGAACTGGTGCATTTGTTGCAGATCTGGATTGAGCCTGACGTGCGCGGTATCAAGCCTAGCTATGAAGAAAAAAAATTTGACGCAGCATCAAAGCGCGGCCAGTTGTGCCTGATCGGCTCGTCGAACGCACGTCAAGGCTCGGTGAAAATTCACCAGAATGCCGATGTGTATGCTGCTTTGCTCGACGGCGCCGAGCGGGTGGTACACTCGCTGGCATCCGGGCGGCGCGCTTTTCTGCACGTAGCGCGCGGCAGCGTCAGCGCAAATGGGCTTGCGCTGGCGGCGGGGGATGCACTGAAGATGACAGATGAGACGCAGATTGTGATCACAGGTAAGGGCGCAGAAGTGCTGCTGTTTGACTTGCCGTAACTATTGAAAATTCTCTAATTTGTGACAGCCCCACCCTCACCCCCGCCCTCTCCCGCCCAAGCGGGAGAGGGAGTTTTCTCCCTCTCCACCGGAACGGGGGAGAGGGTCGGGGTGAGGGGGTGGTGG
>JAYWAM010000333.1:0-3344 GCA_043782425.1 Betaproteobacteria bacterium
GCCAGGGTTTTTTCGCGGAACGCATCGGAGCGATACAGCACGTTGCGGCGCGTATGGATGCTTTCGATGTTGCCCTGCGTCGGTGAGGAGAGACGCACGTCCACCAGATCGCCGCACGCGACATCCTGCTTCCTGCCCTTGCGCGCGCAGCGCAGGTGTGAAAACTCGGGAGTGTTGATCAGTTCAACGAGGAACTCGCGGCCGAAATCGCCGATGACGCGGCCCTGAACAAGAGTGGCTTTCAAATGTTGAACAAGCTTTCAAGTTTGGCGGCGCAGATGAAATCGTTGCGCGTCAGGCCGCCTGCATCGTGTGTGGAATAAGCGACTTTGCAGCGATTGTAATGCACGCTCAGGTCGGGATGATGATCGGCGCGGTGCGAAACCCACGCAGCGGCATTCACAAAGGCCAGCGTCTCGTAGTAGTTTTTGAAGGAGTAGGTTTTGATAATTTCATGGTCGGCTCTTTCCCAGCCGGGGAGTAGCGCGAGCAGCGCGCTAATCTCCTCAGCGGCCAGGCCTTTGGCGCCACTGACGCATTTTTCGCTGGCAAGTTGCGTTAGGGTCATTGCGGCAGAGCTTTGAGGTGGGCGATGCGAATGGCGGCAGGGGGGTGCGAATCGTAGATCATTGAATGTAACGGATCCGGCGTCAATGTCGAGGCGTTGTCGCGGTAGAGCTTGACCAGGGCGCTGATGAGATCACCAGCGTGCGTTTGCTGTGCGGCGTAGGCATCGGCTTCGAATTCGTGTTTGCGCGAGATCAGGCTGCCCAGCGGCGTGAGGGGGAAGGTAAATACTGGCAGCAGCAGGAAAAACACCAGCACCGATACACCGATATGCGGTATGGCAGCGCCCATCCCGGCGCCCTGATAGAACCACGGCTTGTCGATCAGCCAACCCATCGCGGCGAGAACGACCAGCGCGATGGCAAAGCGCGACACGATGAGCTTGACGATATGTTTGCGTTTGAAATGTCCCAACTCATGCGCCAGCACCGCTTCGATTTCCTCTGGGTTCAAGCGCTCGATCAGCGTATCAAAAAATACAATGCGCTTGGCCTTGCCAAAGCCGGTGAAATAAGCGTTGCCGTGGCTTGAGCGCTTCGAGCCGTCCATCACAAACAGGCCTTGTGAACGGAAGCCGCAACGCGCCAGCAGATTTTCGATACGTGTTTTGAGCGGCGCATTGTCGAGCGGAGAAAACTTGTTGAACAGCGGCGCGATGAAAGTCGGATAAACGGCCAGCATGAATAAACTGAAGCCTAGCCACACCAGCCATACATAAAGCCACCACAGCGCGCCCATTTTTTCGATCAGCCAGAATGTCACCAGCAACAGCGGCACGCCGATCAGCAGCGCCAGCAGCATGCCCTTGAAAGCGTCGGCGATATACAGGCCGAGCGTCATTTTGTTGAAACCGTATTTGACCTCTATGCCGAAGGTGCGTATTAAATCAAAGGGCAGGAACAGCAGGCTCGAGAGCAGCATGACGGCAAATATCGTGACGATACCGCGCGCATAGCCCGCCCCCAGCCAGTTGGCGCTGAGCGCGTCTATCCACAGCAGTGCGCCGCCCAGGGTGATGAATAGCAGGAAAGCGCCTTCAGCCAGCGTTTCCACCATGCCCAGGCGTGTCTTTTCGATGCTGTAGTCGGCGGCTTTTTGGTGCGCATCGAGGGCGATATGCGCGGCGAACTCGGCGGGAACAGCGGCGCGGTAGCGCGCAATGTGTGCGATGTGACGCGCCGCGAGCCATAAGCGCAGGCCGAGCATAGCGGCAAGCAGGAATAGAAAAATCACGGTAAAGCTGTTCATATAGGGATTTTACAGTGTTCGACTGATAGAATTTGGGTTCAATTACTGAAAGGCAAGACAGCTCATGGCGCAGGATCAAAATAATCTCATCTGGATAGACATGGAGATGACCGGCCTGGTGCCGGAGCACGACCGCATTATCGAGGTGGCGATAGTGGTCACCAACGCCAACCTGGAAACCGTGGCCGAGGCACCGGTGCTGGTGCTGCACCAAAGCGATGAAGTGCTCGACGGCATGGATTCCTGGAACCGCTCAACGCACGCCAAGTCCGGCCTGGTGGAAAAGGTCAAGCAGTCGAAATTTGGCGATGCCGAGATTGAAGGTCTGATGCTGAATTTTTTGAAAGAGCACGTTCCTTCGGGCGCCTCGCCGATGTGCGGCAACTCCATCTGCCAGGACCGGCGCTTCATGGCGCGCTGGATGCCGCAGCTTGAAGCTTATTTTCATTACCGCAATCTCGATGTCAGCACCCTCAAAGAGCTGGCGCGGCGCTGGCGTCCGGCGTTGATCGCCGGTCTGGTCAAGCACGGCAAGCACGAAGCGCTGGCCGACATTTACGAATCCATCGAAGAGCTCAAGTTTTACCGCGATAATTTTCTCAAGCTGGAAGGCTAGACGTAGTTTTGGAGTGCGGCGGCATGACGCCGTTTTAGTGTTGTTCATAGTGCAAACAGTTCGACCGCTAGCCCGTCTATGGCGCGGAAATGCTTGGCGTTGGCGGTAAGCACGGTGAGGCCGTGTTCGAGTGCGGTAGCGGCGATCAACGCATCACCCAATTGCAGCCCGTGGCTCAAGGTCAGCGTTTCCATCAAGCCAATGGCGCGCTCAGTGATTGGTGGCGTAAGCGGAAGCCGGGTGGTATTGCGTAGCGCTAGACTTTTTTGCACTGCCACCATCTCCGCACGGTTACGAAAGCCCTGGAGCAACTCCAGATAGGTGGCCGCTGAGATCGTGAGCTGGTCGAGAGCATCCAGCGTGCGCGTCGCCTTCGGCAGCCCACGCAAATGCCAGATCAACACATCCGTATCGACCAACACCAATTAGCCTTCGTTGCGTGAGCCGTCGGTACGATAACGCAGCGCGCCGCGGAGTTTGCGCACATACGCTTCGACGTCTGCTGTCTCCTCCCGGTCGCGCCAAATGCCGAATGCCGGATCGTCCGTCGCGAATGTCTCCGCTATATCTGCATCTGTTGCCTCCGGTTCTGTATCGATTCGCACCGTGACGGTTTGTCCCGGCTTGGCGTTCAGCCGCTCCACCCATTGACTGGGCAATTCGCTAGCCTTCAGATGTTCGATTACAAGCGTGGACATGGTTTTCTCCTTAGGGCGCCTACTTCAATATGCGAGATTATAAAGCGGGAAGTGATTCTTTATTGGAATGAGTGCCCCTTCGCGCTCTGGGGAGGATTTTAGAACACGCACGTGGCTATGCACGGTAAATTTGTTCTCAAGTTCTGCGCGCCCCAGTTGCCGAGTTGTTTGTCATGCGCAAGTAGTCGAAGACCAGACGAGTACGGAAGCAGAGT
>JAYWAM010000334.1:0-8823 GCA_043782425.1 Betaproteobacteria bacterium
CGCGAACCCTCGGCCTTCCATGCGCGCTCTGAAACGGGCAGCGTTTGCGTCGCACTGAGCTTTTTATCCTTGATGGCGCCAAACACCAGATAGGCAGTCATCAACTTGGTGAGCGAGGCCGGCTCAAAGCGTTCGGCAGGTGATTGCGCAGCGAGCACTTTGTGCGACTGCGTATCGAGCAGCACGAAAGCGCGTGCCGCAATAGGTGGCGGCGCTACTTCATGTGAGGTCTGGGCCTGAACATGATTGAGAAAAATCGAACACAGCAGGGTAAGGAGTAGGCGCATCATTTTTTCTATAGTCTCATATCAGTTAAATCTTCACAATTTGTGAGAAGAATATCTCACGCGGAGGCGCGGAGAAATATGTCCTCTTCTCACTTTGTCTTTCCTCTGCGTCTCCGTGCCTCCGCGTGAAAGATTTTATGGTTCCGGCTAGTCCTGCTTATGGTGAAGTTACTACAGGAGAAATATTCATAGTGCTGCGAACCTTGTCAGCGATGGCCAGCGCCTCTTCCTGATTGGAAAGCGGGCCGATGCGCACGCGATGCAGCCCGTCCTTGTAGACGACGCTTAAAGGCTCGCGCATCCAGTCAAGATCGCGTTGCATTTTGTCGCGAAAGCTGTCGGCGTTTTGTGCCGCAGAGAAGGCGCCGAGTTGTATGAAAATGCCGCTTTTTTCGCTACTGATGGGCGTCGCAGTGGAAGTAAGCGGCTGGGGCAATAGGGGCTGCGGCATGACTGCTGCGCTGCTAGCCGGTGTCGGCGGGGGAGCGGTTGCGGTCACTTGCACGCCCGGAAAAATGCGCTCCACCGTCACCACGCCGCTGCCGGGGCCGGCAATACCCAGTTTGGCGGCGGCGCTGTATGAAAGGTCTATGATGCGCTCACCATGAAATGGCCCGCGGTCATTGACGCGCACGATGACCGCTTTGCCGTTTGCGTTACTGACGCGCACGTAACATGGCAGCGGCAGAGTGGGATGCGCGGCAGTCATACCGTACATATCATAAATTTCGCCGATGGAAGTTTTCTGGCCGTGAAACTTGCGCCCGTACCACGAGGCGATGCCGTTTTGGCGAAAGGGTTCGTTGCTGACGTTGGGTACATAGGTTTTGCCGAAAACCGTGTAAGGCCGATTGGCGGCGCGATGCAGCGGCTCTTTCACCGGCACGGCGTCAGGTATGGCGGCGATGTCGGGCGGATTGTCGCCCGGACCATCGTCGAGATAATAGCCGCCTAGTTTCGACGGTGTGGGCTTGAGAACGCTTTCTGCAGTCTTTTTCGGCGCTGAAGCGCAGCCGACGAGTGTCGCCAATGTCAAAGCGACTAGCAGGTTCCGGCTGTAGTGAAGGGTGGACATAATTTGTTACGACGACACCAACTGCTTATGAGTGGAAATGCTCATCAGAACTCCAAATCCCACGAGTATCGACAGCAAAGCGGTTCCGCCATAGCTGATGAGCGGCAGCGGCACGCCGACCACAGGCAGGATGCCGCTTACCATGCCCATATTGACAAATGCGTACGTGAAAAAAGTCAAGGTAATGGCGGCGGCCAGCAGGCGCGAAAAAATTGTCGAGGCATTCATGGCGATCATCATGCCGCGCCCGATGATAATGACGTAGAGTGCGATGAGCAGCACAATTCCGGCCAGGCCGAACTCTTCGCCCAACACCGCCAGGATGAAATCGGTGGAGCGCTCGGGTATGAAATCGAGTTGCCCTTGCGTACCCTTGAGCCAGCCCTTGCCGAACACGCCGCCGGAGCCGATAGCGATGGTCGATTGGATGATGTGGTAGCCCGCGCCAAGTGGATCGGAGGCCGGGTCGAGCAAGGTCATGACGCGCTGGCGCTGATAATCGTGCAGCATGCCCCAGACGAACGGTAACGCCGCAGCACCGGCAAGCGTCAGGGTAGTAAGAATTTTCCAATTCAACCCGGCGAGAAAAATGACAAACAAACCGGATGAAAGAATCAGCATCGCTGTGCCCAGGTCCGGCTGGCGTATGACCAGTGCAGTGGGAAGTACAAGCAGCAGCGCCGCGATAGCGAAATCGATAATGCGCGGGTCTTCTTCGCGCTTGTGGAAAAACCAGGCGAGCACCAGCGGCACGCCGATTTTCATGATTTCCGAAGGCTGTATGGTAGTCACGCCCAGATACAGCCAGCGCCGCGCGCCGTTGCGAATTTCACCAAACAGCGCAACGCTGACCAGCAACACCATCCCCAGCACGTAAAGCGGCAACGCCAGTCGCATCAGCTTTTGCGGCGCGATATTGGCGACCATCCACATGGCGATTAGAGCCAAAGAAAAATTGCGCGCTTGCGCCAGTGCCCGGTCAGGGGTTTGCGCACCCGAAGATGAATAGATAACGGCAATCCCCATTGTCACCAGAATGACGATAACAACCATGAGCGGCCCGTCCAGCCTTCGCGCCAGCAAATTGAAAAGAGTGTTAATCGCCTGTCTCATGCGCTTTTCTCATTCGCCTGTCTCAGGTGTTGCAGCAGGTTTTTTGCGCTGTGCAGGCATTTTGCCGAGCAGGAAATAATCGAACACTTCGCGCGCAATCGGCGCCGCTATGGCGCCGCCGTGGCCGCCGTTTTCAACCAGTATCGCCAGGGCAAGTTTGGGGTTGTCGGCCGGCGCGTAGGAAATAAACAGGGCGTGATCGCGCAGTCTATCTTTGACACGTTTTTCATCATATTTTTCACCTTGTTTCATGGCTATGACTTGCGCGGTTCCGGTTTTCCCCGCTATTGAATAAGGCGCGCCTGCTGCGGCCTGAACTGCGGTGCCGCCGGGTTTGGTCACATCTACCATTGCGCCTTGAACCAGCTTCACATGTTCGGGCTTGAACGCTACAGCCGGGCGCGCATCGACTTCGTTGTTGCGCCGCGCACCGCTTTTGCTGTCCTGCACTTCCTTGAGAAAATGCGGTGTCACGGGTGTCCCGCCGTTGGCCATCATCGCCGTCGCTGCGGCCAGTTGCAAAGGCGTGGTCAGCCAATATCCCTGACCGATGCCGATACTGATGGTATCGCCTGCATACCATTTTTGCTTGAAGCGCTTCATTTTCCAATCGGTCGAAGGCTGCAAACCCGATACTTCGCCGTCAATGTCTATGCCGGTTTTATTGCCGAAGCCGAACTGCGTCATGAAGCGATAAATCGTATCCACACCGAGATCGTTGGCGAGGCCATAGAAATACGTATCACAGGAAACCACCACGGCGCGGTGCAAATCAACCATGCCGTGTCCGCCAACTTTATGATCGCGAAACGGGCGCGCAACGCCGGGCAGCGTCCAGTAACCCGGATCGCTGATGGCGTATTCCGGCGTACGCTTGCCCGAATCGAGCGCCAGCAGCGCCAGGAACGGTTTGATGGTTGAGCCTGGAGGATACTGACCGCGCAGCGCGCGGTTGTTGAGCGGCTTGTCGGGTGAGTTGTTGAGCGTATCCCAGTTGGCCGGGTCAATGCCATCGACAAACAGATTGGGATCGAAACCCGGCTTTGACACCAGCGCCAGTACTTCGCCGCTTTGCGGATCGATGGCGACCAGCGCGCCGCGAAAATCCTGAAACGCCGCTTCCGCCACCTTCTGTAGTTTTATATCGAGCGACAGCACCAGATTGTTGCCGGAAATAGGTTCCGAGCGCGCCAGCGAGCGTATGGCGCGCCCCCCAGAATCAACTTCTACTTGTTCTGACCCGGTGATGCCGTGCAACTCGTGCTCATAACTTCCCTCGATGCCGAGTTTGCCGATATGATCGGTGCCCTTGTATTTAACCGTCTGGTTGGCCGTCTCGATACGCTTCACGTCGCCATCATTGATGCGCCCGATATAGCCGATCGCATGCGAGGCGATCTCGCCAAAAGGATATTGACGGAACAGGCGCGCACGAATTTCGAAGCCGGGAAAGCGATAGCGGTTGACGGCAAAACGCGCCACCTCGGTTTCGCTTAAGCGGTTGCGAATCGGCAACGATTCAAAGTTGCGGCTTTCTTCCATGAGTTTTTTGAAGCGTCGCCTATCCTTGGGCGATACTTCTATGATCTGTGCCAGTTCGTCGAGCCCACGTTCCAGGTTTGGCACCTTGTCCGGCATCACCTCAAGGGTATAGGCGGAGTAATTGGCCGCCAGCACTTCGCCGTTACGGTCGAGAATCAGGCCGCGGTTAGGCACTATGGGCACGACCGATATGCGATTGGCCTCGGCCAGTGTGTGATAGTGGTCGCCCATGACGGCTTGCAAATAGACAAAGCGCGCCGCCAGCACGGCAAACAGCACGACAATGCCGAGCGCCATGATAACCAGACGGTTGCGGAACACGCTTAGTTCCGCTTCACGGTTACGTAAGGTTCGGCCTATCATCTTGTATCAATCATCGTAAGGCATTCAGCGCATGGCAGTTGGCGGTGGGCGGTTGCGAAAATGTGGCAAGCCGGTCAACAAACTCACCAAGGGCCAAAGCGCGCCACCCAGCAGAGGAGCGCCAAACAACGCGAATCCCGGGAAATCGCGCCCCAGCAGGAAATTCAGAAAAAGCGTGATGCACTGAGAGGCAAGCAAAATGGCGCCGATGTGCAGCGCCTGTTCAATCAGTGTGAGCTGCAAAATGCGCAGACGCAGAATCTGCACCAGGAAAATCGCCATGACATAAACCAGCGCGTGCTGGCCGAGGAGCGCGCTGTCGGCCACGTCCATGAGTAGAGCAAGAAAAAACCCCATGCCCTGGCCGATATGGCGCGGCTCGTGCACTGCCCAATAAAGCAGCATCAGGAGCAGAAAATCCGGGCGCACCAGCAGCAGTGTGCCGCTCCAGGGCAGCAAATTGATGAGCAATGCGGCGAGCAGCGACACGATGATAAAGCGTCCCGTTGCCGGCGGCTTCATCGGTTCGCGCGCAATGGGCGACAGGTCGGCGAAACTCATTTGCGCGCCGCCCGTGCGCCACGTTTATCGCGTACGCCTGCTTCACTCGTCACATCTGCCAGAGGGTAGGGCTGCGCCGGAGCATTTAACACCATCACAAAACGAAAGTGATCGGAGGCAGAAGCGGGTTTGCCGGTGATTTTTGCGAACATGAAGGCGGCGTTTTTTTCCACCGCAGTGACGCTCGCCACGACCAGGCCAGGCGGATAAACGCCGTCGATACCTGATGTGACGAGCAGGTCGCCGTTTTGAATATCTGCGCTGACGGGGATGAAGGGCACATCCATCGTGCCATCCTTGCCGCTGCCCACGGTGACGGCGCGCTGACCACTGCGCACCACCATGACAGGCACCGACTGGTCCTTGTCGGTGATAAGGGTGACTTCTGAAGAAAAAGTACCGACTGCCGTCACCTGGCCGACCACTCCGCTGCCGTCGATCACCGCCAGCCCGGCGCGCAATCCGTGCGTCAGGCCCTTATCAATGAGAATCTTGCGATTGAAGGGGTTGCGTGAATCGCGGATGACTTCAGCAATCACGCCGCGCTCCTCAAAACGGCTTTGCGCATTGACCAGCTTGGTGAATTGTTGGTTCTCAGTTTTGAGCAGTTGCGCTTGTTGGCTGGCAGCGGAAAGTTCCAGTACTTTGACTTGCAGTTCGCGATTTTCGCGCAATAATTTATCCTGGCTGGAAAAGTAATCCGTCACGCGGCCCACCAGCGCGCCGGGCAGGGACACCAGTTGCTCGAGCGGATGCAACACCACCGACACCGCCAGGCGCACGCTGTCGAGCGCGCGAAAACGGTGATCAGCGATCATCACACCGATCGCCAGCAAGGCAAAAAACGTCAGCCTGGCGAGAGGTGACGGGCCGCGGTTAAAAAACGGTTGCTGATGCATAGACAGGCTCAGAGCGAAAAACTATGACTACGCCAGAGTGGCGCACGCAGGAGCAATATGATGCGCAGTAGGGCGATCACAACTCAGTGGTGAAGACGGACCCCAGTTTGTCCATTTCTTCCAGCGCCCGGCCCGAGCCACGCACCACGCAGGTGAGCGGATCTTCGGCCACGATCACCGGCAGCCCGGTTTCTTCCACCAGCAGACGATCCAGTTCGCGCAGCAATGCGCCGCCGCCGGTCAGCACCATGCCTTTTTCGGCAATATCGGCGCCCAGTTCCGGGGGCGTTTGTTCCAGCGCCGATTTGACTGCGGAGACGATGCTGTTGAGCGGTTCAGTCAGCGCCTCCAGAATTTCATTGGAAGAAATGGTGAAGCTGCGCGGAATACCTTCAGCCAGGTTGCGGCCCTTGACTTCCATCTCACGCACTTCCGATCCCGGAAAAGCCGAGCCGATATTCTTCTTAATATTTTCCGCAGTCGATTCGCCCACCAGCATGCCGTAATTGCGGCGAATATAGTTGATGATGGCTTCATCGAATTTGTCACCGCCGACGCGCACTGAAGCGGCATACACGATACCGCCCAGCGAAATCACACCCACCTCAGTGGTGCCGCCGCCGATATCGACCACCATAGAGCCGGTCGGCTCGGCGATCGGCAGGCCCGCGCCTATGGCCGCCGCCATCGGCTCTTCGATCAGAAACACCTGGCTGGCGCCTGCCGCCACCGCCGATTCGCGGATGGCGCGGCGCTCGACTTGGGTCGAGCCGCACGGTACACAAATGACAATGCGCGGGCTGGGCTTGAACCACTGCGCGTCATGCACCTTCTTGATGAAGAACTTGAGCATATGCTCGGTGGTGTGGAAGTCGGCGATCACGCCATCTTTCATGGGGCGGATAGCAGTGATGTTGCCCGGCGTGCGCCCTAGCATCATCTTGGCCGCCAGGCCGACAGCCTGTATAGTCTTTTTCGAGTTGGGGCCGGCTTCCTGACGGATTGCAACGACTGAGGGTTCGTCGAGGACGATGCCTTTGCCGCGTACGTAGATGAGGGTGTTAGCAGTGCCGAGGTCGATAGCCAGATCGGTGGAAAAATGCTTGGTAAAAAACGAAAACATGACTGAGGTTACTTTTTAGTGGTTGCGGTTAAGGGATGGCGACCCAAACGGGTCGGGCAAATGTCCTATAATATCGCATAAATCGAACCAATTTCATGCGCTAAGCCCCTAATTTTTTGTGGTTTCGCATTTTTTCCATTCCCTCAATCCGTCCATGTCGCTAAATCTCGCCGATATCCGCCGCATCGCCCACTTGGCCCGCATTGCGGTCACTGACCAGGAGGTGAGCGAGATCAACCAAAAGCTCTCGGGCATTTTCAATATGATCGAACAAATGCGCGCGGTCGATACCAGTAATGTCGCGCCGATGTCGCACGGCATTGATGTGGTGCAACGCCTGCGTGAAGACAAGGTGAGCGAAACCGACCAGCGCGAACTTTTTCAATCGATAGCGCCACAAGTGGGAAATGGGCTTTATCTGGTGCCCAAGGTGATGGAGTAATGCACAACGCCAGCCTTAAACAGCTTTCCATGCAACTCGCGGCGAAAAAAATTTCCAGCGTAGAACTGACGCGCGCCTTGCTGCTGCGCGCCACAACGCTGGGAAAATCGCTCAATGCTTTTATAACGCTGGATGAAGAGCAAAGTCTGGCGCAGGCGCGCGCCGCAGACCAGCGCATCGCCAGCGGTGAAAAACTACAGCCGCTCACCGGTATTCCCGTGGCGCACAAGGATTTGTTTTGCACCAAGGGATGGCGCACCACCTGCGGCTCGAAAATGCTGCACAACTTCATCGCGCCCTATGACGCGCATGTGATCGAGCAATTTAACCAGGCGGGTGCAGTGATACTGGGCAAGACCAACATGGACGAGTTCGCCATGGGCTCGTCCAACGAAACCTCTTATTTCGGCGCGGTAAAAAATCCCTGGGATGCGCGTGTGGTGCCGGGTGGATCGTCGGGCGGCTCGGCAGCCGTGGTTGCGGCGCGCATCGCGCCTGCCGCCAGCGCCAGCGATACAGGGGGGTCGATCCGTCAGCCCGCAGGATTCACCGGCGTGTGCGGCATCAAGCCGACCTACGGCATGGTGTCGCGTTACGGCATGATCGCTTTTGCCTCCAGCCTTGACCAGGGCGGCGTGATCGCGCGTAGCGCCGAAGACCTGGCGCTGGTTTTAAATGTCATGGCGGGTTTCGATGCGCGCGATTCAACCTCGCTTGAGCGCACTAAGGAAGAGTACACGCGCGAAATTCAAGCCCCTCCCGCCGCGCATCCCGGTGGCAAGCCGTTGCAAGGCTTACGCATCGGCGTACCGCGCCAGTATTTCACCGCTGACCTGGCGAACAGTATTGCCACGCCGGTGCTGGCGGCGCTTGAAGAGTTCAAAAAACTGGGCGCGACAACGGTGGATGTCGATCTACCCAACCAGAAACTCGCCGTTCCGGTGTACTACGTAATCGCGTCAGCCGAAGCGTCTTCAAATCTGTCGCGCTTCGATGGCGTGCGCTATGGTTACCGCACGCCCGAGTACACGGATTTGCTCGACATGTATAAAAAAACTCGCGCCGAAGGTTTCGGCGCCGAGGTAAAACGCCGCATCCTGATCGGCGCCTACGTGCTATCGCACGGCTATTACGATGCTTATTACTTGCAGGCACAAAAGCTGCGCCGTCTGATAGCAGGTGACTTTAGCGCGGCATTCAAACAATGCGATGTCATCATGGGCCCCACAGCGCCCAGCGTCGCCTACGAATTTGGCGCAAAAACCGATAATCCGGTGCAGATGTATCTCGACGATCTATACACCATCGCCGTGAATCTCGCGGGTTTGCCGGGTATGTCGATACCCTGCGGCTTCGGCGAGCGCAACCTGCCGGTTGGCTTGCAGATCATCGGCAATTATTTTGCTGAAGCGAAAATG
>JAYWAM010000335.1:0-3329 GCA_043782425.1 Betaproteobacteria bacterium
GTGCTGGGGCGCGATACCGAAATCCGGCAGATGATCGACATCTTGTTGCGACGGCGGCAGAACAATCCGATTTTGACCGGCGAACCGGGCGTGGGTAAAACCGCGGTGGTCGAAGGGCTGGCGCTACGCATCGTGCAAGGCGATGTGCCTGACGTTTTAAAACGCGCCATTTTACGCACCTTGGATTTAGGCTTGCTGCAAGCCGGCGCCAGCGTCAAAGGTGAGTTTGAAAACCGCCTGCGCGGAGTGATCGACGAAGTGAAAGCCAGCCTGACGCCGATTATTTTGTTTATCGACGAAGCGCACACCATGATCGGCGCCGGCGGCCAAGCCGGGCAAAGCGATGCGGCGAATTTGCTCAAGCCGGCTTTGGCGCGCGGCGAGTTGCGCACCATCGCCGCCACCACGTGGTCGGAGTATAAAAAGTATTTCGAGAAAGACGCTGCCTTAGCGCGTCGCTTCCAAGTCGTGAAAGTGGAAGAACCCTCGGAAGAAGGTGCGACACAAATGCTGCGCGGCATTGCCCGCACCATGGAGACGCACCACGGCGTGGTCATTTTGGATGAAGCGGTCACGGAAGCCGTCAAACTCTCCAGCCGCTACATTACCGGGCGTCAACTGCCGGATAAAGGCGTGAGCGTACTCGACACCGCTTGCGCACGCGTCGCCCTGTCGCAAGCCAGCCGCCCCGCTGCTATCGAAGATTTATCACGCTTGATTGAAAACATCGACCGCGAAGCCGCTGCCTTGGCACGCGAGCGCGATGATGCGAAACACGAAAACCGCATGGAGGAATTGGTGAGCAAACGCGTCGACCTGACGCAAATGCTGGAAGCGCAACAGATCGACTACGCCAAGCAACGTAAGCTGGTGGAAGAAGTCCATGCCTTACGCCAAGAACTACATGAGCAAGACAACGCCAAGCCGGGTGCGAAAAAAGCGCGCAGTAATGATGCGCTGGTGCGTCTGCGAAGCACGCTCGGTGCACTATCCGCTGCGCATGCCGCCAATCCTTTGGTGTATGAGTGCGTGGACGGCGCTGCGGTGGCGGATATTATTTCCAGCTGGACCGGGATTCCTTTGGGCCGCATGTTGGCGGATGAACTCGATGCGGTGCGCAATTTGAAGGATTTGTTGGAGCAACGCGTCATCGGCCAGAGTCATGCTTTGGACCTGATTGCGCGCCGCATCCAAATCGCGCGCGCCAATCTGGAAGACCCGAGCAAACCCAAGGGCGTGTTTCTGTTGGTCGGTCCATCCGGCGTAGGCAAAACCGAAACAGCGCTGGCGCTGGGCGAAGCCTTATATGGCGGCGAGAAAAGCTTGATCACCATCAATATGTCGGAATACCAGGAAGCGCATAGCGTCTCCGGCTTGAAGGGCTCGCCACCCGGCTATGTCGGCTATGGCGAAGGCGGCGTGCTGACCGAAGCGGTGCGGCGTAAACCGTATAGCGTGGTGCTGCTGGACGAAGTTGAGAAAGCGCATCCGGATGTGTTGGAATTGTTTTTCCAAGTATTCGATAAGGGGCAATTGGAAGATGCCGAAGGGCGCATGGTGGATTTTAAAAATACCGTGATCCTGCTCACTTCGAATGTCGGCACCGATTTGATTATGCGTGCTGTAGAGCATGGCGTAACAGTCGACGGCAAAGCGCGCGCACCGACCCCGGAAGACTTGATCGAGCTGTTACGCTCCAGCCTGCAAAAATCGTTTAAGCCGGCTTTCCTCGGGCGCTTGAATGTGATTCCGTATTACCCGGTGCAAGACGATGTATTGAAGCGCATCGTGCGTTTGAAACTGACGCGTATTCGCGATCGCGTACTGAAAAATCACGCGGCGGAATTAATCTTCGACGACGCTTTGGTGGAGTTAATCGTCAGCCGCTGCACCGAAGTGGATAGCGGCGCACGCAACGCCGATGCGATTATTTCCAACACGGTATTAGCGGCATTATCGGATGCCTTCTTGGCGCGTATGGCGGAGAGTAAAGCGATTAAGCGCGTCACGCTGAGCGTAAAGCGCGGCAAGCTCAATGTAGAAATTGAAGATGCCAAGCGCCCCGCTTCCAAGAAAAAACCTAGTGCGGCAAAGGGGAAGTAATACATTCCGATAGGAGATCGCTCATGGATAATAAGCTACCGCACCTGACCCGCCGCGAATTCGTTGCTTCCATGCTCGCCACTGGATTTGCCCTGGCCACGCAGCCGGTTTCCGCGAGCACTATTCATACAGACACCACTGGTCTCAATGCGGACACAGTGCAGATCCCAACCGCAGACCGGACGATCCCCGCCTACCGCGCCATGCCGGCTAAAGGGAGTGGATTTCCCGTCATCCTCGTGGTGCAAGAGATTTTCGGTGTGCGTTTGGGCAACTGCTTGAGTGCGAAGAACAGGCTCTTTTTCTGGGGCTGTCGCCAACTTCCAGCAAGGCGTCGAGTTGTCCGCGCTCGGCTTCGGATAACCGCTCCATTACTGCCGCAGAGAAGCGCCCATTGACCAGGGTGCGGATACGCCGCGACAGCCGGTCGAGTGTACTGAATGCCGGCAATTCGACGCGCTGGCGGATCAGTTCCTCGATGGCCACGTTGATTAGGTCGGCTGGGTGATCCATGACCTCGGCGGCGGCGGACATCGCCTCGCTTGCGACCTCAATCCGTCTTCACTCCAGGCAGAGACGCCCAGACGCTCCCTGACTGCCTGGCGGTGCCGATACAGTGTTCGCAACTCCACGTAGGCAGGCGACACCTCGGCGTCCATGCCGCTCGCCGTCCGCACGTGCTGCACGATGGCCTGGGGTATTTCCTGCGCTGCGGGGAAATACCCCAGCCGCTGAAACGACTTCAACAGTAAGAGCAATCCCAAACGGGGTTGCGCCTTGCGCGCCATCGCTCGGGCAAAATCCAACTCGTCTTTGGTCGGGGGTGTAAAGAGCATCCAGCTCCTTGACCAGCGAGTTCCGCTTGAAGCGCGGGTAGACGGTGCGTTCAATTGAAGCCATTCAAATGTCTAAGCATGGTCACTCGGTTGCAGAAAATCTGCCGTACCGCAGCGCCAGACCCGGCATCACGAGCAGATTGAGCGCGGTGGAGGTAAGCAACCCGCCCAGGATCACCAGTGCCATCGGCCCCTCGATTTCTCGCCCCGGATCACCGGCACCAATCGCCAGCGGCAACAAGCCTAACCCCGTCACCAAGGCCGTCATCAGAATCGGCACCAAGCGTTCGGTCGCGCCGCGTATGGCCGCCTCCGGTCCCCAAACCATTCCTTCGCCCGTCACCAGATATTCGTAATGCGACAGCATCATGATCGAATTGCGCAAGGTTA
>JAYWAM010000336.1:0-8743 GCA_043782425.1 Betaproteobacteria bacterium
AGGAGACAACCGTGCTTGCGGAAGACACCCCTACGTGGGGTCAGAAAACCGCACTGAAGTAACTTTATCACTCCAAATGGTGCAGCGCAAGGGAAAAAAATTATATATTCTTGCGAAAGATCGGCCAAGAAAATTATAAACTATTTTTATCTTAAATATCAATTAGTTACGATCAACAATTCTCGTGTTTCAAACGGCTATTTATTGATAGTTAATTATTCACTTAATCCATTACGGGAGTTTGTGCCGCAACGCGGCAGGCGCCGGCGCCGCATCTCACGGGGCCTCCCGTAAAATGGAGTATCAAGTTCCCGTTGGAGCATTTCGATGGAAAGTGTCGTTAAGTGGGTAGGGCCGGAAGGCATGTCGTTCGTGGCCGAAACCGGCAGCGGTCATGCCGTCGTAATGGATGGTGCGCCCGAAGGCGGCGGGCGAAACCTTGGGCCAAGACCCATGGAAATGGTGCTGCTGGGTACCGGAGGATGCACCGCCTATGACGTGGTACTGATTCTCAAAAACAGCGGGCAGCAGATTACCGGTTGTGACGTCCATGTCAGTGCGGAGCGCGCCGAAAAGGACCCAAAGGTGTTTACCCGCATTCATATGCATTTCATTGTTCGTGGCAAGCAATTGCGGGCACAGTTGGTCGAACACGCGATCAAGCGGAGCCATGAAAAATTCTGCTCGGCAACTGCCATGCTGCAGTCAACCGCTGTCATTACCCACGATTTCGAAATTACAGAGTAACGGCCCAGCCAGTAACGGCCCAGCCGCATCGACAATTGCAGCGCGGCCGTAAAGGGGTCACAGGGCCCGCGCATGGGGGAATTGCCTGGGTCACTGCCAATCCTTGGCGCCCCTTCGATCCTGAACCAGGCGGCGATGTAATCCGTCGCCCGTCAAAGACTGGATACGGCGCAACTACTGCAGATTGGTCTCTCGCAGCCACGCCTCAAACATGAGGATATTCCACAAAAAATGCTGCAGATTGCGGCGCCCTGATTGGTGTTCGAGCCATGCACGCCGGATCGGCGCTACGTGCAAATATCCTTCAGATGCAAGAACCACAGGGTCAAGTAATTCTTCGGCCCAGGCCTTCAGCGGTCCGCGCAGCCAAGCATCGATCGGCACGCCAAAACCCATTTTGGGCCGATCCATCAAAGCCTGCGGCAAATGCCGGTACAACACTTGTCGCAGGAGCCATTTTCCTGTGTCGCCACGGATCTTGTGTGCAATTGGCAGTCTAAACGCGAACTCTGCCACTCGATGATCCAGAAAGGGGGCACGCGACTCAAGGCCAACGGCCATGGTAGCGCGGTCCACCTTGACAAGAATGTCATCCGCCAGGTACCCGCGCGCGTCAGCCAGCATCATATTCTCGGCCAAACCCCGATCCTCACGACTCCACAGGGCATGGGTGCCCGCCTGATTCTGCCCACCCTCGCCGTGTACCAGAGAAGCGTGCTCGCGATGCTGCGCAATCAACCACGCATAGGCCTGACGGCCATCGCGCGCCTGCGCCAAGTCGGCCAGCTTGTAAAGTTTGTCCCCAGCCTGGGCAATCTGCGCACTTTTGGGCAGAACACTCCAAATCGCATCCCAGGTCCCAGGCGAAAGCGCGCGCACCCCCGCCACGCATAACGCACGCAGAGCGCTTGGCGCACCGCGCATCCGCTCCCAGTAGCGTTCCGCCCAAAAGTAACGGTTGTAGCCACCAAACATTTCGTCACCGCCATCCCCGGACAGGCTCACCTTCACCCGGGATCGGGCAAGCTGAGCCACCAGGTATGTGGGGATTTCCGAGGAGTCTCCGAAAGGCTCGTCAAACATGAGGGGCAAGCTCGGAATCACTGCGCGCGCCTGTTCCGGGCTTACGTACAACTCAGTGTGATCCGTGTGAAGGTGCGCGGCCACTGCCTTGGCATGTTCGGCCTCGTTGTACCCGGCTTCATGAAAACCGATGGAGAAGGTCTTGACCGGCTGCATCGTTTGGCACTGCATCAGAGCCACAACAAGCGAGGAATCGATACCGCCGGACAGAAACGCGCCAACCGGCACGTCGGCCGTCATCTGGCCAGCGACGGCTTGCTTCAGGAGTATCTCCAACTGGTCGGTTGCCCGCGAATCAGCATCGAGAATTTGCGGCATGGCCGCCACATCTTCGAGCGACCAATATGCCAACGGCTGCGAATCGAGCACGCTGCGCGCATTCTTGAAATCGACACGCAGCCAGGTCGCGGCTGGCAGTTTCTTAATGTTTCGGTAAATAGAGCGCGGAGCGTGGATCACACCGTGCCGCGTGTAGTCGTCGAGCGCCTCGCGATCGAGTTCACCATGCCAGTCAGGCAGGCACGTCAGCGATTTAAGCTCGGAGCCAAACGCAAGCGCGCCTCCGGCCAACCCGTAGTAAAGCGGCTTCTCTCCCAACCGGTCACGGGCCAGAAACAAGGCGCGTTCGCGCCTATCCCAAAGGGCAAACGCGTACATACCAACCAGGTGTATTAGCGCCTTCTCAACGCCCCAGGTTTCGATCACCTGAAGCAGCACCTCCGTATCGGAATGGCCGCGCCAATCCGTGTGCGGCAGACGCGCGCGCAATTCCTCATAGTTGTAGATTTCGCCGTTCAAGACCACAACATAGCGCCCAGAGTGGCTGGACATGGGCTGCGCGCCGGCAGGCGAAAGATCGATAATTGAAAGGCGGCGGTGGCCCAAGGCCACCCCGCAGGCCAAATCGCTCCACACACCATCGGCATCCGGACCTCGATGAGAGATCGCACCGGACATGGCCGACACGCGGACTTCAAGTTCCTGCTGCGACAGCCCTCCGGCAAGATGGATCAAACCGGCGATGCCGCACATAAAAAAAACCTACAGTCGCCAGAATTTATACCCGGCAGCTTGCACCGCCACCGGGTCAAGCATCGATTTGACGTCGATCACGCATGCGCCGAGCTTCAGCATTGCGCTGAGCCGCTCGAGCGGTAGCGCACGATACTCGCGATGCGCCACCGCCACCACCAAGGCTTCCGCCCGGCGCAGGTCATCGATGGCGGTCAACTCGATGCCGTACTCGTGCAGCGCCTCGGCGCTCTCGGCATGTGGGTCGTGCACCCGCACCTTGAGGCCATAACTCTGCAACTCGCGGATGATGTCGATCACCCGCGAGTTGCGCAGGTCAGAGCAGTCTTCCTTGAAAGTCAGGCCCAGCAGGTTGACACTGGCGCCGGCAATCGCACAACCCGACGCCACCATCAGTTTGACCGTCTTCTCGGCAACAAACTTGCCGACCCCATCATTGATGCGCCGCCCCGCCAGGATCACTTCCGGGTGGTAGCCGGTCATCTGCGCCCGGTAGGTCAGATAGTAAGGGTCGACGCCGATGCAGTGGCCCCCTACCAGGCCGGGCTTGAACGGCAGGAAATTCCATTTGGTGCCGGCCGCCGCCAACACCTCGGTGGTGTCGATGCCCAGACGGTCAAAAATGATCGCCAGCTCGTTCATGAAGGCGATGTTGATGTCGCGCTGGCTGTTCTCTATCACCTTGGCCGCTTCGGCGACGCGGATTGACGAGGCGCGGTAGACGCCGGCGGTGACCACGCTGGCGTACAGGGCGGCGATGGTTTCGAGCGTTTCAGGCGAGTCACCCGAGACGATCTTCAGAATTTTGGTGAAAGTGTGTTCATGATCACCCGGGTTGATGCGCTCGGGGGAGTAGCCCACATTGAATTCGGATTTCCACTTCATGCCCGAGTGCTTTTCAATCACTGGAATGCAGACCTCTTCGGTCGCGCCCGGGTAGACGGTGGATTCAAACACTACCGTGGCACCGCGCCGCATGTGCTTGCCAGCGGCTTCGCTGGCGCCGATCAACGGGCCAAAATCAGGGTTGTGGGCGCCATCAACCGGGGTGGGCACGGCCACGATGATGACGTCGGCTTGCGCGAGCGCGCCCGGGTCAGTCGTGAATTCGAGGCCTGGTGCAGCGCGCATTTCGGCCTCATCGAGTTCACCGGTTGGGTCGATGCCCTTCCTGTACGCCGTGATCTTGGCGGCCGACATGTCGTAGCCGATCACGCGATATTGTTTTCCGAAGGCCACCGCCAGCGGCAGGCCTACGTAGCCCAGGCCGATCACACCCAACGTCGTCGTCTCATGCATCTGCGGCAATACTCCAGTGATCCCGTTTTGCTTCTGATGGGGTATGGTCATACGCCATGATAGTTGCGATGCCATTCGACATAGCGGCGCACGCCCTCCGCAATCGGGGTGGCTGGGCGGAATCCAACCGCACGCTCCAGATCATCGATGTCGGCGCTGGTTTCGG
Source organism: Betaproteobacteria bacterium (assembly GCA_043782425.1). Classification (GTDB taxonomy): domain Bacteria; phylum Pseudomonadota; class Gammaproteobacteria; order Burkholderiales; family Usitatibacteraceae; genus JAYWAM01. The sequence goes on from JAYWAM010000336.1 coordinate 4,328, forward strand.
CAACGTCGCCCGGTTGCATGGACATGAAATTGATCTGGGCTTTTTTGCCAACCGCAGCCTCGATCAGCGCGATCATGTCCATTAGCGCAACCGGACTATTGTTGCCTATGTTAAAGACCCGAAATGGGGCGGCGCTGCGCGCCGGATCTGTATAGCTTTCAGGACCCACTGCAGTGGCCTGCGGAATGTGGTCAAGCACCCGCACCACCCCCTCAACGATGTCGTCAACATAGGTGAAGTCGCGGCGCATCTTGCCGTGATTGAATACGTTGATCGGGCGATCGGCTGCTATCGCATCAGTGAAAAGAGCCATCGACATGTCTGGCCGGCCCCACGGGCCGTAGACGGTAAAAAAGCGCAGGCCCGTCGTCGGCAGCCCGAACAAGTGGCTATAACTGTGCGCCATGAGTTCATTTGCACGCTTGGTCGCGGCGTAAAGGCTGACCGGATGATCGATTGCATCATGGGTTGAAAATGGCTGCTTGGCATTGGCCCCATAGACACTGGAACTGCTTGCGTAAACCAAATGCGCCGTTTGCTGGGCCCGGCAACACTCCACGACGTTGATGAAGGCCGCAAGATTGCTCGCCACGTAGGCATGCGGATTGGTCAAGGAATAACGCACACCCGCTTGCGCCGCCAAGTGCAGCACTCGATCAAAGCGATGTGCGGCGAACAGCGCGCTGAGAGCAGCCAAGTCACACAAGTCAAAGCGGTGCATTTCGAAACCCCGCCTATTGACGAGTTCTCTCACCCGCGCTTCCTTGAGCCGCGGATCGTAGTAATCGTTGAGGTTATCGACGCCAATCACCGTGTGCCCTGCGGCAAGCAGTCTTGCCGCGCAATGCATCCCGATGAATCCTGCGCAGCCGGTAACCAGTATTTTCATTTCAATCCAAGGCCTTATTCGTCAATTAGATCCAGACGAGACAGCTTTCCAAACTGACCGCCAAGCCTGCTCTTCGTCAGTCGCAAGGCCCGTTGCGGACTCACCGCGTAACAGCCTGTCCCAACCGAATGGCACGGTGAGCACGTCCAGCACGGCTTTGCCAACCTGGCCGCCGAGACCACCAAGTCCCGCAGCGAAAGCGCCCTGCCGCCATGCCTCTCGCACAATGGAGCGCGAAAAATTGCGCCGCCCTGCCAACAACTTCCCTAGTGAACGCCTCTCCTGACGATAACCGAGCAGAATATCGGGAACACACGCAAAACGGCTATCGGCATAGGCCCGCAGCAACAAATCCTGATCTTGGGTCTTCTTGTACTCGGGGCGATATTCGTAACGCGCAAACCACTGCCGCTTGCCAAACCAAGTCGGGTGAGGCAGGGGAATTCGCGACCACGGTCGTGCGCATATCTCCGCGTGAACTTGGGGAGCCGACCACTTTCCACGCATGCGCCCGGAATCATCGAATATCAGTGCGGCACACCCCAATAGATCACATTCCGGGTTATCGAGCATGAATTTTAGCTGAATGGCCAGCCGCGTCGGATAGGCGATATCGTCGGCGTCAAGACGCGCAATGTAAGGCCCCCGCGCCAGAGCAATGGCCTCGTTCAAACGCGCTGCCAAGCCGGCATTGCCAACGCCTTCGATCACTCGAATGCGAGAATCTGCGCGCGCCGCGGCATGCGCCAAACCTAGTGTAGCGTCGCTGGAACCATCATCGATCAGCAACAGTTCCCAATGCTGATAGGTTTGCAGCCGTATCGAGCACAATGTAGCCGGCAGAGTGCGCGCTGCGTTGAAGACTGGCATGGCAATGCTGACCAATGGCAGGGTGTGGTCCACCGCCTCAGCTCTCGCGATAAAACAGGCGTCCAGGCCATCCGGCGGCTGTGTAAGTATGCCGTCCAAAGACGCGCCAGCTGACCTCAAACAGGAGACGGCGGGCGGCGCGAGGGCCGCGCGAGGATCCCAAAAGCATTACACACGGAACCAACAGCAAAATTCGCAATAGTCTCAGGCTAACCCCTGGCGGATGGTTTGCCTCGATTTTCTGAAAGGCCGGCCAGTCAATCGCTCGCGGCCCGGGTGCCACCGATCCCAGCTTGTCCAGCATCTCGCGAAAACGCTCACAATAAGTGTGATGGCGCCTTACACGCGCATGCCCGGCCTGGGCGATCGCGTCGCGATGGTTCGGATCGGCGAGCAACTCGTGCATCTGTTCCAGCAGTTGCTTGTCATCCTGGAACAGCGCGATTTCTGCGCCGGGAACAAAATAATTCTCCAAGTGTGGCGCCACTTCAGTCAATAACATTCCGCCAGCCGCAGGAACCTCAAACACCCGTGCTTTGATCTGTCTACCTCCACCGCCACCGGCTTCGCTGAAATTCAGACTGACTACCGAATCGCGAACGATCTCAGAAATCCGCTCTGCCGCCACAGGTCCGGCAGGCCAGCCGTGACCAAAACATTCCACCACTATCCCCGCCGCACCGAGTGCAGCAATGCGCGCCGGCCGATCGCCATAGGCCGAGCCGACAAAACTGGCCGGGAATCTGCAATCGCTTGCCGGCTTGGGCACAGCTAGCCAAGAGGCGCTTGCACCCCACTGTGTGAGATGCACATTGTCAATCCCGTCCGCCCGGTACCAGGCCGCTGCTGCCGGGCAGGTAGTGGCGTACAGGTCGAACTCTTTTGCGATCAGGCGTGAGAATTGACGATACTTCCATGAATCGTCGGTTGACCAGTTGACCACCTTGCACCCAGCGCGGCGCATCAGGGCGATGCTCTCCATCCAGACCTCAGCCATCATCAGAACAGTGAGCACCACGTCAGGTCGAAGCTCTTCAACCTGCTTCAACAGGGCGCCATTCAACGCGGCGAAGTTGTGGTAACCCCTGCGCGAAAAAGACTCGAAGAAAAACGTTTCATGACCGAGAGCACGCAGAGCCGGCAAGAATTGGGAGTATTCCACTCCTTCGCCTCGCACGGGGTCGCCATAGTTGTACTGGCCGAATACGCACAGAATTCTCATACGGAAAGCTACGCCCCAGCTAAACGCGCAGAAACGTCCGGTTTGACGAATACATACATGCCACAACCGTAGTCAAGTTTCTCCCCGTCTTCGGGTTCGGCTGTCGATAAATAACTGCCGCGATCATCTACCAGCGCGAAGGACTCCAACTCAAGGCCGGGAAACATGCGCTGCAGCGTCGCCGGACTAAATACGCGGTGGGCATTGAAGTAAGTACGGTCCCTGCCTGTGGGCACAGAGACATACAACCTGCCGCCTGGGCTTACTACCCGCGTAAACTCGACTGCCGCTTTGACACTCCCCAGCGGGTCCAGTGCATCGCCATAGCGACCTAGCCCGACATGCTCCAACACATGCAAACTGGAAAGTGACGGTAACGACTCTGTTGCAAATGGCAGTCGCAGCGCATTGCCTGCCAGACAGATCAGATCTTCCAAGCCAGCACGCAACGGCCGGTAGTCAACGAAAACTGTACGAACCTGCGCACTCATCACACTAAGCATCATCGCGCTTGATCCAATATCGACGTGCAAAGTCGGCTTGGTCAGCGTCAAGTGCCTCGCCAGCCAGGCGCCTTGATAGAAATAGTGTGGGTCAAAAGGTGTCGACGGATACCAATCCGTTAGGCAAGGGTACGAATCCCGCCATTCGGGGCGAGTATCCGAAAGCGCCATCGCACGATACTCAAACCAGTGCCGCAGATAACGCGGCAGATACAACATCCCGACGATGGGTTTAGGGACTAGAAATGCCAGCAACCAGCGCTTGACAATAGTCATCATCGCGCGCCCCGCGCACGCCATTTTTCGATTCGGACGAAAATCGAATTTACATAGGTATCGGCATAGACAAAATAGCCCTTGCTTTGCATTAGCTCAATCACTTCGGCAATCTTTTTCTCGGATTGATCTTCCGTATAAGTGAGTGTTTCAACGCACACCACGTCCGGCGCATATTTTTCAAAATCCAGGCTCTTCAAAATCGGCAAGTCCAGGCCTTCGACGTCCAAGGAAAGTAAATTGGGGGCCCCGCCGAACTCATCGGAGATCACCGCATTGATATTTCGAATTCGCACCGGTACAACACATTCGATTTTCTGATTTCCATATGATGCGAACCGCTCAGCCTCCGTCCTGGAAAACGTATTCAACGTGGGGGTAGTCATCACGAAAAAATCGGCCACCCCTTCTTCAAGACCGATGCCGATATTCAGCAAGCGATCAGCGGGCCGGTGCTCGACAAAAGCCCGAACCAGACTCGAATCGGCTTCGACGCAGACCCCTCGATGCCCCTTGAGATAAAAATAATACGTATTGCTGAGATAGGTTGGGTGATGCGCTCCGACATCAAGATAGGAAATCTTTTCAATGCCCAGTGCATTGAACACATACTGAATCAACAGATCCTCGCCGCACTGTGCATACGACAAGCGGTC
>JAYWAM010000337.1:0-23185 GCA_043782425.1 Betaproteobacteria bacterium
AATGGATCCCCGCTTTCGCGGGGAAGACATTTTTCTACGACCTGTAGTAGGTATGGCGGCGCCACAGGGTTTCGATTGGGCCCTGGGCGTGGGTGGCAAGCCAGGCGCGGCTCCACAGCACTTGCGACAACATGATGGCGACGGCGAGCAGCATTAGCGTGAAAGGCGTTGCTGCGCGCCCCAAGCCCAGGCCCGCACCCTGGAGAATCAGTACGCACAAAACCGATTGCGCTAGATAATTGGTCAGCGCCATGCGTCCCACCGGTGCGAGCCAACGTTCCAACCAGGCAGCGATTTTTGGCCCGGCGAGCATGACTGCTGCGACGTATCCGGCAGAAAGCACTGGCCCTATCAACATGATGACCCCTTGCGTCATGCCGACGGCAAAGGATTGACTGTGCGGGTCTATGGCTTGTTGTAGCGAGAACACGCCGTAAATCAGATTCAGGGGAAGGCCGACAAACAATGCAGTCTTCAGGATACGTCGCCTAATCTTACGATATCGCTGCGGATGCACAAGCCAGCCCAAGCACACGGCGAACATCCCCAACAGAAACAGCAAAATTATCTGCGGTAGAAACCACAACAAGGAAAAAATAATAGTGAAATATTCTGTAATCCGCTCAACGCCGATTTCCAGCAGGTTGCCCTGGGTATAGACGCGCCGCGTTTCCTCCAGCGCGGAAAGCATCACCTTCAGACTTTCGGCATTTTCAAAATCCATAGCCATCGCGCCGAAGGCAAATGCGCTGGCGATCATCATGACAATTGCAGCGATCGCCCAGCGCAGCACGCTCTTTTTCATTGCGCGCAGCCGCACCCCGGCATAGTTCATCATCCAAAGGCCCGCCAGCGCATAGATCGTAAGGATGTCACCCAGCCAAATCAGTGTGCCGTGCACAATGCCGCAGACCAGTAACCAAGTAAAACGCCGCCGAAAAAGTTCACGAACTGTGTCCCAATTGCCCGTCGCGCGTCTGAATGAGCGCGTTTGCAGCGCAAATCCCGCGCCGAAAAGGAATGCGAAAATGGGGTAAAACTTTACTTCCGCCACAAAGCTCACCAGAAAAACTACGCCTTGATCGAGTAACGAAGCCGATTGCGGCAGCACACCAAAGCGCATCACATTCGCGCCCCAGATGAATGACGGGATGTTCACCAGCAAAATGCCGAATACGGCTATGCCGCGCAATGCATCAATGCGCGACGAGCGCTGCGTTTGGGGTTGCAAGCCTTGCTGCACTAGCGGACTGCGGGAAGTAACGCAACGCCCAAAAGAGCGCAGACGAAGGCTAGGGAAGGGCGGTTACCAACGATGAAGCTAGGCGTGGCGGGCAACTGGGCGAAAGTACAAATAATGGACTTCATGACAGGGACGTTTTGGAAAGCAGGGATTATAGCTGTCGCGTGTCATTCCGCTTTCGCATGTGTGAGCGAGCTTGCCCGCGAATGCCAACGCCGATTCATCGCGGGCAAGCCCGCTCCCACATCCGGCAGAACGATTGCCGTCGCGTGTAAGATTCTGCTTTGCTCAACAATAAGCCCGTCACATGCCCGCACAAGTTCTAGATGGTATACATGTCCTCGATTTATCCCGCGTACTTGCCGGCCCTTGGGCCACGCAGACTCTGGCCGACATGGGCGCCGAAGTCATCAAAATCGAGCGCCCCGGCCGCGGCGATGACACGCGCGCCTGGGGCCCGCCATTCGCCCAGGATGGCGCGGGCAATGAAACAGCGGCGTATTTTCTTTCCGCCAATCGCGGCAAGAAATCGGTCACCATCGACATCGCGCATGTGGCCGGACAGGATTTAGTTCGCCGCCTCGCCCAGCGCACCGACATCCTGGTGGAAAACTACAAGGTCGGAGGGCTAAAGCGCTATGGGCTCGACTATGACAGCCTGGCAAAGCTCAATCCTCGGCTGATTTATTGCTCGATCACCGGCTTTGGGCAAAGCGGCCCATACCGCGATAGAGCCGGGTATGATTTTATGATTCAGGGTATGGGCGGCATGATGAGCATCACCGGCGAGCGCGATGCCGAGCCTGGCGGCGGGCCGCAAAAAGCCGGCGTTGCCGTGGCTGACCTCGTCACCGGTCTGTACAGCACCATCGCCATACTCGGCGCTTTGCAGCATCGCAATCAAACGGGCCAGGGCCAGCATATCGATATGGCGCTGCTCGATTGCCAGGTCGCCATGCTCGCCAATGTCAGCCTGAATTATCTGGTGTCAGGCCAGATTCCCCAGCGACAAGGCAACGCGCACCAGAATATCGTTCCTTATCAGGTATTTAAGTGCAAAGATGGGCACTTGATACTGGCAGTGGGGAACGACGAACAGTTTGCGCGCTTTTGCAGTGAGGTAAACATGGCTGGCCTGGCTAAGGACGCGCGTTTCGCCACCAACCAAGCGCGCGTTGAGAACCGCGAAGCGCTGATTCCCATACTGCAAGAGGCTTTTATGGCGCGCGAGCGCGATGCCTGGCTCAAAGCGCTGGAAGACCTTGGTGTGCCTTGCGGCCCGATCAACAATCTGGAACAGGTTTTTTCCGACCCGCAAGTCGTGGCGCGTGGCTTGAAACTTTCGCTGCAGCGGCTACAAGGCGACGCTGTTCCAGGTGTTGCCAGTCCCATGCGTTACTCGCGAACGCCTATCCAGACACAGTCCGCGCCGCCTATGCTAGGGCAACATACCAAGGAGGTTTTACTTGATCTTGGGCTAAGCGAGTTAGAACTTTCAGCGTTGCAGAGCGCTAAAACTATTTAATGTTTTACTTTAAGTGTCGGATATAAAATATTGAAATATAATATATAACGTGTTTACATGCCATTTTTTGGTTGAATATTACTTCGTATAATTTATATTATGTTAAATAGAAGATATGTGCTGGGATTAGCATTGCCCCACTACAAGCATATACCTTGATTTATCCCCAACTCTTGGCATATACTTTGGTATCTATCAGCACAAGAGGATACGATCATGAGTCAAGTCGCCAAGCTGTTTACTAACGGACGCAGCCAGGCGGTACGCTTACCTGCGGCCTATCGTTTCGATACCAAAGAAGTTTTCATCCGCCAGGACCAGGAAACTGGCGACGTAATTTTGTCACGCAAACCGGCGACCTGGGATGACTTTTTCGCTGCGCTTAAAGACGTCCAGGTACCACTCGACTTCTTGAGTGAGAAGGAGCGCGCATCCCAAGATCGTGACCCCTTCAAGGGATGGAGCGAATGAAGCAATTCATGCTCGACACCAACACGGTAAGTCACCTCATCAAGGAACACCCGGCCGTCACCCAGCATGTGGTGGCTGCACCGATGGCAGCGCTTTGCATTTCGGCTATCACCGAAGGCGAACTACTTTTTAGTCTGGCGAAGCGGCCAGAAGCAAAACGGCTGCACCTCGCCGTGCGCGAGTTCCTTAAGCGCGTCGATGTGCTGCCCTGGAGTAGCGCCGTCGCACAGCATTACGGCGCTGTGCGCGCCAATTTAGAGCGTCAAGGCAAGACACTTGCGCCATTTGATCTGTTGATTGCCACGCACGCTCTAGGCGTAAGTGCGGTACTGGTGACTAACGATCAGGTTTTCGGCCAGGTCGCTGGCCTGGATGTCGAAGATTGGACAAATTGACGGTCGAATATCGGACTATGGCTCAACGTACGACGTCTAGCGTTTTATGAACTCTTCCCTGCTTGTACCTTGGGCTTTGCGCGACGCAGACCCCTACATACGCATCCGTCGCAGTATCGCGGTCGCCGTCGTCGTGTCGCTGCTTGTGCATGGGCTGCTGCTGTTGGTCTCTTTTCCACAACCCAAGAATGGCGCGCCGGGAGAAACGTTGCAAGGGCCGCTCGAAGTACGTCTCAGCGAAGCGCCGCCGCCCTCGCCTGCCGAGGCTGTGGCGCCACAGCCAGATCGCAGCGCCAAGCGCCAGCCCATGCCACGGCGCGACTCGCCCCTTGCTGTAAATCCCACACAAAGCGTGCCGCTGCCCCTTGAGCCGTCAGCTCCACCGGCGCCACAGCCTTACTCCGCAGCGCCACCCGACATGATGGCGATGATAAACGCCAGACGTCGCAGCGCCGAGGATGCCGCTGCGCGCGAGAACGCACAGGCGCGCGCCAGCGCTCGCGAGCCTTCAATAAACGAAATTGCTGCGGCCAGCATTACACGCAATCTGCAAATGCTCTCGCCAAGTCGCGACGGTACGAGCGGGGTTTTTCAGATACTGAGCAAAGGAACGCGCACTGCGCAATTTTCCTTTCGCGGCTGGACGACAGATGCAAGCAATTCGTGGCGGCAGGTTTACGAAGTCGATGCCGGCCCGCGAGGCAATATCGAGCTTGCCATTGTGCGCAAAATGATTGAACTGATCCGTATGCACTACCAGGGCAATTTCAATTGGGATTCGCACCGCCTCGGCCGCGTGGTGGTGCTGTCGGCGCGCATTGACGACAATTCAGGACTCGAGGCCTTTCTGCTGCGCGAATTTTTTGGGGTTTGATAGCAGTATTTTTTGCTTAGCTCCGCTCCGACCGCACCATCTCTTTGATCGATATCAATGTCGCCTAAGCGATTGCAGTAATACTAAATATACCGGTGACGCTGCAATCTGCGTCGCCCGCAAAAGCGGCTCAAACAGGCGTCAGCACGGAAATCCATCGCCCTACTTCGCTATCCGAAAAAAAACGAAATAAGGAAAGGCAGGTCACCATGAGCTACGAGGTAAAACAAGCCCCGCTAGAATTGCGCACCGCAGCCATTATTCCGGCTTACCTCGTAGAAACCTATTGGTGGGCGTACATTCATCCTAATGCGGTCAGCCTGTTCGAGCGTCAGTGGCTGGTGAATCTGATTCTATGGGGAAACTTCAGTAGGCTGCGTGACGCCGCCCTCGCTGAACTTGGCCAAAACATTCCTGGAAAGACCCTGCAGGTGGCGTGCGTTTACGGCGATTTTTCGACGCGTCTTGCCGCTCGCATCGCCGCCAACGGCTGGCTGGATATTGTCGATGTACTGCCCATTCAGTTGCGCAACCTGAGCAAGAAGCTCCCGCCAGAGGCGCGCGCCAGTTCTTATCTGCGTAATTCTGCGGACCTCGGCTTTGCCGACGCAAGTTACGACCAGGCAATCTTATTTTTTCTGCTGCACGAACAGCCCGAGGCGGTGCGTAAGCAGACACTGAGCGAAGCGCTGCGCGTGGTTAAACCGGGTGGAAAACTGGTCATCGTCGACTACCATCTGCCGCGCCGTTTGCATCCGCTGCGTTATCTGTTTCGCCATATCCTCGGTTGGCTTGAACCTTTTGCTCTCGATCTGTGGAATCACGACGTGGCCACCTGGCTGCCGACACAGGTGCGCCCCGAGCAGATCACCAAGAGAACCTACTTTGGCGGCCTGTACCAAAAGCTGGTGATCAGCGTGTGACACACCTCGAAGCCGACATTATTGTCGTCGGTGGCGGCATTTCCGGCCTCAGCGTGGCTTGGGAGCTACAGCGCCGTGGCGCAGAAGTGGTCTTGCTCGAAGCGGCAGCGCGTAGCGGCGGAACCATCGGCAGCACGCATGAACAAGGCTGTCTCATTGAGGCCGGGCCGAGCAGCACACTGGACACCACACCGCTTATCACCGCGCTGCTCGATGCAACCGGCATCGCCGCTGAACGCATCGCGCCACAGCCAGCGGCGCGTCAACGCTTCATCCTGCGCGACGGCAAGTTACTTGCCCTGCCGCAGTCGCCATTTGCCTTCTTGACCTCGCCGCTGTTTTCGCCCGCCGCCAAGCTGCGTTTGCTCAAGGAGCCCTTTCTCGTTCGTGGCGCGTACGACGACGAATCGGTCGCTGCATTCGTGCGGCGGCGCCTTGGCGCGGAGTTTCTCGATTACGCGATCAATCCTTTTGTCGCCGGCGTGTACGCGGGCGATGTGGAAACGCTTAGCGTCAGGGCGGCGTTTCCGCGCCTGTTTGAACTCGAACAGCGGTATGGCAGCCTGATACGCGGCCAGTTGCAGGGCGCATTGGCGCGCGCACGCGATATGCAGAAATCAAAACACGCCGCGCCTATGTTGTCGTTCCGCAACGGCATGCAGACGCTTCCCGACGCCATCGCGCTGCGCCTCAAACGCATCGATTTGGGCTGCGAGGTGACGCGCATCACGCCGCGGCAAGGCGGCTTCGATATCGCCGTCGCCCCCGCTAGTGGACGCCCAGGCTATCGTGCCCGCGCAGTCGTGCTCGCCACACCCACCTACGTTGCCGCAAAGCTCAGCGCGCCGCTAGCGTCGCAAGCCGCCGCCGCGCTCGATGCGATTCCCTATGCGCCGGTGGCGCTGGTGGCGAGTGTCTACCGGCGCGCCGCCATTGCCCATGCGCTCGATGGATTCGGATTTTTAGTTCCGCAGCGCGAACAGCGCCGCATCCTGGGCACGATATTTTCGAGCACGCTTTATGCTGAACGTGCGCCGCCGGATTTCGCGCTGCTGACGACTTTCGTCGGCGGCATGCGCCAGCCGGCGCTGGCGCAGCTCGCCGCAGACGAGATCGCTGCGCTGGTGCACAGCGAGTTGACGCTGCTGCTCGGCGCAGCGCTGCGCCCCGAATGGGCGCGGGTCACGCGCTGGACACGAGCTATCCCGCAATACACTCAGGGCCACCTGGAGCGCATCGCCTGCATTGAACGCGCCGAGCGCGATGTGCCGGGACTGTTTTTCTGCGCCAACTACCGCGGCGGAATCTCGGTCGGCGATTGCATCAAATCGGCCTGGCGTACTGCGGATCAGGCAGCGGCATTCGCCGCGAAAACATCCCAATTTTGATTGTGCTTTAAAGCTACGCCATCGGGATTCGTTGTACTGAAGCGCACTGAGCGAATTGAGCAGAGCTACTGCATTTAACTCGCCATCCTTTGACCAGAATCAAAGCCCGCCGCCGCCGCACAGGCATGATGACACCGTTCGGTGAGCGCTTGAGGACGACTGTAATGCGGACACGATTCGTGAGAATGTTGGAACGCCTACAGGTCGATACCCCCGCCTACTTTTCGCAGGCCTCGATCCGCGACATAGAAGCGCAGTTGCGAAATTGCAGCGTGTGTGGCGATAAATTGCGCTGTGACCGGGATGTCAAACCCGGCGAACTGTGCGAAGTCGATTTTTCGTTTTGCCCCAACAGGGAATTTCTCGAAAAGCAGCTGGCAGCCGGACAGGCGAAGACTTCCGTGCGCAGCAATAAAGCACAATAGCGCGCTTGGCGCCCCTGCCCTGCCTCATACCCAGCACCAGCGCCCGCTCAAAAACCGATCACCAGCAAGGCTCCCGCGCTGAGCAGCGTTCCCAGCAGCGCCAGACCATAACAGATCAGTTTTGCACCGGTTCCGGCGTGAATGCCGATATCGTGCAGGCTGTGAAAAATGCGGTGCACGCCGTGCCATAGAAACAGCGCAATAACCACAAACAAAAAGCCCTTGCCGACCCAGTTTTGCGCGAACGCCAGTATTTGCGGGTAACGCATCAAGTCGCGCGGCAGCAGCCAAGCGAGCGGGACGGCGATGCCGGTGATGAACACCAAGGCCGGGCCGATCAGCGCCGCGAGCATGCCGCCTGCGCCGAACAGTGACCAGAAAATGGGAGCGTTCGAGCGCTTCATGGCGCCATCGCCCTGACGGCAAAAAACAACGCAACACACAGGACTGCGGAAAGTGCGAGCCCGACGCCGGTAATGAGCGCCGGTGATAGCCTTTTGCCGCTTTTCAGAATCAGCGGCATGGTTTTGGGCATGATGCAAAACCAGCTCCAGGTGTGATACACGAATAGCGCCAGGAGAAATACATGAAACGCGACAGACCACGGGCTTCGCAGCGCTTCGAGCCAGCCATTGAACGCCGCTTCACCTTGGGCAAGACGCACCACCCCAAGCAACAGCAACAGCGCATAGGCGACCACGAACAGCGCCGTAACTTCGCGCGCCATGTAGCGCACGAAGTAGGGGTCGCGCTTCCACCAGCCTTTCATCGAACGCATATAGGGGCGGCGCGCGCTCATTTGCCGCCTCCCTTGGGCATGACGAATCTGAGAAAGTAATCCAGCGCGCTTGCGGTCTTATTTTGATTTACGGCGTTGGCCGGGTCTACCCCCTTAGGACACACCACCGAGCAATAACCCACCGCGGTGCAGCTCCATACACCCTCCTCGGCATTCACCAGTTCCATGCGCTCGGCCTGGCCGCCGTCGCGCGAATCGGCGTTGTAGCGATGCAGCAGCGCCAGAATCCCCGGGCCGGTGAATTTCGAATTGAGTCCGAACTGCGGACACGCCGCATAGCACAGCATGCAGTTGATACAACTGCTAAATTGCAGGAACTGCTCGAGTTGCGCCGGGGTTTGCAGGTATTCGCCCTGCTGTAACGAACGCGGCTCTTTAGGGATGATGTAAGGCTTGATGCTTTCGAGCTTCTCAATAAAGCTCTCGACGTTCACCACCAGATCGCGCTCTATGGGAAAGTGTTCGAGCGGCGCAACGCGCACTTTGTTGGGGAAATAGTTGCGCAGGAAAGTCCGGCAAGCCAGCTTGGGCACACCGGCTATCATCACGCCGCAACTTCCACAAATCGCCATGCGACACGACCAGCGCAGGCTGAGCGAGCTGTCGAGATCGTCCTTGATGTACTGTAGCCCTTGCAGCACCGACCAATCGTCGCCAAACGGAACCGCATAGGTCTGATAGAACGGTTCCTGGTCCTGCTCCGGACGATAACGCAGCACTTCGATCTCGATGATCTTTGTCGTATCAGTCATTTAACCCTGCCTTCTTCTTAGCCTGATCGGCTGCGCGTTCTTGCGCCTCACCTGCCGCACCGTAAGCGCGGGCGCCGGGTTGGGACTTGGTGATGACCACATCCTGATATTCAATGCGCGGCGCAGCATCGCCACTAAAATAGGCGAGCGTGTGCTTGAGGTAATTGACGTCGTCGCGCTGTGTATAGCCGTCCAGGCGTTGATGCGCGCCGCGCGATTCTTTGCGGTTAAGCGCCGAATGTGCAATGGTCTGCGCCACATCGAGCAGGTAACCGGCTTCGATGCCACATAGCCAGTCGCTATTCCATACGCTCGATTTATCCTCGATATTGAGGCTTTGATAGCGCTCTCTGAGTTCGCCGATTTTGTCACAAGTCGCCTGCATTTCCGTGGCGCTGCGATAGATGCCGCAGCCGTTTTCCATGCTCTGCGCCATCTCACGGCGCAGCACCGAGTGTCTCTCCTTGCCGCTGGTATTGGTGACGAGACCCACAGCACGCTGTTGCGCAGCAGTGGCTTGCTTCTCTAGCGTTGCCGCGGCGCTGTTGGGCGCCGACTTGGCGAAAAGCGCCGCCTCCACTCCCGCCATCTTGCCGAACACGATAATGTCCACCAATGAATTGGAGCCGAGACGGTTCGCGCCGTGCACACCGTTGCTCGCGCATTCGCCCGCTGCAAATAGGCCAGGCACGGGCGTCGCGGCTTTGAGATTGGCATAGATGCCGCCCATGGTGTAGTGCATGCCCGGGCGTACCGGGATGGGCGTGCGCGCCGGATCAATTCCCATGTACTCTTCGGCCATTTCGTAGATCATCGGCAGCCTTTCGCGCAGCTTCTTTTCACCAAGGTGGCGTAGATCCAGATGCACCACCGGGCCATGCGGACCTTCGATGGTTCTGCCTTTTTGCTGCTCGTGCCAAAAAGCCTGACTGATGCGGTCGCGCGGCCCCAGCTCCATCGCTTTGTTGCGCGGCGTGGGTTCCGCCGGCCCAAGTCCATAGTCCTGTAAATAGCGATAGCCGTCTTTGTTGAGCAGGAAGCCGCCTTCGCCACGGCAGGCTTCGGTGAACAGCAACCCGGTGCCGGGCATGCAGGTCGGGTGATATTGCATGAACTCCATGTCGCGCAGCGGGGCGCCGTGGCGGTAGGCGAGCGCCATGCCGTCGCCGGTGACGATGCCGCCGTTGGTGTTTTCGCGGAATACCCTGCCCGCGCCGCCGGTGGCGATGATTACCGCCTTGGCTTGTATGAATGTGAACTTGCCGCTGGCGACCTCGATCACCACCACGCCCTGGCAGCGCCCATCCTCGACAACGATGTCGCAGCAGAAATATTCGTCGAAGCGCGTGATCGAGGAATACTTGATCGAAGTCTGAAACAAAGTGTGCAGTATATGGAAGCCGCTTTTGTCAGCGGCGAACCAGGTGCGTTCGATTTTCATGCCGCCGAAAGCGCGCACGTTGATGTGCCCGTCGGGCTTGCGGCTCCACGGACAGCCCCAATGCTCCAACTGGGTCAGTTCCTCGGCGCAGTGGGCGACGAAATACTCAACCACGTCCTGGTCGCACAACCAGTCGCCGCCCGATACCGTGTCGTGGAAATGGTACTCGAGGCTATCGTCGCCGCGCACCACGCCGGCGGCGCCACCTTCGGCCGCCACCGTGTGGCTGCGCATGGGATAGACCTTGGAAATCAGGGCTATGATCAGCAAAGGGTCAGTTTCGGCGATCGCAATTGCAGCGCGCAACCCCGCTCCACCTGCGCCTATAATCGCCACGTCCGCCTTGAAAACCTCCACTACGCCCTCCTCGACCAGCGGTTGAAATGCCCACATTTTACGCGCATCTTTAACACCTTAACCCAACTGACGCAAAGTCGTTTGATGTCCGTCAAGCAGGCGAGCAATACCCCGTCCCGCTGTTGATTCCAAAAAAGGGGGAGAGATTGTCATGGCGGTCTATTGATTTTCATCAAACTCGCTGCCGGGAAAGGGCGGATACTGGGCGCGCAGACGCAGCACAACTTATTAAGGCAAGTCACCACTGCACAGCATCAAAAGCAACCAGTTTGTCAATTTGACTCAGGCCACTTACTGTCTTAACAGCGATAAAGGAAATGCAATGAAAAAAATTCTCATGGTTCTAGCCGTCACCAGCTGCGCGTTGTCGATTGGAGCCGCCAATGCGGATGTCGGCGCAGACTTGGTGAAAACCAAGGGCTGCGTGATGTGCCACGCGGCAGCGGAGAAAAAGGTGGGGCCGTCTTTCAAGGACACCGCCGCCAAGTACAAGGACAAGAAGGATGCCGAGACGACACTGATCGCCACCCTCAAGCAAGGTCTCAAAGACGGCAAGGGACACCCTATCAAAGTGGTGGCGACCGATGCCGAGCTCAAAACTCTCGTGCAATACGTGCTGTCGACAAAGTAACAACGCAACTGGCTGGCCATGGCGGGCTACTCCGGGGGCTGCGGTGAAATATCTTCTTTCCCCTCAGCAGCCTGGCCAGAGCGTTTTCTAACTAAGCTTGATAAAAAATCCAGCCCAGCGATATGCAGTCAACAATCATAAGCAGGTAATAGAAAAAGGGTTAAAGCCATGCGTTCCCCGAGATTGGTGTGCTGGGTACTAATGATAATGCTGGGTTTTTGCGCGCCTCTAGGCGTGGCCGCCACGCCGCCTGCTGATACACAGGCTGCAGGCAGCGCAGCGCCCGTAGCGGCAGAAAAACCCGACAACGCCACCTGCCTCGCATGCCACGGCATCGAAGGCTTCGCCATGCCCGGCGCCGATGAAAAAATGCGCCCGCTACACGTTGCGGGAGACAGATTCGGCCATAGTGTTCACGGTAAACGGCTGTGCGTCGATTGTCACAAGGACATAACCGAAATCCCGCACAAAAAAGGCGTAGACCACAAAGTCAGTTGCGTGCAATGCCACGAAGAATTGTGGGCGACAGCCATTAAGGAAGACAAAACCACGGAAAACGCCCGGCTCGGGGTGGTGGTCGAGCAGATCAACCGCTACATGAAATCCATACACGCCCGCCCCAGCAGGCTGGACCAGTCGCACACCAACGCCACTTGCTATAGCTGCCACGACGCCCACTATATTTACCCCAAGGGTAGCGCCGAACGCGCGCTGTGGCACAAGAGCGTCCCCAACGTCTGCGGCAAATGCCACGCCAAGGAGCGCGACGAGTACGTAACGTCGGTGCACGGCAAAGAACTCGAAAAAGGCAACACCAAAGCCCCTGTTTGCTCCGATTGCCATAGCACCCATGACGTGGACAGACCTGCCATGGATTCGACGCGGCTCGCCATCACCAAAAACTGCGGCAACTGCCATGCAGAAAACCTCAAATCGTATCTGGACACCTATCACGGCCAGGTCAACAAGCTCGGCTACGCGCATACCGCAAAGTGTCTCGACTGCCACGGCAGCCATCTGATACAACGCGTTAACGATCCGAAGTCAACCATGCATCCTGACAACCGCGTGGCAACCTGCAAGAAATGCCACCAGGATGCAAGCAAGGGCTTCGCCACGTTCCAACCGCACGGCACCACCCACAATTTCCAACGCTACCCTTATATCTGGCTGGCCTCGAAGATGATGATTGGCTTGCTGGGTGGCACGTTTGCCTTTTTCTGGACCCACACCGCACTGTGGTTCTACCGCGAATACAGAGAACGCCAGCAACGCAAGACGCGGCCCCATGTGGTCACGGGCGAACTGCTCAGCGGCAAAGACAAGCAATTCCGGCGTTTCCCGCTTATCTGGCGCATTGCGCACCTGTCTCTTGCGTTGAGCGTGATGACGCTGACCTTGACCGGAATGTCGGTGTTCTATGCCAACAGCACCTGGGCGCCCATGGTGATGAACGTGCTGGGCGGGCCTAAAGTTGCCGCAATCATCCACAGGACGGCGGCGGCCGTCTTCGCCAGCGTGTTTTTCTGGCACCTGTTCTATGTGGCGCTACGCCTGGCGAGGAATTGGAAGACCTTCAAACTGTTCGGCTCCGATTCGCTCATTCCCAACTGGCAGGATATGAAGGACATTGTTTTGATGTTTAAGTGGTTCTTCGGCATAGGGCCGCGTCCGGTGTTTGATCGCTGGACTTATTGGGAGAAGTTCGACTACTGGGCGCCTTTCTGGGGCATAACCATCATCGGGGTGAGCGGGGTCATGCTGTGGTTCCCGAGCCTCACCGCGTCGGTGCTGCCTGGGTGGGTGTTCAACGTGGCGACCATTTTCCACGGCGAAGAGGCGTTGCTCGCCGCGCTGTTCCTGTTCACGGTGCATTTCTTCAACAACCATTTCCGTCCGGACAAATTCCCGCTTGATGTGGTGATGTTCACCGGTTCTGTGTCGCTGGAAGAATTCAGGCGCGAGCACGCGATCGAATACAAGCGCCTGGTTGAAACCGGGCAACTGGAAAAGTATCTGGTGGACGCACCCACTGAGCCGATGACACTAGGGGCGAAGATCCTCGGATTCACGCTGCTCAGCTTCGGCCTGATATTGCTGGTGCTGGTGGTAACAGGGTTTATCGGCAGTGTGATGGACTGAGTTATTGGCCAGGCATAAGGCGCAATGAAATACAAGGACTACTACGGCATCCTCGGGGTGGAACGCGGCGCTGACGATGAGGCCATCAAGAAGGCGTATCGCAAACTGGCGCGTAAATATCATCCTGATGTTTCAAAAGATCCTGAGGGCGAAGAGAAATTCAAGGAAGTCTCCGAAGCCTACGAAACGCTCAAGGATGCCGAAAAACGCGCCGCCTACGATCAACTCGGCAGCCATCAGCCAGGACAAGAATTCCGCCCGCCGCCTGACTGGGGCAAACAATTCGGCGATTCGCACTTCTCCTCTGATGATATCGATTTGGCGGATTTATTTGCCAGCCTGCGTGGCGGGCGTCACAACGGCGCTGGACGCACTTCTTTCCCCATACCGGGGCAGGACTACGAGGTGACGGCGCATATCTCACTTAACGAGGCCTATCAGGGCACGCTCGTCGATTTGAACCTCACCGTCCCGGAATACGACGCGAACGGCGTAGCGCATCGCGTTGAGCGCGCGTTCAAAGCGCGTATTCCCAAGGGCGCAACCGATGGACAGCGGCTGCGCTTGCGCGGCAAGGGCGGCAAAGGCTACAACGGCGGGCGCGACGGCGACCTGTTTCTCAATATCGCGCTGCATGCGCATCCGCTGTTTCGCGTCAGCGGTCACGATCTCTACCTCGACCTGCCGCTTGCACCTTGGGAAGCCGCGCTCGGCGCCAGCATCGACGTTCCGACGTTAGGTGGCACGGTGCGCCTCAAGGCGCCGCCGGGAACGCATGCCGCACAAAAACTGCGCCTTGCCGGTCGCGGGTTGCCAAAGCCGCACGAAGGCGCGGGCGATTTGTTCGCCATTGTGCAAATCGTCGTGCCGACGGTGCTCAGCGAGCGCGAGAAGGCGTTGTACAAAGAACTGGCTGAGGCCTCGAGCTTCAATCCGCGCGGCCACTTTCAGACAGGAGGTGCGAAATGACTAACGATGTTGCTGAAGTGGCGTGGCTCGATGAACGGCAGGAGATTTCCTTTGCCGAACTATTGGCGTCGTGCGGCCTGGCGGAAGCGGAACTGCGTGAACTGGTGGACTACGGCGCCCTGGTTCCCAGCGGCGGGGCGCCGGGAGACTGGACCTTCTACGCGAGTTGCGTTGTCACCATGCGCTCGGCAAGCCGTCTGCGCAATGACCTGGAGCTCGACACCCCCGCGCTCGCTCTGACGCTGAGCCTGCTTGAGCGCATTCATGGTCTGGAAGCGCAAGTGCGCGAACTGCGCGCGCACGTGCCGCAGCGCATGTCATAGCTTGCAACGGACAGCCGCCCTGCCCTCCGCGCCCGGTGACATTCATGTGGATGTCTCATGAGGTGGCTGTAGCATATGCTTTGCCAGCAGCAATCCAGAAAAACACAGCAGCCTCGCGATTACTTTTGCCGGAAGCGCACACATGAACGAACTGGTAAACCGTCACTACCTGACGTCTCTGTTCGAGCCGCAGTCAGTCGCCATCTTCGGCGCCAGCGAAACTGCCGGTAAAATCGGCGCAGTGCTGATTTCCAACATGCTCGCTTCCGCATATCGCGGCGCCTTATTCGCGGTTAATCCCAAATACCGCAGTGTGCATGGCGTGCCGTGTTTCGCGTCGATAGCTGCGCTGCCGCAGCGCGTTGATCTTGCCGTGGTGGCGACGCCGGCGCATGGCGTGCCTGAGGTGATAGAACAGTGTGGGATGGCCGGCGTACGCGTTGCGGTGGTGATTACTGCCGGGTTTTTCGAAACCGGCGTCGAAGGCGCAAAACTCGAGCGCCGCATGCTGGATAATGCGCGCCGCCACGGCGTGCGCATAATCGGTCCCAATTGCCTCGGCATCTTGCGCCCTTCACTGGGACTGAATGCCACATTTGCGCGCAACACCGCGCTGCCCGGATCGCTGGGACTGATTTCGCAATCCGGCGCCGTCTGCTCGGCGATGTTGGATTGGGCCAAACCCAATGGCATTGGATTTTCCAGTGTTGTTTCGCTCGGCGGTTCCAGCGATATTGATTTTGGCGAGATCATTGATTACCTTGCCTACGATCAGCACACCGGGCACATCCTTCTTTATATCGAGGGAATCCGCGATGCGCGCGGCGTTTCCTCAGCAGCCTGCGCGCGACCGCGCGCGTTAAGCCCATCATCCTCATGAAAGTGGGTCGGCACCCGGCCGGCTCACGCGCCGCGATTTCTCATACCGGCGCTATGGTGGGATCCGACGATGTGTTCGATGCAGTGGTCAGGCGCGCCGGTGTAGTGCGTGTCACTTCTATCATGGAGCTGTTCGCCGCAGCGCAGGCGCTTTCCCTGCACGTGCACCCGCGCGCGGCGCGACTCGCGGTGATTACCAATGGCGGAGGCCCAGGAGTTATGGCCGCAGATCGTGCGGCAGATTTGGGCCTTGAACTCGCCGAATTGTCATTGGCGACGACCGAGGCGCTGGGCAAGGCATTGCCAGCGAACTGGTCACATGGAAATCCAATCGATCTTATTGGCGATGCCGACAGCGAGCGCTATCGCGCGGCCATATCCGCCTGCCTCGCCGATGACGGCGTGGATGGTGTGCTGACGATACTCACGCCGCAGGCCATGACCGATGCGGATGATGTGGCGCGCGCCGTGGTAGCGGCGGCGAAGGGAACGCCAAAACCGTTGATCGCGTGCTGGATGGGCGAAGAGAGTGTGGCGCCGGCGCGTAAACTGTTGCAGGACGCGGGCATAGCGACGTTTCGCTCACCCGATCCTGCGGTTGAAGTTTTCGCGCATATCGCCGCTTTTTACCAGAATCAGCAGTCCCTGATACAAACAGTGGGGCCTTTGTCACACCAAGCCGTACCGGACCTGGCGGCTGCGCGGCGGCTGATTGAAGCCGCGCTTGCCGAACGGCGCAGCGTGCTTAGCGAGGCGGAGTCAAAAGCCCTGCTTAGCGCCTTTCATATCCCCGTGGCTAAGGCAGTCATTGCGCGCACTTTTGAAGAAGCGGCGCAGGCTGCTGCCGCAATCGGTTACCCGGTGGCGATGAAAATATATTCTCCTGACATCAGCCACAAAAGCGACGCCGGCGGGGTGCGACTCAATCTGGCGAACCTGGATGATTTGCGCGAGTCACACCGGATTATGCTCGCCGAGGTTGCGCGCAAACGCCCGCAAGCGCGCCTGATGGGGGTGACAATCGAGCCGATGATTACACGCCCTAACCGGCGTGAACTGCTGGTCGGAGTGGTAAGCGATGCAGTGTTCGGCCCGGCTATCACATTTGGCGCTGGCGGAACCATGGTGGAAGTTCACCATGATCGCAGTGTGGCATTGCCGCCGCTGAATGCATTTTTGGCACACGACATGATGCGCCGTACACGGATTTTTAAAGCGCTCGGCGCTTTCCGTAACCTGCCGCCTATCGCTATGCCCGCGCTCGAAGCCGTGCTGCTCAGAGTGTCCGAGATGGTGTGCGAGTTGCCGTGGATAGAGGAACTCGACATTAACCCGCTGCTTGCTGACGAAAACGGAGTCATCGCTCTTGACGCGCGTATCGCTATTCGCAAACTTGCACCGTTGCGCAGCCGCTATGCCCATATGGCGATACACCCTTACCCGGCGGATCTTGTCGAGGAATGGCGCGCGCCAGATGGCAGCGTGGTCACCTTGCGCCCGATTCGGCCCGAGGATGCGCAAATCGAGCAGGAATTCGTTAAAGGCCTGTCAGCAGAAAGCCGCTATTCCCGCTTCATGAATACCTTACGCGAGCTGACTCCTGCTGCACTGATACGTTTTACGCAGATTGACTATGACCGGGAGATGGCGCTTATCGCCGTGCAGAACCAGGATGGACGCGAGGAGGAAATCGCGGTCGCGCGCTATATCGCCAATCCCGATGGGGACACCTGCGAATACGCCATAGTCGTTGCCAATGCATGGCAGGGCAAAGGACTGGGACGGCGCCTCCTGGAAATGATTATCAAGGTGGCGCATGCGCGCGGATTCAAGGCGCTTACCGGCTATGTGCTTGCCTCAAATGCTTCAATGCTGGCGCTGTGCGAAACGCTGGGATTTAAGATAGGCGCAGACAGCGCAGACGCAAAGACCCGGCAAGTTACGCTAACACTGTAGTGAAATTCGCTGGCGCGCCTGTCATGCTGTGCCGAACCGGCCTGCTTTATAGGAATTTTCCGAAGCCCCTGACGGAGCCTCCTATAACAAGTTTAAGCATTGACCGATATTCTTGCCCTTCATGCGCTGCGAAACTGCGGCTATGGAAAACCCACACAAATCCGCCGCAACGCTAAGAGTCTACGTGGTGGAGGATTCCCCGCAAATCCGCGAGCGCCTGGAACGCATGATTTCCGCCGTGCCGCGCCTTGAAGTTGTCGGATCGGCTGACAACCCGGCGGCGGCGGTAGCTGACATCGAAACGCTTCAACCCGATGCCCTTGTCGTTGATATTCAGATCATCGGCGGCAGCGGGCTCGATGTATTGTCGCGTGTACGTCGGCGCCAGCCCGGCATCCGCTCGATCGTATTGACCAACTTCTCGTCGAGCCAGCATCGCAAGGCTGCGCAGGATGCGGGTAGTAACTATTTTCTCGACAAGACCAATGAATTCTCACAAGTCACGCCGATTTTGCAGCAATGGCGTGATGCCAAGTCCGCGCCGTCTTCCTCGACGCCTTTTACCGGCAATACGTAGGAGTCCAATATGGCCAGCTCAACCGCCTATACAAACGACGTGACAACGATGAACCACTATCTGCCGCCGCTCGAGTGCGATGTCGATCTGGGAAACCCTGGCGCTACCCATTCCACACTGAGCGAAGTTGCCCAGCTCCTGCGCGTTCCGTTTCGGGATCAGGCAGAGAGCGACTATGTGTTTCAGCGCCGCCGTATCAAATCCGGACACGCGCTGTTCATCGCCGGTCAGAGCTTTGAAGCGGTGTTTCTGGTCAGAAGCGGTTTTTTCAAGACCTTCATGGTTGACGAGACGGGAAACGAACAAGTATTGAGCTTTCCAATGAAAGCGGACCTGCTCGGGCTCGATGGCATCTACAGTGATCACTACGTTTCGCAAACGGTAGCACTCTGCGATTGCGAAGTGATCACCATACCGTTTGAAATTCTGGCGGATCTGGGGAATAAGTCGCCTGAACTCAAATACGCCATTTACCGCTTCATGAGCCGCGAACTCGGTCGCGAGCATGCGGTTATGACTTTGCTCGGAACTTTGGGCGCCGAGGCGCGCGTGGCGCGTTTTCTGGTGATGCTGTCGGAGCGCTTTGCCGCGCTGGGTTTTTCGCCTAACCGCTTTAATCTGCGCATGACGCGACAGGAAATCGGCAGCTACCTTGGGCTGACGCTGGAAACGGTAAGTCGTGCATTCTCCAGCCTGCATGCAGCCGGACTGATTAAGGTCGAGCAAAAATCTGTCGAGATCATGTCGCTTGACAAGCTGCGTACGATAGAAAGATTGCCCGGACCTGCCGCCGCCAGGTCTACCAAGCATGTCAGCGCTAAAAACGGCGCAATTTTAATCGCATCACAGGTGACACGTTCCCGCGAGAATTTAGCCGCGCCACTCATTAAGTCAGTGAAGATTCCCTTGAGAGCGATGTGATCGGTTTGATGACCATGCAGTCACGCTATCATATGCATTCATCAACAGAGTCAGCAAGTTACAGCGTAGGCTTAGTTCCAGGCTCAAACATCTTTTCATATTGCCTCTGACAGGATTCACAACGTATCGCCGCCGGTGCGGCGATCAGGCGTTCATAGCGAATCCCGTTTCCGCATTCACGGCACACACCATAATCACCCGTCTTAATACGTATTTTTGCTTCATCAATGTCACGTAGCTCACGGATATCGCGTGACACATTGGCGTTGCCGAGGTCAGCGAGCAGGTCTGCAACTGCTTCGTCAGCGCGATCCGTGACACTACCCGCAAGACTTGCATAGTCGCTGTTTGCTGCAAGCTCTTCGCGAATTTCCGCTTGCAGCACCACTTCACGGTCAGCAAGTATTTTCGCCAGATGTGAGATTTGCTTTTCAGCGAGTTTTGTCATGCTTCGTCGCGCTCATACCTCATGAGGCTACTCATCCATGCGCATCTCACTTTGATTAAAATCAAAAAAACCGCAATGGAGTCGTCGCAAATTGGATTGATTCCATGAAACACGCGTAATCCGCTTGCGGGAGGGGACAGGCTCATAGCCTGGTATGACTGTCGTTAATCTGCTTCGCGCGGTTCTACGGACTCGTCGCAAAGCCGGTGCTTGATCGCATAGCGCACCAGGTCCGCAGTGCCTTGCATTTGCATTTTCTCAAGAATGCGCGTTTTGTGGGTGCTGACCGTCTTAACGCTCAAATGTAGCTTCTGCGCAATGTCAGAAACACTAGTGCCGGCAACGATACAACGAAATACTTCAAACTCCCGGTCGGAAAGAAGCAAATGCGGGTCCTTGCTGTTGGACGACTTATCGGCAAAGGCTAAGCGCTCCATGACGGAGGCGCTCACGTAGTGCCCCCCACGCGCGACCTTGCGCGTCGCCTCGACCAGTTGCGAAGCGACGCTTTCCTTGGTGAGATAACCCGAGGCGCCAGCGCGCACCACTCTGACAGCATACTGCTCCTCGGCGTGCATGGTGAGCACCAAGATAGACAGCTTAGGGTGCTCTGCCTTGATCTGACGAATCAACTCGACGCCGCTACGCCCCGGCATCGACATGTCGAGAATGATGATGTCGAAATCGGCGCGGCGAAGCTGTTCCATAGCTTCGATGCCGTTCGCCGCTTCGCCGCACACCTCCAGATCATCGGTTTTGGCGAGAATCTGCTTGATTCCTTCGCGCATAATGCTGTGGTCATCGGCCAGCAATACTCGTGTCATGGTTCATTCTCCGCCGGACGGCTGCACAAGTGGAACTGCGATATGGATAGTAGTGCCCACGCCGGGACAACCAGTGAACGTGATTTCTCCGCCGAGAAGATGGCTGCGTTCTTTCATACCGATTAGGCCGAACGATTTCCCTTTTTTTTGATTTTCAACAGAAATGCCTATGCCATTATCACTAATTTCCATTATGAATCTGCCTGCCTTCTGACGGATTGAGACGGTGACGCACGTAGCACGAGCATGGCGCGCAACATTGGTTAACGCCTCCTGAAGCATTCTAAATACCGATGCTGCAGCACTGCTTTCGAGTTCATTATCGGTATGGTCTATGTTCAGTTGCATGTCGATTGAATAACGCCGGGAAAAATCTTCGGTCAACCATTCGATCGCCGCTATCAGCCCGAGGTCATCGAGCATTATCGGGCGCAGATCAGCGGAGATGCGCCTTACGGAGGCGACAGCTGTGTCAACAAGCGCGTTGATGGTGGCGATCTTGCCGTCAATCTGCGGCGATCTTTTTTCAAGCAGGGACTTCAGCTCCGAAAGATCCATTTTGAGCGCTGTTAACTGCTGGCCCAGATCATCGTGCAGTTCACGTGCAATGCGATTTTTTTCTTCCTCGCGATTGGCTTGAATATTCGCCGAAAGCTCTCGCAACTGGCGGTTCGATTCTGCCAGCTCCCGTTCCGCTTTCAGGCGCAAAGTAATGTCTCGCAGGATGACGGTAAAGAACTTGCGGCCGTTGTGCAGCGAATGTGAAATTGAAGCTTCGATGGGAAACTCCTCACCGTTCGGCCGCATCCCGAAGATCGGCCGCTGCCTTCCCATCTCGCGCTCAGAAACACCAGTCTTGCCAAAGCGGCTGACATGATGGTGGTGCCCGCCCTGAAAGCGCTGCGGCATCAGTTGCAATAGCGGAGTGCCGAGGACATTCTCTGCTTTTCTAGTAAAGATTTTTTCGGCTGCGTGGTTGAACAAGACGATGTTCTGCGCGTCATCGATGGTAATAATTGCGTCGGTTGCGGAGCGCACGATTGCGGAGAGATGTGCTTCGCTTTTACGCAGGTTTTCTTCCGTCAGGCCACGCTTGGATTCGCTTTGCGCTTCAGTCGTCATTGCACTTGGGTTTCCTTAAGGGGGAATATTTTTGTATTATAGGTTCTTGAGCCGCGTTGTGCGAAGGGCAAAAAAGGAAAAGAAGAAAGCTTGCCTCCCGTTGGCTATAGCAAGCTACACTAACGGCTCAGTGTTACGTATGCGAAACCCGATGAAAATCCTGACCGTCCTGTTGATTTGCCTGTTTATTTCTGACGCGGTTGCGGGCGCTTCCCAGTTGCAGTTCAATGTCGGCTCGAAGCGTTTCACCGAGTCCTACGTGCTTGGTGAAATCATCGCACAGAGCGCGCAAGCCGCCGGTGAAGCAAGCGCCACGCATCAACGCGGGCTGGGCAACACCGCCATCGTGTTAAGCGCGCTCAAGACGGGCAGTATAGACATCTACCCCGAATACACCGGCACCATCGCGCGTGAAATCCTCAAGCTGGACCAAGTGCCGCCGTTTACTGAACTGAATCGCAGGCTCGCCGCGCTGGGCCTTGCCGCAGGCGCACCACTGGGATTTAACAATACCTATGCGCTGGCGATGCGTGCCGACGAGGCGCGCGCAAAGGGCATAACACGGCTTTCTGATCTCAAGGCGCATGCGAATTTGCGCCTCGGGCTTTCGCAAGAGTTTCTCGGTCGCGCCGACGGCTGGCAGGGTTTGAAGCGCGCCTATGATTTGCCGTTCACCACACCGCGCGGCATCGATCACGGCCTGGCCTACGAGGCCATCGCGCAGCGCCAGGTGGATGTCATCGATATTTACGCCACCGACGCCAAGCTGGAAAAGTTTGGCTTGATCGTGCTGGCCGACGACCGGCAATACTTTCCGCGCTATGACGCCGTGCTGCTGTATCGCGCCGACTTGCCGCAACGTCTGCCAAAAACCTGGGCCGCGCTGGCAAAGCTCGAAGGGCGCATCGACGATGCCGCCATGCGGCGCATGAACGCCGCAGCCGAACTCGAGGGCAAGGACTTCACCACGGTAGCAGCGCAATTCCTCTCGCAGCACTCAGCAAGCGCCGCACCTGATACGGCGCAGCCCGCTGTAGCTAACGATTTGTGGCACAAACTTTTCGGGCCGGATTTCACGCGCCTTGCCATGGAGCATCTTGCACTGGTGTTCCTGTCGCTTGCGGCGAGCATCGTGCTCGGTCTGCCACTCGGCATCCTTGCCGCCAAACGGCGCGCGACCCAGGGCGTGATTCTCGGCGTGACCGGTGTGGTGCAGACTATCCCGGCGCTTGCCTTGCTGGCTTTCCTCATTCCCCTTACCGGCCATATCGGGGCATTCCCGGCCTTCATCGCCCTCACCTTGTATGCGCTGCTGCCCATTGTGCGTAACACGCACGCTGGGTTAACGCAGATTGCGGGCGGTATGCGACAAGCAGCGGCGTCGCTCGGACTATCCTCGCGCACCATCTTGTGGCGCATTGAGCTGCCCTTAGCCAGCCCGACAATTTTGGCTGGTATCAAAACCTCCGCCGTCATCAATGTGGGCACCGCCACCATCGCGGCGTTCATCGGCGCCGGGGGATTCGGCGAACGCATCGTCACCGGGCTCGCGCTCAACGACCATACCACCTTGCTCGCAGGCGCCATCCCTGCGGCGGCAATGGCGCTCATCATTGAATATGCTTTCACCCACGGCGAGCGTTGGCTGATTCCACCAGGATTGCACCTAGCGTCGTTGAGGTAACAATTCAGATTCGATGTACGTAGATACTCTGTTCGTTTGCAAGCTTTTTTTCTGCGATTTTTGCGCTTTCCTGCTCATGCTGGAATAGCGTAAAAGCGGGTGTTATCAAAGGGCTT
>JAYWAM010000338.1:0-8724 GCA_043782425.1 Betaproteobacteria bacterium
TGGATTTCATAACTTGGGGGCAAGCATCAAGGTTGTCATGGCAATCTGGCGGTCTTTCCCGTATTCGCTCCAGGCGACCGAAACAATAACCTCGAAAAGTTCCACGCGCATCGGCGTTTGTATGGGGCTAGGGGCAGGGCTGGCAGTATTGTCGTCATAAAGCTGCATGGCGATTTTCCAGCGAAATTTATCCGCCTCAGTTCCGGCCACTTCACCGGCCTTGAGGGGAACTTCGCTGCCGACGCCGGCGAGCTTAGATTCGGCCAGGGAAGAGGCGCGAGCGTAGTTCTCGGCCAGGCCGATGCCTTGCAGACCGCCGGAAAAAACCCGCATCAGTACGGCGACGACCAGAGCCATCAAAGTAAACGCCACCAGAATTTCCAGGAGAGTAAATCCCTGCGCTTTTGCCTGCATGCGATAGCTCATCTCGGGTTCAATTCTGTATCGACACTTTGCCGGTCAACCAGTCAACATCGACGAGGAATTTGCGTTCACCCGAAGCTACCGTCACTCTTCCGCCGGTTGAGCTGCCGTCGGGAAAAAAGCGAATCGCGCCCTGACGTTCATTGACGATCTCAGATTGCGCGGTGTAAAGCTTGAGCTCGAGTTTTTCGGGCAACTGAAAAGTACGTGTGTTGCCGGTGAGCGCAAACGCGCGCTTTTCCAGATCAAGGGTGACTGCCGTCTCGCGCTTTTCGTTTATTGCGATGCCGCGTGCCTGACGCAGACCGGCGGCAATATCTCTGGAGCTGGCACGCAGATCCGCGCCCGACACACCGTTGAAGAACATTCTCGGCACGAGAATATAGACCATCGCCATGATGGTCACGACGACTAATAGCTCCAATAGCGTAAAGCCGCGGCTACGCATCGCAACGCTTAATTTGAAACGTCGCGGTTCGGGCCTTCGCCGCCTACCTTGCCATCAGCGCCCAGAGACACGAGGTCATATGCACCATGTTGACCGGGCGAGGTGTAGACGAAATCACGCGACCAGGGATCCTTGATCTGTTCCTCTTTGTTCACGTAGGGACCGTTCCAGTTAGTCATGCCGCCGGGGTTTTGCAGCAGCGCCTTCAAGCCTTCGCTGGTAGTCGGATAGCGCCCGACATCGAGCTTGAACAGATCGAGTTTGCCGCCCATTTCGGATAATTGAGCTTTGGCAAGACGCGACTTGGCTTCATCACCTTGCCCAAAAATTCTGTTTGCCGCGAATGCCATGACCGCGCCGATGATGGTAATCACCACCAGAATTTCGATCAGCGTAAAGCCCGAGGGCGCCGACGAATTAGAACGTCGTAGTTGCACTTGCATTGAAATCTCCTCGAAAAATCAGAATGGCAGGGAAAATAAACTCAGCATGGCGACCAGTATCGACATGATGATGCCGCCGATGATGAACGCCAGGCCAATAATCATGACCGGCTCTATCAAACTCATGAGCCGCTTCACCGTCATGCGCACCTCAACATCGTAAGCATCGGCGACTTTCATCAGCATGTCGTCAAGCTGGCCGGTTTCTTCGCCGACGGCGATCATCTGCACTGCTAGCTTGGGGAAACGTCGCGTCTCGAGCATGGGTTTGCCCAGGCCGCGGCCTTCCTTCAGCTCGCCCGCGACGCGCGCGACTGCCTCGCCCATGATGGCATTACCCATGGTTTCACGAACTATCGAAAGCCCGGTCAATAGCGGCACACCATTGTTCATCAAGGTGGCGAGGGTGCGCGAAAAGCGCGCCATTTCAACCTTGGCGATCAACTCTCCGAACAGCGGCAGGCGCAAAAAACGTTCATCCCAGCGATAGCGGCTGACGGGATTGGACAATGATTTGGCGAGCCAGAAACCGCTAGCCAGCAAGACCGCAAAAATTAACCACCAGAAATTACGCAAGAACTCACCCGCCCACAGCACAATGCTCGTCGCCAGGGGCAGCGCCTGCCCGGCCTGGTCAAAAATCTGCTTGAACTGCGGCACCACGAACATCATCAACACCAGCACAGAAAGCGCCGCCACAATCATCAGGATGACCGGGTAGATCAATGCCGAAACAATGCTTTCGCGCAGTTCTTTGGCGCGCTCCATGTACTCAGCTAAGCGCTGCAGCACATCGGGCAAGGCGCCGCCCGCTTCACCGGCGCGCACCATGTTGACGTAAAAGCGCGAGAACACAGCTCGACGCTGATCGAGCGCCTTGGAAAGCGACGCGCCGCCGCGCACCTCATTGCGTATGCCCGACAATAACTCCTTGACGCGCTCGTTATCAGCCAGGTTGAGCAAAATTTCCATGCTGCGATCTAGCGGTAAACCGGCTTTAAGCAGGATGGCGATTTCGCGCGTAATCACCGCGACGTTATTTTGCGTCACGCTGCGCGGCGCGAAAAAAGCCCGCGATGCGGACGCCAACGATGCAGGCCTGGCTGTGCTCGTTGCAGCGGCGGCTGCGCTTGCTTCAGTGGTGCGAATCGGGATCAAGCCCATGCCTTGCAAGTGTTCGATCAGCGCCGCCTGCGTGGGACTGTCCAGCACGCCTTCCTGAACTTCACCGGACGTCGACACCGCCTTGTATTGGAAGATCGGCAAGTGCTAGTCCTCGCGCGTTACGCGCAATACTTCTTCGATGGTGGTGATGCCTTCTACCGATTTTTTCAGGCCATTTTCATACATGGTCAACATGCCTTCTTTCACCGCCTGCCCACGAATTTCGCCCGATGTTGCGTGGCGCATGATAAGGCTGCGTATGGCATCGCTCATCGGAAGCATTTCGATGATGCAGATGCGACCGCGATAGCCGGTGCTGGCGCAGTGCTCACAGCCGACCGGATGGTAAAGATGAATGTCGCTGCCTTGCGCATAACGCTGCAAGCCCATCTGCGCCACCACTTCGGGCAGCGCCCTGTAGGGCTTGCGACAATGCAGGCACAGCTTGCGCACCAGGCGCTGGGCGAGAATACCGTTCACGGTGGAGGTGAGCAGGTAATCTTCCACACCCATATCGAGCAGGCGGTTCACGGTGCTCGCTGCGTCGTTGGTGTGTATGGTGGACAACACCATATGGCCAGTGAGTGCTGATTGCACGGCGATCTGCGCCGTTTCCAGATCGCGAATCTCGCCTATCATGATGACATCGGGGTCCTGGCGCACAATGGAGCGCAACGCATTGGCGAACGTGAGGTTGATCTGCGGCTTGACCTGAATCTGGTTGATGCCCGGCATCTGATATTCGACAGGATCTTCGACGGTGAGAATTTTTACGTCGGGATTGTTAAGGCGATCAAGCGCCGTGTAGAGCGTGGTCGTTTTTCCGCTGCCGGTCGGACCGGTCACCAGAATAATGCCGTGCGGCTGCATCAGCACGTCGAGAAAAATTTTGAGGTTGTCTTCATCGAAGCCGAGCGACTTGAAATCCAGCGCCACGCCGCCCTTGTCGAGGATACGCATCACCACGCTTTCGCCGTGCATGGTGGGCACGGTCGAAACGCGCAAGTCGATTTCCTTGCCTTGGATGCGCAACTTGATACGTCCATCCTGCGGCAGACGGCGCTCGGCGATGTCGAGATTGGCCATGATCTTGATGCGCGAAATCACCGCAGCCGAAAGACGCCGCGGCGGCGATTCGGTTTCATGCAGCACGCCGTCGATACGGTAGCGCACGATGAGCCGGTTCTCGAACGGCTCGATGTGCACGTCAGAGGCGCGGCGTTCCAGCGCGTGGCTGATAACCAGATTCACCAGACGTATCACCGGCGCTTCGGAGGCCAGATCCTTGAGTTGCTCGATGTCGCCGAATTCTTGTTCCTCGTCGCGCGTGGCGATGTTATCGACGATTTGCCCCATGGACGATTTGCCGCTGCCGTAGAGCCGCTCGTAGGCAACTTCAAAGTCGCTGGCCGCCATCAGCTTGGCAATCACGCGCCGCCCCGTCGCCATAGCCAGCGCCTGGGCGGTGAACTGGTCCGCCGGATCGGACATCGCCACCGTCACCTCGCCCTCGTCCTCGGTCAGGGGAATGACTTGATGTTCCTTGATGAAGCGCGCCGACACTTGCTCTTCGAGGATAGGAAGTTCGGGAAACTCGGTCGCGTCGGCGATGATCCAGCCTTGCTGTAGCGCCAGCGCCTCGGCCAGATCGCGCCCGGAAATCATGCCCAGACGCATCAAAATAGCGCCGAGCTTTTCATAGGCGCTGCCACCCTTGAGCGTCTGTTGCACTTGCAACGCGCGCTCAAGATTAGCGGGATCGAGTTTGCTGCGGCTTAATAGAATTTCCCCAAGCAGTTCGGACAAAGCGTGCTCTTTCAAAGTGTAAGAGTTTGAAATTATACGGGAATTGTGCACTTCAGGCCGAAAACCAGCCCTGACGGCTCAGGCTAGCGCGCGAATTTGTTGCAGCGCCACGCGCCAGTCCGGTAGTCCGACCCCAAATTGGGAAAGAAGTTTTGCGTTGCTTAAAACCGAGTTAAGCGGACGCTTGGCAGGCGTGGGGTAGGCGTCGGTCGAAATCGCCTCGAGCTTTAATTTTGCGCGTTGATCTTGGGTTAGAAACTCGGCAAAAATTTCCGTGGCAAACCCATGCCACGAAGTCTTGCCGCCGCAGCTCATGTGATACAAGCCGTCCAGCTTCGCCTTCGTGCCAGAAAGATAGTGCGCCAGGCATTGCACCGTGGCCTGTGCAATGGCGTTGCTGGAAGTGGGCGCGCCAATCTGGTCAGCGACGACACGTAAATGGTCTCGCTCGCTCGCCAGGCGCAGCATGGTTTTCATGAAATTTGCGCCGTGGTTGCCGTACACCCAACTGGTGCGGAAAATGAGATGCGCGCCGCCCACAGCTTGTATCGCCTGCTCTCCCGCCAGTTTGCTGCGGCCATACACACTCTGCGGCTGTGTTGCATCGTCCTCCAAATAAGCATCGGTCTTGGTTCCATCAAAAACATAGTCGGTCGAATAATGCACCAGTAACGCATTGGCATTGCGCGCCTCATCGGCAAGAATGCCGGGAGCGGCGCCGTTGATCGCCATTGCCAGCCCGGGCTCGCTTTCGGCGCGATCCACCGCCGTGTACGCGGCGGCATTGACAATGATGTCGGGCTTGAACTCGCGCACTGTAGAGCGGATGGCGGCGGCGCTGGCAAGATCAACGCGCGCGCGACCACAGGCCTCGACCGTACCTAACGCAGGCAACGTACGCATCAGCGCAACACCCACCTGGCCCTGGGCGCCCAGCAGCAAAATGCGCTGCGGGTGCGCCTGGCGCGCTATCATGGGTAAACTTCGGCCGCTTGCAGCGCGACGCCTTCGCGGTCTTTTTTCGCTAACAGCGGCTCTGCCTTGAGTGGCCAGGGAATCCCCAATGCAGGATCATTCCAAAGCAAGGTGCGCTCATACTGAGGCGCCCGGTAGTCAGTCACCTTGTAGAGAAATTCGGCCGAGTCTGAAATGACGAGAAAGCCGTGCGCAAAACCTGGCGGCGCCCACAACATGCGTTTATTTTCCGCCGACAGAACCACGCACTCGCATTTTCCGAAACGCGGCGAGCTTCGGCGCAAATCAACTACCACATCGAATACCGCGCCGCTCACCACGCGCACCAACTTCCCCTGCGGCTGCTGGATCTGGTAATGCAATCCGCGCAGTACATTTTTTGCAGAGAGCGAATGATTGTCCTGCACAAACTCCATCTCGATACCGGTGGCTTCCTTAAACACGCGCCGGTTGTAGCTTTCGAAAAAAAACCCGCGCTCGTCTCCGAACACCAGCGGTTCGATAAGCAACACTTCGGGTAATTCGGTCGCTGTGACTTTCATCAAAAAACCTTGTCGCGCAGCACGCCGAGCAAATATTGCCCATAGGAATTTTTTAGCAGGCCGCGCGCCAGAGCTTCGAGCTGTGCGGCAGAGATATAGCCCTTGTGGAAGGCAATCTCTTCGGGGCAGGCGATTTTCAAGCCTTGACGTTTCTCCAGCGTGGCGACATAGGTTGCGGCCTCAAGCAGCGCTTCGTGTGTGCCGGTATCCAGCCATGCCATGCCACGCCCCATCAGCTCGACGCGCAATGCGCCTTGCGTAAGATAGAGCTTGTTTAGATCGGTGATCTCGAGCTCGCCGCGCGCGGAAGGTTTGAGGGTTTTAGCCAGCGGCACCACCTGGCTGTCGTAAAAATACACCCCGGTTACCGCATAGCGCGACTTGGGCGCCTGGGGTTTTTCTTCCAGACTGATGACCTTGCCATCCGCATCGAATTGCGCCACACCATAGCGCTCGGGATCTTGCACCGGGTAGGCAAACACCGTAGCGCCAGCAGCGCGCGCGGCGGCGCGTTCGAGTTGCGCTGCGAGATCGTGTCCGTAAAAAATGTTGTCGCCGAGAATCAAGGTGCAAGGCGCGCCGCCAATGAAGTTTTCGCCGAGCAGAAAAGCCTGCGCCAGCCCGTCAGGCGAGGGTTGCACCACATAGGAAATGTTCAGTCCCCATTGCGATCCATCACCCAGCAATTGTTCGAAACGCGGCGTGTCCTGCGGCGTCGAAATCAGCAGGATGTCGCGCATGCCCGCCAGCATCAGCGTGCACAACGGGTAATAGATCATCGGCTTGTCGTAAACCGGCAGCAGTTGCTTGGAGACGACATGCGTCGCCGGATAGAGCCGCGTTCCCGAGCCGCCGGCCAGGATGATGCCTTTTCTTTTAAGTTGGGTCATTTTGTTGAACTAGGGTGAGTAATGATATGGCGCGTCGCGAAGCGGGCGATTTTACCCTCTCTGCTCGCTGCCGTACTGTTTCTCCATCCAGTTTTTGTAGTCGCCGCTTGTCACCCCATGCACCCACTCAGCGCTGTCGAGGTACCACTGAACGGTTTTGCGCATGCCGCTTTCAAAGGTCTCGGTCGGCTGCCATCCGATGTCGCGCTCGATGCACGCGGGATCGATGGCGTAGCGGCGGTCGTGTCCCGGACGGTCTTTTACGAAATTAATCAGGCTGGCGTAAGCGTTATTTGCGGGGACGAGCTCATCGAGCAGGGCGCAGATGGTGTGCACTACCTCGAGGTTGGTCTTCTCATTCTTGCCGCCGATGTTATAGGTGGCGCCCGGCGTACCGCGTTGCAGCACCGCGCGCAGCGCTGCGCAATGATCGCCGACATAGAGCCAGTCGCGCACATTTTTTCCGTCACCGTAAATCGGCAGCGACTTTCCTGCGAGCGCATTGAGGATCACCAGCGGGATGAGCTTTTCGGGGAATTGATAGGGGCCGTAATTGTTGGAGCAATTGGTGGTCAATACCGGCAGGCCGTAGGTGTGATGATAAGCGCGCACCAGATGATCGGAGGCCGCTTTGGTGGCCGAGTATGGGCTGTTGGGCGCATACGGCGTGGTTTCGGAAAATGCCGGGTCACCGGGCGAAAGCGAGCCATACACCTCGTCGGTCGAGATATGCAAAAAGCGGAACCTGGCGCGCGCCTCGCCCGCCAAACCCTGCCAATAGGCACGCACCGCATCGAGCAACTGAAACGTCCCGAGCACGTTGGTTTGGATAAATTCCGCCGGGCTGTGAATCGAGCGGTCCACGTGGCTTTCAGCGGCAAAGTTGACGATGGCGCTGGGCTGGTGTTGCGCCAGCAACTGCGCCACCAGATCGCGATCAGCAATATTGCCATGTACAAAACGGTAGCGCGCATGCTTTTCGACGGCGCTGAGCGATTGCAGGTTACCGGCATATGTCAGCTTGTCGAGATTCACGATGGGCGCCGCTTCGCGTCCCATCCAGTTCAAAATGAAGTTGGCGCCGATAAATCCAGCGCCGCCGGTAACAAGAAGCGTCATGGTTTTTCTATCTTTCCCTCAGTTGATCCCAGCTCAATCAATTTTGCATATTTGGCGAAGGCGGCGAAACAGCCGATGGTGACATGTGCGAATCCCGGCCCGCCATCGAGAAATCCGAGGCGCAGGAAATAAAATTTGATAAAGCGCGCCAGCGGGCTGATGAACAGACGAAAATATCCGGCGCGTACGCCCTGCTCATACAGCGCTTGGGCGTGCAGCGACGAGTAACGATTCTGCTTGGCAAGATAGGTGGTCACGTCTTCAGCCGAATCGTGCATCAGATCGCCTTTCAATGTGGCCACATCGACCGTAGTGATCACGGTTTCATGCACCTCGTCATTACTCCAACTGGCGTGCGCGCGATGGAACAAACGCAGACTCCAGTCAGGATAGCCTTCACCGTGCATTAGCCAGCGCCCGAAAAAGCGATTGCGACGCGCCATGCGATACGCCATGTGACCGGGATTTTCCATCTCCTGACGAATGCTGTCGGCCAGCGCCTGCGAGACGCGCTCATCAACATCGAGACACAAAACCCAATCGTGTTTGGCGACGCTTACCGCAAACTGCTTTTGTCGGCCGAACCCCAGCCACTCTTTTTCGACAACTCGTGCGCCGGCAATTTCGGCGATGGCGCGCGTTTCATCCAGACTGCCCGAATCAACCACCAGGACTTCGGCGGCGAACCCGACGCTTTTCAGACACGCATCGAGCTGCTTCGCGGCATTGAGCGCGATGATGACTATCGAGATGGGAACTTTATCTTCAGGCGGCACGGAGAAGTCTTTTTTGAAAATCCAAGAGCCGCTATTTTAGAGCGAACACCCGCCGAGAGATAGCACGGCGCCCGCGCAGGTCGGCGTTGACCAAATTCTCGATAGAAACGTGAATAAATTCGGTTCCCCGGAGCGGGC
>JAYWAM010000339.1:0-3297 GCA_043782425.1 Betaproteobacteria bacterium
GCGCAGCGAGCCGAAGTAATTCAACTGCATGGTGCGCTCGAAATCGTGAAAGCGGTCGTAGCTGTTGGCGATGCCGCGGCGAATCGAGCGCCCGGCGTTGTTGACCAGATAATCGCAGCGCGAAAAATCTTTCAGCACGCTTGCCACCAGCTTGTCGCAATCGGGCAGGCTCGCCAGATCGCAACTGTAGAATTTCGCCTTGCCGCCCGCTTCTTTGATTTTCGCCAGCGTCAACTGTGCTTTTTCCGCATCGCGCGCCACGATCACTACCTGGGCGCCAGCCTCGGCCATTTTGATGGCGGTCGCTTCGCCTATGCCCGAGGTGCCGCCGGTCACCACGATGACTTTGCCCTTGACCTTGCCCGCCAGCGTGCGATCGATAAATAGATCGGGATCGAGGTGGCGTTCCCAGTAATCCCACAAGCGCCAGGCATAGTCGTTGAGGCGCGGCACGGCGATACCCGAACCCTTCAGCGCTTTTGCAGCTTCGCGGTTATCGAAGCGCGTCGGATAGCTGATGAAGGCGAACATGTCCTTGGGAATGCCCAGATCGCTCAGCACCTGTTTCTGGATACGGCGCAGCGGGCCAAGGGACATGATGCCGTTGAGCACATAGGGCGGGATGAAGCTGAACATTTTGGTGTTGATGCGCATGGTCATCTGCGGCGCGTGCCCCGCCTTGGCGAACAGGTTAAGCACTTCGCCAACGCGCATCGGCTCGGGGTCGGTGAGATGAAAGCAGCCGCCATCGAGACCTTTCTTGTGCGCGATGTGGTCCATGGCGTCAACCACATAATCAACCGGCACAATATTGATGCGCCCGCCTTCGATACCGATAGTCGGCATCCACACCGGCAACATATCGCGCATTTTCTGGATAAGTTTGAAAAAGTAATATGGGCCGTCGATCTTGTCGATTTCGCCAGTCTGCGAGTGGCCCACCACCATGCCTGGACGGTAGACACGCCACGCGCCCTTGCATTCCTTGCGCACGATGCCCTCAGAGTCATGCTTGGTGCGGAAGTAGGGATGGTCGAGTTCTTCGGCTTCCTCAAACATGTCTTCGCGGAACATGCCGTCGTAAAGCCCCGCAGCGGCAATAGAGCTGGTGTGATGGAAGCAACCTGCCTTGACCGCATCGGCAAACTCAAGCGCATGGCGCGTGCCGTCAATATTCGCCACCTGCTGGCTGCCCGCATCGGCACGCATGTCGTAGATGGCGGCCAGATGAAACAAATGTTTGATCTTGCCTTTCATTTTGGCGAGGTCAGCGGGCGCTATGCCCAGTTTAGGCTGGGACAAATCCCCGGCTATCGCCACCACGCGCTTGGCGTCCGGCCCCCAAAATTCTCTCAAGGCGTCGAGCTTTTTCATCGAGCCTTTGCGCACCAGCACGTAGATGGCGCCTTCGCGCGCCAGCAGTTTTTTAATCAGATACTTGCCGATAAAGCCGGTTGCGCCAGTGACAAAGTAAGTCATGTTGAGAGCTCCTCCTGTTTGGGTGGTCTTTGCGGGTTGCTTGATCGTGTGTCACTTTTCCCACCCTCACCCCGGCCCTCCCGCCCAGGCGGGCGAGGGAGAAAACCCCTCTCCCCCGGAAACGGGGGAGAGGGGCAGGGGTGAGGGGGCGAGCGCGCCGCGAAGTTGTATGTGTTCGTAATGCTCGCTAGTCTATGCCAATGATTTTGGGAAATCATACACGCGCGTTGAAAAATTCGGATTTCCAGTAGCATGTGCGCCTATGCCACTGCCTTTGAAATCCCAATCGACAACAGCGTCTAAACGCGCCACCGCAAAGCCGTCGCGCGCCGCGCGTACGCGCGAACGTATCCTCGCCGCCAGTCTGGCGCTTTTCAATACCTATGGCGAGGCGCGCGTCACCACCGGCAATATCGCCGACGAACTGAATATCAGTCCCGGCAATCTCTATTATCACTTCCGTAACAAAGAAGAGATCGTCCGGCATTTGTTCAAGGAATTTGAAGCGCGCATCGATGTGGCGCCCAGAGTGGAGGAAGAGCAGGTGATAGACGCCGCCTCGAGCATGGAAGATCTGTGGCTTTACCTGCACCTGATGTTCGAGAGCATCTGGGATTACCGTTTTCTTTACCGCAACCTCGACGATCTTCTCGCGCGCGATAACAAACTCAAGTCGCAATTCAATCGCATTATCGAGCACAAGCGTGCAACCATCCTGGCGTTAAGCAACAGCCTGGTGCGCAGCAAAGCCATGCGCGCCAGCGATGAAGAAATCCGCGCGTTTACCGAAAACGTGCTGGTGGTGGCCTCATACTGGCTGAACTTCCAGCACATTTCCTCGCGCCAGGTATTTCGCGCCGATCTGGGCGAGCAGGAGGACCTGACGCGCGGCGTGTTCCAGGTCATGGCGCTCATCGCGCCCTACCTGCTGGGTGCGGCGCGTGTGCACCTGGAGCATATTTCCCGCAACTACGTAAAATAGTCACACTTCAGGAGGAGAACATCATGGCCAAATGGGCAGCCTATCCGCACGCGCAAAAGGATTTCACCTACTCCATCGACGCGCTGAAAAAAGTCTGGGGCGGCTTACACGCCGGTGACTGCGAGCCTTTTCCCAAAGATGCCGATTTGCAGCAGGCGTGGCGCCATTACCACATGGGTAATTTTGCCGAAGCCGCCGAAGCGGGCCTCAAGAAAGGCATTGCCGGTTACACGGTAGCTAACAAGGCAACGGCCATGTACGCGACTTATCTTGAAAAAAAGCCCGCCGCGCAACTCAAGCTCTATGAGCAAGTGATGCAGCGCGCCGAGGAGGCGATAGCCAAGGATGGCAAAAATCCCAATGCGCATTATCTATACGCCTACGCCGCCGGGCGCTACAGCCAGGGCATATCCGTCATGAAAGCGCTGGCGCAAGGCTACGGCGGCAAGATCAAGACGGCGCTAGAAAGCACGCTCAAGTTGGAGCCTAAACACGCAGACGCGCATACCGCCCTGGGCGCCTATCACGCCGAGATTATCGATAAAGTCGGCGCGTTGGTCGGCGGTCTCACTTACGGCGCAAAAAAAGACAAGGGCGTCGAGCATTTTGAAAAGGCGCTCAAGCTTGCGCCCAAGTCGCCGGTCACGCATATCGAGTATGCCAATGGGTTGATGCTGCTGTTCGGCGACAGCAAGCTAGAAGCAGCAAGCGCCTTGTACGAAAAAGCCGCCGACATCAAACCGCGCGATGCGGTTGAAAAACTCGACGTTGAGATGGCGAAGGAAGAACTCGAAGATTGAGATTTATGTGTTGCGAGTTATTCCAATTCGCATTGG